>DATEJX010000326.1:0-25030 GCA_035277785.1 Candidatus Angelobacter sp. | reverse complement strand
GATCGCTGATCCCCAGGTAAGAAACCTGGCTACGGTTGGCGGAAATCTGGCGCACGGCGATCCGGCCAACGATCATCCAGCAGCGATGACAGCGATGGGTGCGCAAGTTGTTGCAACTGGTCCGAAGGGCGAACGCGTGATTCCCATAGAGGAATTCTTCATCACTCTGTTCACCACGGCCCTCAAACAGGACGAGATCCTGACGGAAATCCGTATTCCCATTCCGGCTCCGAAGAGTGGCGGAGCTTATTTCAAGCTAGAGCGCAAAGTGGGTGATTTTGCCACGGCTGCCGCAGCAGTCCAGCTTACGCTGGATGGCTCAGCCGCGGTTCAAAAGGCCGGCATTGCTCTCACCAATGTAGGACCGACGCCGATCAAGGCCAAGAAGGCCGAAGACTTCCTGCGCGGCAAAAAGCCGGACCCTGCCACGATTGATCAGGCGGCGAAGCTGGCGGCGGAAGATGCCCAACCCGGCTCTGACCTGCGTGGGCCAGCCGAATACAAGCGTGGCCTGGTGAAAGAGCTGACCAAACGCGCCATTGCCAAGGCAATGGAACGTACCGGGAAATAGCAGTTCCGCGGCAGACGGAGGACTTGGATATGGCAAAACAGATGATCAAAGTGAAGATCAACGGTCGCGAGCGTGAAGCCGCAGTTGAGCCGCGGCTGCTGCTGGTGCACTTTATCCGTGAAACGCTCGCGCTCACCGGCACGCACATTGGCTGCGATACCAGCAACTGCGGCGCATGTACCGTGATTGTGAATGGAAAAACGGTCAAGTCCTGCACCATGTTTGCAGTGCAGGCTGATGGGGCGGAGATCATGACCGTGGAAGGTTTGATCAAAGATGGGGCTCTGCATCCTCTGCAAGAAGGATTCAAGCAGGAACACGGGTTGCAGTGCGGCTTCTGCACGCCGGGCATGCTGATGTCTTCTTACGCGCTGCTTTCGAAGACCCCAAATCCCACAGAAGATGACATCCGCTGGGGCATTTCCGGAAACCTGTGCCGCTGCACCGGCTATCAGAACATTGTGAAGGCTGTGCTGGACGCGGCGAAAAGGATGAACGAGAAAGCGATGGCCACGGGAGGTACAAAATAATGTTTAAGACGACTCCTGAAGTGGGTGGCATGGGCCACTCCATTAAACGCAAAGAAGACCTCCGCTTCATCCAGGGCAAAGGAAATTACGTTGATGACGTAAACCTGCCCGGCATGGTTTATGGGCAACTGGTGCGCAGCCCGTATGCGCATGCCCGTATTAAGAGCATCAATATTGAAAAAGCTAAAGCGCTTCCCGGCGTGCTGGCAATTATTACCGGCGAGGACCTGGCCAAGGCTGGTCTGGCATGGATGCCGACTCTTTCCGGCGACAAGCAGATGGTGCTGGCCACCGGAAAAGTCCTGTTCCAGTCACAGGAAGTTGCTTTTGTGGTTGCAGAAGACCGCTACACGGCGGCTGATGCTGCTGAACTGGTGGAAGTTGAGTATGAAGAGCTGCCGGTGCTGGTGGATCCCAAAAAAGCCCAGGACCCGGGCGCGCCTATCCTGCGCGAGGATCGTGAGCAAAAGAACAACCACATCTTCCATTGGGAAGTGGGGAACAGGGACACCACAAACAAGGCAATTGCGGACGCGCCGGTCAAAGCCAAAGTAAATGCATTTTTCCAGCGCTGCCATCCTGCGCCTCTGGAGACTTGCGGCTGCGTGGCGGATTTCAATCGTGCGACCGGGCGACTGACTGTTTATCTCACTTCGCAGGCGCCGCACGCGCATCGCACACTGTTTGCTCTGGTGGGTGGCATTCCGGAGAACAATATCCGCGTCGTTTCGCCTGACATTGGCGGCGGATTCGGCAACAAAGTGCCGATTTATCCCGGATATGTTTGTGCGGTAGTAGCCTCATTGACGACCGGCATTCCAGTGAAGTGGATTGAGACGCGCTCGGAAAATCTGATGTCCACCGGGTTTGCTCGCGACTATCACATGGAAGCCGAACTAGCTGCGGAGAAAGACGGCACCATGAAAGCCTTGCGGGTAAAGACGCTGGCAGATCACGGGGCATTCAATGCCGCGGCGCAACCAACCAAGTTTCCGGCGGGATTGTTCTCAATTTGCACCGGCAACTACGACCTGAAGAATGCGTTCTGCGAGGTGGATGGCGTTTATACCAACAAGGCTCCGGGCGGGATTGCGTATCGCTGCTCATTCCGTGTTACCGAAGCTGCGTATCTGATTGAGCGAGCCGTCGACGTGCTGGCGCAGGAACTCAAGATGGATCCGGTGGAGCTGCGCCGCAAAAACTTTATTGCGGCGAATAAGTTCCCTTACAAATCACCTCTGGGCTGGGAGTATGACAGTGGCGACTATGAAAAGAACCTGGAACTGGCGCTGGATAAGATCGGGTATGACGCTCTGCGCAAAGAACAGGCAGAAAAGCGGAAAAAGGGCGAGCTGATGGGGATTGGCATCTCGACGTTTGTCGAGATTGTGGGCGCAGGGCCGGCACATACGTTTGACATTGCGGGCATCAAGATGTTCGACAGCGCTGAGATTCGCATCCATCCCACTGGGAAAGCAATATGCCGCATGGGAACCAAGAGCCAGGGCCAGGGGCACGAGACCACGTATGCCCAGATTGTTGCGCAAGAGCTGGGCATACCTGCCGCTGACGTCACAGTAGAAGAGGGCGACACCGACACTGCTCCTTATGGGCTTGGCACTTATGCCAGTCGAAGTACGCCAACGTCGGGCGCGGCAACAGCAGTGGCATGCCGCAAGATCCGAGAGAAGGCGAGAAAGATTGCGGCGTACCTGCTGGAGTGCAGCGAGCAGGACTTGGAATGGGAGCCGGGGAAATTCTTTGTGAAGGGAGCTCCCGGCAAATCGAAGACAATCCAGGATATCGCCTTCGCGGCGTACACCAATCATCCGCCCGATGTGGAGGCGGGGCTGGAAGCAGTGGATTATTACAATCCACCCAACCTGACGTTCCCGTTTGGAACTTACATCTGCGTAGTTGACATTGACAAGGGCACGGGTGAGATCAAAGTCCGCCGCTTTCTGGCGGTGGACGACTGCGGCAACATCATTAATCCAATGATTGTTGAAGGACAGATTCACGGCGGTCTGACAGAGGGACTGGCCATTGCCTTCATGCAGCAGATTGACTACGACGAAAATGGCAACGTACAGGGCGGAACGTTTATGGACTATCTCCTGCCAACAGCGGTGGAGACGCCCAACTGGGAGACGGACAAGACGGTAACACCTTCGCCGCATCATCCATTTGGGGCCAAAGGAATCGGCGAATCGCCGAACGTGGGCTCGCCGGCTGCGTTCGTGAACGCAGTGGTGGATGCTTTGGCGCATCTGGGCGTGAAGCACATTGATATGCCCGTCACGCCGTGGAAAGTGTGGAACATCCTGAAGGAGAAAGGAGTCACGGGGTAACCGTCCATGGCAGTAACCATTGAGAAGAAATTTGAAGTGCCGGAGCCTGTCGACAAAGTCTGGGCGTTTCTCAGCGATCCGCGCAAAGTGGTGACATGTGTGCCTGGCGCACAGATCACCGAGCAGGTGGACGAGAAGACCTACAAAGGCGCCATCAGCGTAAAAGTAGGCCCGAGCGTCAGCGATTACAAGGGACAAGTGCAGATCGTGCGCATCGATCCGGCGGCATACGAGATTGAGATCCTGGGCAAAGGACAGGACACGCGGGGCAAAGGCAGCGCGTCAATGAAGATGACGGGTAAGCTGAAAGCGCTGGAAAGCGGCGGCACAGAAGTGACCAGCGTGTCAGAGTTGGGAATTGTTGGCATTCTGGCGCAGATGGGCGGGCGCATGATCAATGAAGTGTCCAACATCATGTTTCAGCAGTTCACTAATAATTTTCGCCAGATGCTGCAATCGGGTGACACCGCACAGGCTGCAAGCGCTCCGAAGCCGATCAGCGGAGTGGGACTGGCATTCTCTGCTTTGAAAGCCAGTTTCACAGGAAAAGGCTCTTCAGGCTCTGAAGAGAGTGGCGAACCAGAGCCTCAGACTGATAAACCGGCCGATGGCACTGGAGGAAAGCGGTAACAGCTTTTATGCCTCCGACCCTTGCCAAGGGAAAACAGATCAGGGAAGTCCAGGATGTGGTTCGTGGATTTGAGCATCTTGGTTACATCACGGATCCAGCTCTGGCGACTGTGATCTTTCTGGGCCTGAAACTGGGCAAACCGGTTTTGCTGGAAGGCCACGCCGGTCTGGGCAAAACGGAGGTGGGTAAGGTTCTAGCTTCGTTCCTCGGCACTCGCCTCATCCGCCTGCAATGTTACGAAGGGCTGGACGTAAACTCAGCCGTCTACGAGTGGAACTATCAGAAGCAGTTGCTTGCGATCAAGATTGAAGAGGCAAGCAGCGAAACTGTCGAGGAAAAAGAAAAGCACATTTTCAGCCGCGAGTTCCTGATGGAACGGCCTCTGCTGCAGGCCATCCAGGCAGAAGATACTTCGCCAGTGCTCCTGGTGGATGAGGTTGACCGCGCTGATGAGGCGTTCGAGGCTTTTCTTCTCGAGTTACTTTCTGATTTTCAGATCAGTATCCCCGAGTTGGGAACCATTCGCGCCCGGCATGTTCCCTTTGTGGTGCTCACTTCCAATCGCAGTCGTGAGCTTAGCGACGCACTGAAACGCCGCTGCCTGTACCACTGGATCGAGTATCCCAGCATGGAAAAAGAGCTGCAGATTGTGACTGCACGGTTGCCCGGAATTGAAGAGGAACTGGGACGGCAGGTGGTGAGTTTTGTGCAGGCGGCGAGAAAGTTGCACCTGAGCAAAGCTCCCGGCGTGGCGGAAACGCTGGATTGGGCACAGGCATTGATGTCACTGGGGCGGCGCAGGCTGGACGCCAGTTCTGCAGAAGCCACGCTCGGATGCCTCTCCAAGTCAGTTGAAGATGCGGCCAAGATCAAGGCCGCGGGACTGGAAGAATTAATTTCGGAAGTCAGATAAATCATGTCTCAGGCGCGCGGCGAAATGACGGAACTGATTACCGGTTTTTGTCGCTTTGTGCGCACGGAAGGGCTTTTGGCGGGCATTAAGGAAACGCTGGACGCTCTGGAGGTGGCGCGATTCATAGGCATTGAAGATCGTGAGTTGCTGAAAACAGGATTGCGCGCCGTGCTGTGCTCTTCAAAAGAAGAGTGGGACCGCTTTGACGACTTGTTCTGGTTGTTCTGGCGCGAGGTGGACAGGCACTCCGAACAGCAACCGGCCATGAAAAACGAGCAGAACAAAGAACAGCCCCAGAGCAGCGCGGTTTCGCTGCTGGGCATGGGAAAAAGCCCGAAAGAAGTAGAAGTAGAAGATGGCGGGAGATTTGTGCTGGGCGGCAGCAAAACTGACCGCCTCAAGAAAACCGATTTCTCTCAGGTTTCACAAGATGATCTGGCCGACATGGAGAAGATTGCCGCACAACTGCTCAAACGAATGAGCCTGCGTGTTTCGCGTCGGCTCAAGATTATGACAGCAGGAAAGCAGATTGATCTGCGGCGCACCATTCGGCGAAACATTCATCGCGGCGGCGAACTGATAGACCTCAGTTTCAAAAACCGTAAGCGGCAGCAGAGCCGGCTGGTAATTGTGCTGGACATCAGCGGATCCATGAATCCGTATAGTTTGTTTTTGCTGCGCTTTGCTTATGCCTTGCAGAAGCATTTCAGGAGAGTAAATACTTTCCTGTTCAGTACTCGCCTCAGCGACATTACAACGCTGCTGCGTACACGCGATCTACGGTATGCCTTGCAGGCTTTGGCACAGGAACCGGCCGGATGGTCGGGTGGAACGCAGATTGGAGAATCTCTGCACGAATTCAATTTCCTGCACGCGCGTCGGCTGCTTACACGGGACACGATTTTCATCATCCTGAGCGACGGCTGGGACACCGGCGAACCGGAGGCACTTGCAGCGGAGTTGGCGGCCATCAAGACGAGAGTACGGAAGCTGATCTGGCTGAATCCGCTATTGGGCATGCAGGATTACCAGCCGGTGACTCGAGGGATGAGCGCGGCGCTGCCACACATTGATGTCTTTGCACCGGCGCACAACCTGGAGAGTTTGCTGAAGTTGGAGAGACACTTGACCCATGGATAGTGCTCGAATTGAGGTTTTAAAACCCAAATGCATAGATCCTTCGACTCCCGCTCACTCCTTCGTCGCTCGCAGTCGCTCAAGATGATAGGACGAGAACGCAGACGGCTGTTTAAGGTGAAGCGGCGAAAAAATGATTGACGAGTTTCTGAAAAAATCGGCGGAGCTGATAGCCCATGGAGAGTCGTTCGCTACGGCCACGGTGGTTCGCTGCCAGGCTCCCAGTTCAGGGAAGCCAGGAGATAAGGCCATCATCCTGCCCAGCGGGGAGATTTTGGGATGGATTGGCGGCGGGTGTGCACAGCCCGTGGTTGTGAAAGAAGCGCTGAAGTCGCTGGCGGACCGGCGTCCACGGCTGGTGCGGATCAGTCCTTCGGCAGACGGCTCAGAAGAAGGAATTGTGGACTACACCATGACCTGCCATAGCGGAGGAGCGCTCGATATCTACATCGAGCCCATCCTTCCCAGTCCACACCTGGTGATTCTGGGCCGGTCACTGATTGCGCAAACGCTCACGAAACTTGCAAGAACTATTGGCTATGCCGCGACAGTAGTGGCTGCTGATGCATTGAAGAGGGAAGATTTTGCTGATGCTGAACTCCACGAGCAAAGAGAATTCCATCTGAATGCTGTAAGGATGACGGAGCGCAGCTTTGTGGTGGTCTCAACGCAGGGAGAAGGAGATGAGGAAGCCATGGAGCAGGCGGCGCAATCGGGGGCTGGTTACATAGCTTTTGTGGCGAGCCGTACCAAAGCGCAGAAGGTGTTTGAATACCTCCGCAAAAAGGGAATCTCACAAAGCATGCTGGAACAGGTAAGAGTACCTGCGGGGCTGAATATTGGAGCAGGCACTCCAGAAGAGATTGCAGTAAGTATCCTGGCTGAAATTGTTCAGGTGCGCAGTGCAGCGGAGATGAAGAAAGCTGTTCCGGCGACAACAAAATTATCGCAGAACCTGCCGGTGTTGAATGCTGAAGCAAAGGACCCGATCTGCGGAATGAGCGTGGATACGGCTAAGACGCGTTACAAAACGCAGCACGAAGGGAAATGGTTCTATTTCTGCTGCGCCGGGTGCAAAGAAGCTTTTGAACAGCAGCCGAAGAAATATACGGAGGGTGTCTCCTCGCGCTAAATGGTCGATTCATTTCCGGTCAAATTAAAAACCTTTAACCTAATTCCACTGATCAAAGCGCAGATTACCGGCGTAATCATTGATGTGATTGCTAAAGCGGATTTGACGACGAGTTTGCAGAGAAACTGGTTTACTGTACCTCTACCTGAGGTGCAGGAAAGATGAACAACGCACTCCCAGAATTTTCAAACCGTTTGCGCAGTATCACGTCAGAGCTGCGAACGATTGAAAACGAGCTGAAATCCGAAGAGATCACACTCGACAAAACGGCATTGCAGGAATTCAGGCAGGCTATTGATGACGCACGCCTCACTGCCTGGACTGTAAACGAACTAATGAATGCGCGAGAAGCCCCTGAATCGCTACTTTCATTCATTGCGTCTGAGCGACTGAGAAGACTCAGCTCGATGATTCGAGATCTCTGCGCTGACATGGAGAAACAAGCTTTTACGTGGCAAAGCTCGGGAGTGCAGGTGCTTTCTGATGCTGTTCTGGTGCTCCAATCCCGGATAACCAAGACGATCGCCCAGCACCCCAGACCGGTGAGCGGGCAGGAGCGCGACATTAATCTCCAAGTTTATGAAAATAAATAAGTTGCAATGATTTCAACCCTATTCTGATTGCCATTAACTAAAAAATTAGTTACTATTTGCTCCGAGCCGCGTCTAAGTAAATAAGCAACATTGCAAGGAGCCAGGGAAATTGCCTCGGAAACAATCGCCAACTTTGACGGAGGCGGAGTTACGGCTGATGGAAGTCCTGTGGGGAAAGGGGCCAGCCTCAGTGCATCAGCTTCTGGAGGCGTTGCCGGAAAAGCCAGCACTTGCGTACAACTCCGTACTGACGACCATCAGAATCCTGGAAAAAAAGGGATACGTTCAGCACGAGAAAGACGGCAGAGCCCACATTTACGCACCATTGGTCGGCCGGGAAGAGGCGACACGCTTTGAGATACGGAACCTGGTTAATCGTTTTTTCAAGAGCTCCCATGAATTGCTGGTTCTGAATCTGTTGGAAGACAAGGGGATTGACAGGGCAGAACTCCAGAAGGTGAGGGAGTTGCTTCAATCATCAGGAGGGGAGGAATAATGGTAGCTCCGTCTCTCCAATCTTTCTCATCGGTTGCCTTTGAACGACTGCTCTACTGTTTGGCAGAAGGCTCTATTCTGACGCTGGCTGTTGCGCTTGGACTGCGATTCATTCAGCAAAAAAGTTCTCAGACAAAATTTGTGATCTGGTTTTCCGCGCTGGTGGCAACGGCACTGCTACCGCTGCTGGATCTGAAATTCAGCGGCAACGTTGGCGGGATGATTTCAGCTCAGGCCATCATCACAATCCCTTTCACGGTTGCATTCTATGTTTCGCTTGCGTGGCTGGCGCTGGCTTGCTTTGGATTGTTGCGGGTCGGAATGGCGGTTTGGCAATTGCGTGAGTTAAGGAAAGATTGTGTTGATCTCACGGACGAAAAACTAGCCCCTGAAGTCCACGGGCTCGTAGCAGAATTTAGAAAACACCGTCCTGTTTCCATACTAGTCTCGAAGAGCGTTCAGGTACCCACAGCCGTCGGGTTCTTCAAATCCTCAGTAATACTTCCGGCATGGATGATGGAGGAAGCAGCTGCGGAAGAGCTGAAGCATGTGATCCTGCATGAGTTGGCGCACCTCCGGCGTCGCGATGACTGGACCAACCTGGTGCAGAAGATTGTGAAAGCTGTGTTGTTCTTCCACCCAGGCATCTGGTGGATAGAGAGAGAGCTGTCATTGCAGCGTGAGATGGCGTGCGACGACAAGGTGCTCGAGCACACAGATAGCCCCAGAACCTACGCTGAATGTCTGGCCCGCGTGGCGGAAAAGAGCTTTATGCGTCGGCAGATAGCGCTGGCGCAGGCGGCGGTGAGTCGCATACGGCAGTTGTCAGTCAGGGTGGGGCGCATCCTGGATCCGAAACGCAGCGGGAATACCCAGAATTGGAAGCCGGCGGTTCCGGGTGTGATTGTGCTGGCGATGATCAGCGGAGTTTCAGTTTCTTGCGCGCCTGATCTGGTGCGCGTTGGGAGTGACACAAAAACTCTGGCAGCTGCAACACATGCTCCAAAAAGCTCTGAGACAACTTCGTCTGTGCAGATGGTCAAGGCGAGCGCACAAGCTTCGACTCGTGCTGCGGAAGTCCGGCCATGGCCTGCAGAGATGAGAACAAACTCGGTTGAATCGCCGGCAGCAAAGTCCCTTTATGTTCCCGCAAGGCATATACAGCGCAGGAGAGCAGCCGCTGGCCCAACAGAGAGGCAAGTTAAAGCCAGGCACGTGGAACATCCGCCTGTGATCATGGCCGGATACACTCATCCGAAGCAAATGAACAACTTGGCTGAGAAGCAAGCAGAAAAGTTTTTGCTGGTGATTGAAACCAGACAAGTGGTAACGGCAGGAGCAGACGGTTGGCGCCTTAGCATACAGCAATTGCGGTGGCTGGTTCCCGTAAACCAAGTACAGAAATCCATTCCCAGCAAAACCTAAACGTAATTTTGCGCGTTCATGCGGCGCTGGGAATTTAACGAGTTTTTATAACTAAATTATTAGTTGAAGGAAAAGGTGAGGACATGAAGATGTGGATGAGTAAGCAAAAACTGATGCTCACGAAAAACCGGATCATTGCCGGCGCATTGGCATTGGCGTTGACGGTTGGAGTGGGCAGTTACGAAATTCTCAAACCCGCAGCAGCCGACGCAGCTACCCCAGCTTCAGCTGCGCCTGCTTTGGATGACAACAGCGTGAACGCGTTGACGGCGCTGGATCATGCCATGGAAGCGCTGGCAGCGCATGTTACACCGGCTGTGGTGAATGTAGCGGTCACGTCAAAAAACCGCGGCCAGTCAATGCAAAGCCAGGGCCAGAGCCAGGGGCCGGATGATCAGGACCAAAACCAATTCCAGCAGTTCTTTGGTCCGTTTGGTTTCAATTTCCCGCAGATGCGGCGTGGTCCGCAGATTGAGCATGGACTGGGCAGCGGCATCATTATTTCGCCCGATGGATACATTGTGACGAATAATCACGTGATCGAAGGCGAAACGGACATCCGCGTGACCCTGAATGATCAGCGCGTGCTTCCGGCGAAGCTGATTGGCGCTGATCCGTTGACCGATCTCGCGGTCATCAAGGTTAATGCGAACAATCTGGCCAGCATTCCCTGGGGCGATTCCAGCGCATTAAAGCCCGGACAAACTGTGCTTGCGTTCGGCAATCCTTACAACTTCCGGTTCACGGTAACTCGGGGAATTGTCAGCGCGCTGAATCGCACTAATCCATATTCAGATGATGCGCGCAAGCCGGGCGAATTTATCCAGACAGATGCCGCCATCAATCCGGGAAATTCCGGGGGGCCTTTGGTGAACACCCGCGGCGAAGTTGTGGGCATTAACACCTTCCTGATTTCTCCCTCCGGTACGTTCTCAGGGATGGGCTTTGCCATTCCATCGCAGCTCGCCAAGCCGATCATCAACAAGCTCATCAAGGATGGAAAGATTGAACATGCACGCATCGGAGTCGGCATCACCAATGTGACTCCGGAGAACGCGGAGTTCTTCCACATGAGCCAGGCGAGCGGCGCCGTCATCAGCCAGGTTGAACCGGACTCGGCTGGAGCCAAGGCCGGGCTTAAAGTCGGCGATGTGATCACGGAGTTCAACGGTAAGAAGGTGGAAAGCTCCGGACAGTTGCAGGCGCAGGTAAGCCAGGCAGCGCCGGGAGATAAGGTCAGGCTGGCAATTGCGCGCAACGGCAAATCGGAAAACATCACGGTAACGCTTGAACCTATGAACCAGAAAGGCGAACAGTCTGCCAGCACGGCGGCCCCGCATGGCAAGGCACGCTGGGGGATTGGGTTGAGCGACATGACCCCGGACGTGCGGGATCAACTGCAGGTTCCGAACAACGTGGAAGGGGCAGTGATCACCAACGTTATTCCTGGCAGCCCTGCGGATAACGCCGGCCTCTCGCGTGGCGATGTGATCGTGGAAGTTGATCGCCAGCAGGTCAACAGTGCCTCTGACGCTACGCACGATCTAACCAGCATCCCGCAAGGCAAGGATGCACTGGTCCTGATCTGGGCCAACGGCGGCAGCACGTTCCGCGTGATGCATGCTCCTGAGTCTCAGCCCAATGGCGACTAATTAGCGTTTTCTTTTTCCGGCGCACTCTCAACGGGTGCGCCGTTTTTGTCTACAAAGAACGTTACTCTGCATTTCGGGTCAGGTTCTGCAAGACAGATTTCATTTCCTCGCGCCAGCGTGAGATTAGTTCTGCAGCACTTCCTTCCCGAATGAGTCCAACGCCCTGGCCAGCCCACAATGAAAGCAGTCCGGGGTCGTTAGCGGCAGACGCGGCCCGCCGCATCTGCTGCGTAAAAGCATTCTGCCAGGGATAAGAAAGATTGGTCAGTCCTGACTGGTTCCATTTTGTGATGAACTCGTTTTGAATGCCACGGGCCATGCGTCCGGAAAATGCGCGCGTTACTGTCGTCTGGTCTTCATGCGCTTTGAGCAGAGCTTCACGATAAGCAGGGCTGGTTCCAGCTTCTTTCGCTGCGAGGAACGCCGTGCCCATCTGCACAGCACTCGCGCCGAGTGCCAGCGCGGCGGTAATCCCCCGGCCGTCCATGATCCCTCCGGAGGCAATCACTGGAACGCCGACTGCATCCAGCACTTGAGGAACCAGCGCAACGGTTCCGATCAGAGCCTGCTCCGCGCGGACGGCAAATGTTCCGCGATGCGCTCCTGCCTCGCCGCCCTGCGCGACAATGGCATCCACACGGGCGTGCTCAAGCTGCCTGGCTTCATCGACCGTGGTGGCAGTACCAATCACAAAGATCTCTGCGGCCTTCAGACGCTGCATTGTTTTCGCCGGCAGCAATCCGAACGTAAAGCTGACGGCCGCAGGTTTGCTGGTACAGATGGCATCAATTTGCTTTTCAAAGTCTTCTATCGTCTTGGAAGGGAGTTGCGGCGCGGGAAGTCCGAGACGTTGATGAAAACTGGAGAGAAACTTTGAAACCGCCTCAACGTCGCCGTGCAAAGGCTCCTGTGCTGCCGGTGAGAAGAGGTTCACGATAAATGGCCGCTTTGTGAGCGTACGAATTTTGGCGATATCTTCTGTGATCTTCTCCGGACTGGAGTACGCAGCGGCAAGTGATCCCAATCCCCCAGCGTTGGAAACCGCCGCGGTCAGTTCCGGCGTGGAGGGACCACCCCCCATCGGCGCCAGCACCACGGGGATGTTCATTTCAAATCTGCGGCAGAAATCATTCATACAATCTGCGCCTGGCGCTAGCCAATGGCTTTGAATGGCTCATCGATCTCGACTTGTAATCCCGCCACCAGGCGATTGTTCTCATTGGCCAGGCCCACCACCGCCAGCATCTCGTTGAAGATAGCGTCATTCATTCCTTTGTTGCGCGCCGAGGCGGTGTGGGAAGCAATGCAATAGCCGCATTGGTTGGTGATGCTTACGGCAAGGTAGAGCAAATCTTTCACCAACGGATCCAGTGCGCCCGCATCCATGATGGTTTTTGTGTCTTCCCAAGTGCGTTTGAGCCGGACGGGATCGTGCGCCAGAGCTTTCCAGAAGTTATTGATCTTGTCGGTTTTGCGCGTGGTCATGATGTCGTCATAGACCGCGCGCACTTCCGGGCTCGCCCTTTCGTATTCGATGAATCCTAATGTCGACATTGTCCTCCTCGAGTTGGAGCAGTCAGAATTGAGTAGTCAGCATTCAGCCCGTGAAGCTTTGTACTCGCCTCTTACGGTAGCAAAATAATTTTCCCGGTCGTCTTGCGGCCTTCCAGGTCGCGGTGCGCCTGCGCAGCGTCTGTGAGTTTGTATTTGTGAGCGATGCGCAGCTTGAGTTTACCGGCGGCGATCCACTGGAGCACGTCGCCGGCCCGCAGTTCAAGTTCCTCACGGGTGGAGGTGTAATTCATGAGCGTGGGCCGGGTAAGGAACAACGACCCTTTTTGCGACAGCTTGATGGGATCAAACGGCGGCACGGCTCCGCTGGCTCCGCCGAAGAGGACGAGATAGCCGCGCGGCCGGAGCAGGTTTAAATCCTGCTCGAACGTTGCCTTGCCCACACCGTCGTAGATTACGTCTACGCCTTTATTCCCCGTCAGGCGTTTTGTTTCAGCTTCAAAATCCTGTTTGGTGTACACGATCACTTCGTCAGCACCGGCATCCTTGGCCAGTTTAGCTTTCTCTTCAGTTCCGGCAGTGCCAATTACCCGTGCGCCGATATTCTTTGCCATCTGCACCAGCAACAGGCCAACCCCACCGGCAGCGGCATGGATCAGCGCCGTTTCGTCCCTCTTCAGCGCATAGGTGGAGTGGACCAGATAATGCGCGGTCATGCCCTGCAGCATGGCTGCTGCGGCCTGTTCGTCACTGATTCCCGACGGCACCTTCACCAGTTTTTCCGCGGGGACAGCCGCATATTCCGCGTAACTGCCAAGCACGTTGCTGTAGGCCACGTGGTCGCCCGGCTTGAGCGTCTTCACATCGTTGCCCACTTCCGTGACTGTTCCGGCGCCTTCCTGGCCATCCACAAACGGCAGTGGCGAAGGATAGCGGCCTTCGCGGAAGTAAACGTCAATAAAGTTCACTCCGCTTGCCGCCATCTTCACAATCGCTTCGTTCGGCTTCGGCTTGGGAACCGGGACATCAACAAGCGTAAGAACTTCCGGGCCACCAGTCTTCTGAACTTGAACTGCCTTCATCTATCGTGCTCCGTATGAATGCAAAATTTCACCGCTGATGAACGCTGATCGAAAGGATTCTTTGGGTTGATCAGTGAATATCACTGTCATCAGCGTTTATCAGCGGTACGCCTTTCCTAAAATGTGAATGTCTCCTCTTCCGCGATCATGATCACAGGTGGGCCGCCTGACGAAATTTTCATGCCGTGAGCCAGTGTATCTTTTCCATCTTGCGATGCGGCGCAGGCCTGCAGCGCCTCCATGGAAGGGAAATGGACTTCGGCAATTCTGTAGAAGGGCGGGGTACCCTGCGGAGAAGCGCTCACCTTGGTCGCAACAAACTTCGTCTTGCCTTTGAGCTTTTCCACCGCCATGGGCACATGTTCTGTCTGATACAGCTTTTCGAATGCATCAATATCCTTTGGCCGGGGATACATTACCATTAGCTTTACGCTTGCCATCATTGCTCCTTGCTCGTCTGTTTTGCCGCGCAAGAAATTGTAATTGCTGCGGATAAACCCTGCCACTGAGCACCAAGAACTCACGCTTCATAAACGCAGATGAAACTAGTCTTTCAGCTTTCTTTGACCTGCGAACATCAGTGTGATCGGTGTATTCAGCGATAGGATTTTTATTCTTTTGCGCTACACTGATCTCCGCATGCCGCAGATTCCTGATCTGATCCACCTGGCCATCCCAGGTTTCATCCTTCTGCTGGTGCTTGAGGCTGTCGCCGATTCGGTGATGCGACGCGACCTCTACCAGCTCAAGGACACGGCTGCCTCGCTCACCATGGGCATTGGCAACGTGATCATCGGATTGGGCGCCAAGGCCCTGGTGCTGGGCATCTTCACCTTCGTCTATAAGTTCGCTCTCTTTCATATTGGATGGCACTGGTGGTCCTGGGTGCTTGTCTTCTTCGCTGACGATTTCAGCTACTACTGGTTCCATCGCAGCAGCCATGAGTGCCGTTTTTTCTGGGCATCGCACGTGGTGCATCACTCGTCGCAGCGTTACAACCTTGGCACAGCGTTGCGCCAGACCTGGACCGGCACTGCCATGTCCTGGATTTTCTGGCTCTGGATGCCGCTCGTTGGCTTCGTGCCGCTCACGATCATGACCATGCAAGCCATCAGCCTGCTCTACCAGTTCTGGATCCATACTGAACTCGTTCGCCGCATGGGCCCGTTGGAAGCTGTGCTGAACACGCCTTCACACCATCGCGTGCATCACGGGTCCAACCATGAATATCTCGACCGCAACCATGCCGGCATCCTCATCATCTGGGACCGTCTTTTCGGCACCTTTGAGCCGGAACGTGCGCGCGTGATTTACGGCCTGACGAAGAACATCAACACCTATAATCCATTGCGCATCGCCTTTCATGAATGGGCTGACATCTGGCACGACGTATGCAGAGCGCCCTCCTGGCAACTCAAACTGCGCCACATCTTTGGCCGTCCGGGATGGAAAGAGGAGCAAGCCGTAGCAGCTTCTTCCGCCAATGCCATCACCGCGAACTCTTAAAGCCGGCTGCCGCAACGTTGGCTTTGATACATTCCACTCCGTAACCTTCCGCCCGCACCGGACATCCAACGCTGTGATCATCCATATAGTCCACATTTCATCGGTCAATCAGGCGCAGCATTAACCAACCTGGCAAGACCTGCGTGCGGCCCTACCCTCCCCCGTCAACCCCGAAAAATAACGACTTAGCAGAATCAACCCCGGGATTGAGGTGCACCCCTAAGCTGAGACAGTTTTGAAGTGTCACAGATGTCGTTTGTTATTTGCATACCCCCGGGTCCGCATTCATCGCCATCCATCCCCACTCATCCCCGGCGATCCGCCTTCGATGCCCGGCGATTTGTCAAGCAGAGGGTCGTGTCCGCCCTTTTTGCCTTGAATGCTCGCTGCTGAAATTTCAGATTGTCAAAGACCAACTTTCCGCACCGCCTGAGCGGCCGGTTCGGCCACAGATTCCGACTGCCAAAATACGGATGGCCATCTGGGCACTTTATCATTTTCTTCGCCCCAGATCAGCTGGAAATTCGTACATTGGCGCGCACGCGTGTCAAGTGTCCTGAAGTGCAGGGCGCGGCGCTATTTTGGAAGTCGCGGGCGTTACGGGGATTTTCGCGCGAAAAAGTTGTAGTTTTCTCCCTCGTCAGATTCCTCGCGCTCCACCACAAAGCCATCTTCGCTGAGCGCGCGACGATACCATTCAACCCCGGGAGAATACGAGTCCCGGTCAGTCAGCGAATCCTTCCAGCGAACCTCGTCTTTGACCGAGGTGAAGAGGAACTTGCCGCCGGGCTTCAGTACTCGAGCAACTTTGCTGATGACAAGGCGCTGATTTTCAAGCGGCAGCAGGAACATCAGACCCCAGGCGATCACCGCATCAAACTGTCGTCCGAAAAAGTCAGAGTCTTCAGCCGTCGCGCAATCGGTATGCGCGTGGGGGAAGCGCTTCCTGTATTCGGCCAGCAACGTGGGTGAAGCATCAACCGCGTAGAGATCAAACCCTTGTTCCGCAAGCACCGGCCCGTTCGGGATGCCGTGGCCGCATGCAAGATCAAGGACTGCCGCCCCCGCGGGCAGAGTTTCTGCCCACTCCCGTACCAGCCTTGGCCCTATGCGCGAATTGCGGGCCGCGATGAAATGATGGGCAATTTCATCGTAGCCGTTTGATTTATCGGACATAAGTTGGTGAGGCCCAAGATGCCTTGGGATCCGCTCGCGAATTGTAAATGTGTCCTCCGCGGAAGCCAACTTCACAGCACGGTAATTTTCACGTTTTTGAATGCCGTGGTATAGCTGTAATTGGAATACGACTGCAGTCCTATGAACGTGGGAACGGTTGCAGAGAAACGGCCGCGCGCGGGGTCTTTGTTGGTGAACTTGCACGTATCCGTGCCATTCAGGTTCACCTTGAATCCATCGCCTTCCACGCGGATTTTGTAATGGTTCCATCCCAGCACCAGTGCGTTCTGCGGTGACGCAAAGTCTCCCGCTGTGGCCGCCGGCAGCGATGGATCAGGCGACGGGTCGCCGGGATAGTTCATTGCATATACCACCCCGGTGCGGTGTTTCGCCAACCCCTGTGGCTGCGGTGGAGCTGCGGCGCCAGCGTTATCAATCTGGATCTCGAACCCGCTGGAAACCGCAGCCCAGGCATTATTCGCGAAGCCTGCGGCTTCAGGGTTGGTGAAGCGGACGAACACACCACTGTTGGTTTGAAACGTGCGAGTGAAAAAATCCAGTTCGAGCAGGAAATTCTGGGGCATGGGAGTAGTGGACCACAGCAATCCGAGATCGAAGCCGGGAACTGACTGAAGTGCTCCATCCACCAGATGGAAAGTACCCCGGCCAGACATTCTCCAACCGGCGAGACTCGTGCCATCAAACAGCGAAATTACAGCCCCGGGAACTGGAGCTGTTGAGGGCATGGCAGGGGTGAAAACCGGTGGGCCAGTTGTTGAGCCGGGCTTTGCCAGATCCGCTTCACCTTCGGGCGCAATCCTTTTGGCCAGCCTGCGTCGAATAGCGACACCGTTCATCACTGGATTTGCCGAGCCGCAGGTTGGCAAAACAGCCGCGTCACCTGCATACAGATTTGTAACGTGGTGGAACTGGCAATCGGAGTTTACGGCGGAGCGGCCCGGTTCATCACCCATCCTCAGTGTTCCCGATTCATGAAACGTGGTACCCAGGCCGTCAGGCTTAACGCTTGCGGCATTTGTCGTTTTGCCGAACACGTTTTGGGCGACAAAGTCGATCGTCTGATCAATCGCAGACATGAGCTGGTCTGTGCCGCTGCGCGTAAGGTTCACATTTGCGCGCGGTACGCCATACTCGTCCGTCTCGGCTCCCACCGTCACGCTGTTGACGGGATTGGGCATCATTTCTCCCACTGCGCGAATTACAACGTCAAGTACGCCGGCGGGCGTGTTGGCAAAGACGCGCACATGATCCAGGTCCGGAACGCTCTGAAAAAGCAGAGCTTCAGCGTTCACATCCGGCTTTGAGGCGGGAACGGCTGAAGCCACAATCTGAAGGTGATAGTGCATGGGTGTTCCGTTAATGGTGGTCCGGCAACGCACCAGAAGAACAGTGAGTTCCTGGTCCTTCAACGTAAGACCGGCAGGCAGGCTGTTAATGCGGAACTGGACATTCTTGCGTAGATGCACCATCAGGCTGTCACCGAACAAGTTAGAGTTGGGTACGGAGCCGCAGCTTGCCAATGCCATGCGCGCGCTCTCGATTGCTCCCATGGCCAGCACCACTACAGGGCGGCGCCCTTGCGATAGATCGACGAAACCGTCACTGGTGTCAATTCCCACAATTTCCTGGACTGACGCGCCTGTGGCTAGCGTGAAAGTCCTTGTGATCAGCCGCTTCACGTGGCATTTAGCCACGATCATCAGGCGTTTTTTGGCGTCGTCATTATTGGATTGCGCGGCGGCGTCGCGCGCAGCCGTAATGGCCAGGGGCACACTGCTGAACTTGTTAAAGGGAAAAAATCCCGGCCGGGTTTCGATCTGCACTGCAAGAGGCCCGTCGAGCTTTACGCTGTCAGCAAATCCCGGATAAGGAGGTGAGTTCAGCTGGGCTTGCAGTCTGGCCCCGGCGTATTTGATGTAATCAGGCAGTTCATTGAGTGGGACATGATTCGGAATTGAGCTGTAGTTATCAAACAGCTTTTTGCGAAAGAAATCATGAAGCGCGCCATTGATGTAATCGTTGGATGTGACCACTCCCGTCTGTTCTGCCGCTTCGTCCAGAAAACGCACTTTGAGGTCCTGCACCATGACTTCGGGCCAGATGTGGTCTTGTGAGAGCGAACCTATGGAAGCCGTGGGCATCTCAGTATCCATATAACGCGGAGACCACCCACCGAAATAAAGTGACCTGCCGCCCAGTGTGTAAGCTAATCCTCCGAATACCACGTTGGAATTCCACGGCAGTCCCCAGGTTTCAAATAGAGGTTGCTGATCAAGGCCCTGCTGGCGCAGAAGAGCGAGTGTGCTGGGCAGAGGACTACCAACAGTGGGGAGAGGAATGGGCGTCTGGTCTGTGGTCACACCTGGAGAACTCAGCTTAAGGTTTGGGATGTCCTGCACGTGCTCAATCAGTGAAAGCGGCCCTGCTTCGAGCACCAGAATGCGAAAGTTGCCGGGCTTGAATGGTCCCGGCGCGGTCCGGGCAAACAGATCTTGCGCCAGCGTCAGCCCGAATGTCCCGCCGCCTACGATCACAACATCAAATGGGCCACTATTCACCGCCTCGGCAAATGTGTTGCAGACGTACCGGCCCATGATGTCCCGGGTGAAGGTTCCTGTTGCGCTTGTGAGTGGCATGGTTCGGTCTCCTTTCCTGCGGGCAGTTGCGGATGCTCGCAACTGTGCTCTTTCGCGCTCTGTCTTTTCCGGAAAGAGGCACTCTTAATCCTAGTGATCGTTTCATGGTTTATGTTTCAACTGACGGGGCGGATTTTGAAATTAGAAAAATCTTAGGTGAGCCGATGGCAGACCGAGCTAAACGCGCATCGGCATACAGATCGCGCTTAGCTATACGCTGAATGTTCACTTAGAGTGTCAGGATGGGAGTTGAACCGAGTTGCGCTTAGAGTTTGCCATTTTGATACCGAACTGAATTGCGCTGCAAGAGATGTGAGCTCGACCGTTCATGGTGTGTAGCCATTGCTATCGGATTCGGTGTCTATTAGGCGGTGTAGCATGCGCAAGATCGTTGCACAGCTTATTACAGGATTGACCTTGGCGGGCTCGACGCTCGCAAGTCAGTTCCAACCTCGTCCTCCCAACGCAAACGTGCCCGGGGCTGCATACTTCATGCAGGCTGACCAGCAGCTTGTGAAAAACTCCAGGGCCAACGTCCTTCCTCAGGTACAACAAGGCTGGGCGGCGGTTCAGGCAGCTGGCCCGGCGGCCCCGGGATTTGTGAGGGGCGTCGCTACCGCTGTTCGGCTGTTTCGCACCGTTGGCCGCGATCTCGACGCCGAATCGGTCTACGACCAGGCCATCCTCTCCTGCAATAAACCCGAATTTGCAAATAAGAGAAAGAACCTCCGCTACATGCTGGTCCAGGACCTGCTTGCGAGCCGCGAATATGTCAAAGCTGAAGCCATCCTGAAGGCAGCTGTCGCCGACGAGGAAAGCTCTTCCAAGAGGAGCCAGCTTTACACGGCGTTTCTGCAGAATCTTGCCTTCGTTCGCGAGCAGGAAGGGGAAGTGGATGACGCCGAGCGCATCCTGCGCAGCACCATTGGACTTGCCGCGCCGGAACTCAAAGACGTCGTCTTTGCCAACGTCATGATTTTTGGTTCAACACCGTTTCCGATGACCGGTGACCCCAACGAGGCTCTGGCCTCCTTTTACCAGAGGCACGCGCAACTTGATGAGGCCGAACGCATGTGGCGCGATCAAGTCACCCGCACCGAGGGCGACAAGTTTCAGCATCTGGTCGCTATGCGGCGCCTGGCGGGTTTTCTCTCCGCCTACCGCTCAAGCCCGGAAGCGGTCGATCTCCAGAAGCAGATTCTTTCCCAGGTGGAAGCTGATCATGGCTCGCCTTACGACGTAATCAGCGAGGAAACGACGCTGGCCCAGTATGAATCCGCCGCGGGGCAGGCAGAACAAGCGAAGCAGTTGCTGGAGAACAACCTGCTGCAGGCGGAGATCGCCAGCGGGCGGGGAAGTCCCGAATATCAAATGGCGCTCAATCAGTTGTTCTGGAACCGGAATTCCACGGGCGACTACGATGCAGCAGAAAAACTGGCGCAGCAGCAACTCGAAAATGCTGAGCAAGGTGATCATCCCGACCATAATTCAATGAGTTCGGCGTTGTCTCAATTGGCGCAAGTGAAGCGGAGCCAGGGCCGCACACAGGAAGCTGACGAATTACAAAAGAGGATGTCAGAAGAAACGCTCCTGGCTTATCCGGGTCGCGGTGCGGAGTTGCAGCAAAGGTTCGACGTGCTGCAGAAGATGATCCAGCAAGACATGCCGGGAGGGCAGGCGCTGGTGGAGGTTCAGAACATCGTCAGTTCCTATTTTCCCTTCGATGCAGGTGAACTCACGCGATTCCAGATGGTCGCGCAGAGCCTTCTGGCTCAGCAACACAAGCCCGAAGGGGTTCAGGTTGCCGACATCGTTTCATCACTCCAGCAGCGTGAAGGGCTGGACTCGGATCCCGGATTCGTATTTTCTATGGTGAACTGGGCCGCCTTCTATGCTTACCAACTGGAAGATCGTGCGCGAGGCAGAGTCATCCTGGAGAATGCGCGAAACCTGGTCCTCGAATGCTGCGGCGAGAATTCCTCAAAGATGGAATCTGTATTGCGGGAAGAGGCAATGATCAACCAGAATCACGCTGCGGTCATGGCCGGCCTGAAGCGCATGCGGGATTTTCAAGTTTCAGTATTTGGCGCCAACAACCAGAACGTGGAAACGACTACGGTGCAAATGGCGCGTTCCGCGAGCGATGCAGAGGACTGGGAGCGTGCGAAGGAACTGTATCGAGGCGCCCTGAAGATCAATGCACACCGAACCGGCAGGCGCGGAGGTGAGTATGTTCGGCTGCTTGACACAGTGTCCATGGAATTTTTCAGCCATCATGATTATCAAACTGCGCTTGCGTTGAACCAGCACGCGCTGGAAGCGTGTAACGGTTTCGTCTGGGCTGACCAAACCAGGAACAGCCTTGAACAGAATCATCGGCAGATTGCTGAGGCCATTGCTGAGGCCATTGCTGGGGAAAAGCGAAACGTTGGAGTCAGATCGAGCGCGCAATAGCGATTTTTAGGATTGCAAAACTGGCCTTTAATTCGCTAATACGCTAAGGATGTTCTGCAACCCACTGACCACCCGCGCCATGCGATTGTAGTCAAGGGTGTCCGGCTTGTCAGTGGGGCGATGATAGTTTAGGTTCCTGAAAGGCGCTGTATCCGTCACCATGATGGCTGGGTAACCAACTTGCCAGAACGACCAGTGGTCAGACCATCCCACGCCGCTGAGGAATTCGGGAGCGGCTGAACCTTCTGACGGAATCGTTGCAGTCTGGCGAAATATTCCAATCGCATGCCGCACCAAACTGCGCGAGGAGAGATTCCCGACAAAACCGATAAAGTCTCCTCGATCTGGATAGAGCAATCCCATGGGTTCAGGATATTGCTGGCTTCCAGGCCGGTCAGAATACATACCAATCGTTTCCAGCGATATGGCCGCAACAATTTTTTCATGCTTGCGGTGCGCCTCCCTGGCATAAACCAGGCTGCCCATGGATTCTGTCTGGAACCAGGGAGGTTCCTCGTTGACAAAGGCTACAAACCGCACGGTGCGCGCCGGATGTCTGTCTTTGAGCAGCCGCGCCAATTCGAGCAGGGCAGCGATGCCACTTGTGTTGTCGTCAGCTCCTGGGCAATCGTAGACGGTATCGTAATGAGCTCCTACAATGACGATCTCGTCAGGTCTCGTGCTTCCTGGTATTTCAGCGCTCAGGTTGCGTACCTTTCTCATCTGCACAACATATTCCTGGGACTTGACCTCGTATCCCAGGCTTTTGAACCAGCTTTCAATGAAAGCGGCAGTCGTTTGTAGCTGCGGATAAGCGATGATGTTCCTCTCGCCGATATTGCCCGCGAGATAAGTAGTTGTTTTTCTCAAATTGCCGGCTACCACAACTTCCGCTGTTGAGAGTGGAGGCAGAGTGCCCGAAAATGACTGGCCCGGCATGCTGGTCATATAAAAGATCATCCCAGCAACCAGGATCGTTAGGCAGGCAAGGGTCGCAGCCAGTCGGAGCCACGCTTTACGGCCCAGTGGGAAGACTTGCATTCTTACTGCTGAGGCCGTCGTTGCGGCCGAGTCGTAAGTTGGCGCGCAGAGGCCAAAGCCTGCACGTTGAATGCTTCATTCGGTGCGTTGTACCGCAAAGTTTGCTGCAGTAACGGTCTGATATCGGCAGCGCGGGCCTGCACAACTCGTGCGCCGACACCAGCCAGCACCAGCGCGGCCAGAATCATCGTGAGCCATTCAAAACCCTTCTTGCCCGTGGCAGCAGCAACCGCCAGCGGAATGCCAAAGATCAGGCCGGAGATGAGTCCTCCGAGATGACACCAGTTATCGATACCAGGAAGAGCGGCGCCAAACGCCAGGTTGAAGATAACAAAAAAGATCATGCTGCTGATGATCTGCCTCTTTTGGAAACTTGATACCGCTACATTGCCGAATTTAATTCCGGAGAGAATGGCGCCGGCGATACCGAATACGGCGCCGGATGCCCCGATTTCAAGGTGCGTAGGGTGCACGGCGGTGCTGAGAAGAGCCCCGCTGACGCCAGTAAGCATGTAAACGGCAAAGGTAATCCAGCTGCCAAACAGGCGCTCTGATAGCTGTCCCAGGCTCCATAAACACCACATGTTGAAACCGATGTGAAGCAGACCAGCATGAACAAAACCTGTAGTGACCAGACGCCAATAGTCTCCGGTGAGTGTCGCGGGTCCGAAGTTGCCGCCGAAGTAATAGAGAGTCCTGCCGCCAAACTCCCAGAAAGAACCGCTCGCCAGGACCATCAGGGCGTAAATAAGGACGTTGATGCCGGTGAGAATGGTAGTGGCAGGGAATTCACGCAGCGTGCCGCTATTCATCCCCACGCGTGCGCGTCGAGTGGCGCGTCCGGCGCAACGGTCACACAGAACCGGAGCCATTCCTTCTTCATTAACCGGCAGTTCAGCGCCGCACTTCAGGCATTGAGGCATGAGAACAGGATAAATGAATTGCCAGAATTGCCAAGATTGCTGAAAATCGTCGAAATTGGGAAGCTTTCTCTCTTCGCTAGACTATGTCATTTCTTTGTCGTGAGTGCCGCTTCGCGCAGATCTTCCAATCCATCTTTTGCATCCTCATCATCGGGATTGATCTTGAGCGCATGCTGATACGCCTCGGCTGCTTTGTCGCGCTGATCGGTTACGGAATAAAGGTCGCCCAGCCAGGTGAGCGTGTCGACGTCGTCGGGCTGATCCGTACGGTACTTTTCCAAAAGGCGGATAGCTTTGATGTAGTCTTTGCGCTCGTTGGCCGCATCGGCTCGCGCCAGTAGCCCCTTGGCGCCGTGGTCCTGAACAAGTTGGTAACCTGCTGCGAAAAAGATGGCACAACTTACGGCGAAAATACCCACTTGATAAAGCTTGTGTTTGCGGGCAAAGCCACCGAGCGGAAGCCCCAGCAGAAGTCCAGAGACGAATCCGCCGACGTGGGCCATGTTGTCAACGTCGCGGCTGAAACCGCCGTACGCAAAACTGATGATAAGAAAACTCACGACGCTGCTGATCAGAGCTTTCCTTTCTCCCTGTTTGAGCGAAAGCTCGCCAAACTTTGCCCCCGCCACTATCGCACCGGCGATTCCGAAGATCGCGCCTGAAGCACCGACGGAAAGCCCGTCAGGAGTGTGCGCCAGGCTGAGTAGCCATCCTCCTATGCCCGTGAGCAGATAAATGCCGATGGTCTGAAGGCGACCGAAAACACGTTCACAAATCGGGCCAAGATAGTACAGGCACCACATGTTCATGCCGATGTGGATGATCCCCGCATGCAGAAAAGTGGCGGTGATAAGGCGCCAGTATTCGCCGCCAAGGGTGAAGGGGCCGTAATCGCCGCCCCACCTCAGGAGCGCGTTCCAGTTTGGATTGATGATGCCAATGCCCATTACCGTCATCCCGACAAACACGGCGATGTTGATGGCCAGGAGGAGCGTGGTAGCCGGGTAGTCGCGCAAAGTGCCGGTAAGCAGGGACTTGCGCGCCTTCTTGCCCGCGACACCAGCGCAAGGATCGCAAAGGACGGGAGCTATTCCGTGCTCGTTAAGCGTTAGATCTGTGCCACATTTCAGGCATTTAGGGTCGGTAGTCACAGCGCAATAAGGTACTCACAATTTCAGATTTCAACCAGTAATTTTTTTCTAATAAGTGGTCCAGAGGGTCAAGACTGGTGGGAGTCGCCATGCAAACC
>DATEJX010000325.1:0-9494 GCA_035277785.1 Candidatus Angelobacter sp. | reverse complement strand
GCGCTGAAAAGCAAACGTCCGGATGTTGTTGCCGTAGTCAAAGGTTACGCTGCCCATCTTCTGCAGGCGCAACATGCCTTCCACATGGCGGGCCATTGCATCCAGAGAGCGCTCCAGATAGCCCTGCGGATCGCGCTTGCGTAAGTCGAGCGCCTCCTGCAATGACATGCCGTTAGGTACATACCCATTAAGAGGATCGTGAGCAGAGGTCTGGTCTGTCAGGATATCGGGCAGCACGCCACGCTCTGCCAGTTCCGGTATCACGTCAGCGCAATTACCTATCAGACCTACTGAAACCGCTTCTTTTTTCCGGACAGCGTTTTTGATGATCCGCAAGGCTTCATCCAGGGTGTTGACCATGAAATCGCAGTAGCCGGTCTTGAGGCGCTTTTTGATCCGTTCAGGGTCAACGTCAATGCCAAGGAAGCTTGCGCCCGCCATGGTTGCCGCCAGAGGCTGAGCGCCACCCATGCCCCCCATGCCGCCGCTGACAATCAGCTTGCCCGCAAGATCGCCACCAAAGCTCTTTTCCGCGGCTGCGGCAAAAGTCTCAAACGTTCCTTGAATAATTCCCTGTGAGCCTATGTAAATCCAGGACCCTGCCGTCATCTGACCGTACATCATCAGTCCGGCTCGCTCCAGCTCGTTGAATTTCTCCCAATTGGACCAGTGACCCACCAAATTGGAGTTGGCAATCAGAACCCGGGGAGCGTATTCGTGGGTTTTGAAGACTCCCACCGGCTTGCCGGACTGCACCAGCAAGGTCTCATCATTATCGAGCGACTTCAAAGAATTGAGAATCGCCTCCAGGCACTGCTGATTGCGCGCAGCTTTCCCGGTTCCGCCATAGACCACCAGATCGCGCGGGCGCTCCCCAACCTCCTCGTCGAGGTTGTTCATCAGCATGCGCATGGCAGCTTCCTGGCCCCAGCCTTTGCAGGTTATTTCGCTTCCCCGAGGCGCTTTCAAAGGTGGTAGATGAGTGGTCTGAATCTCTGTCTCAACCGGCATAAGGAAATGGTAGCAAAAATCCTTCCATCCCGAACCTGCTGCACTTTGCACGTGAGGGATCGCTACATTTCAAGCTTGCCGTTTCAGCGAAAGAAAGGTCTTTAAGAATACAGCCGTCGAATTCCAGCTCCGGCGAAGAGGCGTTGGGAGGTCACGATTACCACGAGCTATACGCAGTGCCGTCCGTGCCGGTGAGACTTGATCCACTGTGAACGTCAGTGATGCCTATTGCGGTTTGGTCAATCGCCGTCTGCACGTCTTCCTGCATGGTTTGCCATGTAGTATTGCTGTCAGTAAAGGGGTCCTTAGGGACGGCCCGCAAATAACCGGCAGTCACAAGATCATTCAGGTCCTGAGGAGCTTTGCTCTTGTCCTGGGTGAACTGGTCAATAGCGTTGCGCATGGTGTAAAGGTCTTCCTTCAGCACCGCCTCATGCGCACGACGAATGTGGATTTGATAAATGGGAACCGCCACGCTGACAAGGATTCCCATGATCGCCACCACAATGATCATTTCGATCAGCGTAAATCCAGAAGCCTGATTCTTGAGAGCTCGTGATTTCATAACGGTTACCAATCCTTGTAATTCGTGCCGTTCAGCGCGGTGGCGGTTGATTTTGTATAGACGTCGAACACATTCTGCCCACCCCAGGAGTCCGATTTCGGATCATCCTGCATGGACCTCATCCCCCAATCCGTATTCCCTGTCATTGGGTCCACCGGCACTCGACGCAGGAACCGCATTTTCTTTCCACCGGCGATTTCCACCCCGTTCACCAGAGTGTCCATATCCGGCGGATAGCCATCAGTCCCCAACTTAATCTGGAACAGGTTCTTATTGGCGGCATCATGGTAGCGATCAATAGCGTCGCGCATCTCCCACAGGTCACGCCGCAGTTCTGTTTCCTTGTCTCGGCGGACGCTCATTCTTACCACCGGAACAGCCGCGCCCATCAAGATCAGCAGGATGGAGATGACGATAATCATCTCCAGCAGTGTTACGCCCCGGTCCCGCCTGGCAACTTTCGCCTTTGTTTTGAAATACAACGTCCCCATCGGTAAACAGTCCCTTTACTCGATTTTAACAAGAGCCTGAGAACCAAGCACTTCCAGAGGCTGGTTCCGGCTGTTGCGAGCGGCAGGGATGGTAATGGCAACTGTTCCGTTTCCTTTTGCCTTGGCTGCAAAGACCAGGCTGAACACGGTGCCGTCACCCGTGACTCCAGCCACGCCTGGCTGGCGTTGTGCCGTCACCTGCAGTTTGCCGCTCACCGGGTCGTCGCGGTGTACCAGCATCGCGGTTTGTCCATCTTTGGACAGGTAATCTCCGTTGGCTACGCTCACGAATTGCAGCACCTTGGGATCGTAGCTGATCTGGACAGGCACAGCAGAGATATCCTGCCCATGCCCCACAACCACATTCATGGTGAACGTGCTTCCCTGCTTTTGCGACACCGATCCCGGATCAAGCCTTAGCGTGACTGGCCCTGCTCCGCTGGATGCCGGAGCATCAGTGGCTGGCGCTGCGGCAGTTTCCGGCTGTGCCGGCGGATTCACGGCATTGGCCGCCTGGTTAGCCGCGCCTGCATTGGCAGGAGCCGCGGGGTTTCTTTCCGGTTGCGCGGCCGGTTGCGGCCTGTCAGCAGGCCGGGGTTGCAGACCGGGAGCCGGTGTGGCAACTTGGGGCGCTTCCGCACGCGGCGGTTGCTGCGCAGCAATGTGAAGATCAATGCCGCTGCCCGTTCCCACATCGAAAGCCTTCTTGTTGATGTCGTTCAGTTCCTGATTGCGAACAATGTGCGGCACCAGCAGGAAGACGATCTCGTTGGTAACTCTCTCATGGTCCTCGCGGCTGAAAATGTACTTCAGCAGGGGGATCTGTCCCAGAAAAGGAGTTCCTCCCGTCGTTTTTGTGTCCTGGTCTTCGTTGATGCCGCCCAGCAGGTTGATCTCGCCATCACTCAACCGAATTGTGTGCTCAACGCGACGGGTGCTGATAATGGGCTGTGTAATGCCACCGATCGTGGTAGAACCGTTCAGGTTGGAAATTTCCATCACGGTCTTCAGCGTGACCTGACCGTCAGGATGCACGCGCGGCGTAATTTCCAGGATCACACCCACATCCGTGTATTGGAACTGGGTATTGACGCCGATAGCGCCCGTTGCCGTGCCGATGCCTACAGGAGTACCAAACGAGCCAGTAGCAATCGGTATCTTATCCGCGATTTTCAGCGTGGCCTTTTCGTTGTCTGTAGCGCGAATGCGTGGGGTCTGCAACAGCTTGGCATCGTTGTCATTGAACAGGGCGACTGCCTTCACCGGATCGATGACAACTGCGTAGTTGGTGGAATTAAGATGTTGCAGATCGTTGAAGTTCAGAGTGGATCCAGTGCTGCCGGTGGTTGTAGTTCCATTGTTGGTGGTGCCGGCAATGCTGGTGTTCTGGAGGGCTACGCTTGCATTCTGCGGGGGCGTGATTCCCAGGCTGCGCAGTTTGTCGCGCCGCACCTGCGCCACAATCACATCGACAATGACCTCGGGCTTTGCTTTATCGATGTCGTTGATCATCTTCTCCGCCAGCGCAAGCTGGTCAGGAGTGCCTTTGATCACAATCGCGCTTTGCGAAGGAATCTGCTGGATGCGCTGCACTTCAAGCACGGTACGGATCGCGTTTACGATGTCCTGCAGATCAGTAGGCCCGGACACGTTGCCCAGATAAAACGTCTTAACCACGTTCTGTTCCAGTTCCCGACGTTTTGCCTGCGTATCCTGCGCAACAAAAATTGTATTTGGCGTTACCGGCCGCCAGAAGGTGCGGGATTCAAGCGCAAGAATATCCAGCGCATCCTGGACAGAAACTTTTTTCAAGCGGAGCGTGAGCCGGCGGGAGGTGTAATCAGGATCGAAAAGGACGTTGATACCGGCTAATTTTGCAATGGTCTCGTATAAAACCTTCGAGTCTTCCGGGCCCATTTCAAGGGCATCAATGGGAGTATTCGTCAGCGGCGCAAGCATTACCGGCGGAGTCGCTTCTTCCAGCCGCTGGCGGAGCGGATCTTCGTCTTCATTCTTTGCCGCGGGTTTATTTGCGGGCTGGGATTGCTTCTGGATCATCTGCTGCGTGCGCCGGACTTCCTGCGCCGCCAGATCATTGCTGGGATCAATGGCCGCAGCCTGTTCAAAAAGCGTCAAAGCATCCTGTAGCTTGCCCTCGTCACGCAATTTCTGTCCGCGGTGGACTTTGGATGCAGCCGCCAAAAAGCGGAGGCGCTCATAAGGAACGCGATACTTGAGGTCCTCAGGCTTTTGATCGTACGCCTGGCGATAGAATTCATAAGCGCCTTCATAATCGCCATGCGCTTCCGCCTGTTGCCCTTTATGGAAAAGAGACTTGGCTGATTCAGCTGCCACTCCCACTGCTGACAGCATCAGTAAAATCAGGACCGTGCTCGCTACTCTCCTCATACGCTCCCTGCTTGCTCCGTGATTCGTCTAACTCCTTCTTTTTAGGGGGTTTTACTGAAGGAACTGCCGTTTTGCCGTATCCGGAAATAGTGCTTTTTGGAATGCCAGATTATACCCTAACTATGTGCAATCTCAGAACGACTTTGGTAACCCTGTTTTGCGCTGTGTTAGCATAAAAATTTTGCTGCAAGCAGCAGAAAGCTGCCATGGCCCGCCACAGCATTCATCAAACTGAGCCCAACAAGCCCAAGAACGTCAAGCGTGACCCCATCGCTTCAGGCGAACGCGATGCTACGGTCAACCGCGCGGCCAGCCACAATTATTTTCTTGAAGAGCGAATCGAAGCTGGCATCGTTCTTTCCGGATCAGAAGTAAAGTCGGTCCGGGCCGGGCGCGCCAACCTGAAAGACGCATACGGCGTGGTCAAAGACGGTGAATTATGGCTGCTGAATGCGCACATTGGAGCTTATGAGAATGCCGGTTATGCGCACCATGCTCCCTTGCGCACACGCAAGCTGCTCCTTCATAAAGAAGAATTGCGCAAACTGGTGGGCAAGACGCAACAGCGTGGCTACACCCTTGTCCCGACGCGCATGTATTTCAAGAACGGCAAGATAAAATGTGAGATTGCTTTGGCCAAGGGCAAGCAATCCTGGGACAAGCGGGAAACGGAACGCCGCCGCACTGCAGAGCGGGAGACGCGTGAGGCCGTAGCCAGGGCCCGCAAGGGTTAACAAATTTAACGAGTCTTAAGCCGTGAAGCTTAAAGGCTCTAACAAAATCGTTAGGAGTAGGAAAGCACCATCATGGATATTCGATTTGCCATCTCGAGTCTCGCTGAAGTTGAAGCCGAATGCCTCGCGGTTGTCCTTCTGGATCATGGAGACAAGCAAAAACCCGCGCCGCGCCTGGCATCAAAAGATGTTGCCGTGGAGAAGGCGCTCTCAGATCTTATTGCTTCAGGCGAAATCTCCGGGAAGGCGTTTGAAACCACTCTGCTGCATCGTCCTCAGGGTCTCAAGGCCAAAAGGCTTCTTGCGATCGGCGCAGGGAAAGCGGCAAGTTTCAGCCACGTTGAACTGCGCAAAGCCGCTGGGACAGCGGTGCGCTTTCTCAAATCGAAGATGATCAAGAGCTGCGCAATTGCGGTTCCGGAGCTTTCCACCGGTGCTGAAGAGGCAGTTCGATCGATTGTCGAGGGTACTTACGTCGCGGATTTTGATCCCGACACCTACCGCAGTGACCGTAAGGACCTCACCATGAAGGAATTGACCGTAGTAGCCCCACAAGGCTCTGATCAATCCAGACTTCAACAAGCGCTCGAACAGGCTCGCATTGTTGGTGAGTCGCAAAACTTTACTCGCGAGCTGGTCAATGAGCCCAGCAATCGCCTGACTCCAACCATGTTTGCCGAGCGCGCCCGCAAGATGTGTGAGAGCGTGGGATTGAAATGCGAGGTAATGGGGCCGGACAAGATCAAGGCAATGAAGATGGGCGCCTTCTGGAGCGTGGCCCAGGGCAGCGATGAAGAACCCAGATTGATCGTAATGCGCTATGAACCGCAAGGTGCGCCGGAAAAACCAGTGCTCGGACTGATTGGAAAAGGAATCACCTTTGATACTGGCGGTATCTCCATCAAGCCGGCGGATGGTATGGAGAAGATGAAGTATGACATGGCTGGCGGAGCCGCCATGATTGGTGCCATGCGAGCAGTTGCGCAGCTCAAGCCGAAAATCAAGGTCATCTCTATTGTGTGCGCTACGGAAAACATGCCCAGCGGCAAGGCGCAAAAACCGGGAGACGTGCAAATTGCCATGTCCGGCAAATCCATTGAGATCATTAACACTGACGCGGAAGGGCGCCTTGTGCTGGCCGATGGCCTTCACTATGCCCGCACTCTAGGCTGCACCCATCTCATTGATGCCGCCACCCTAACCGGCGCTTGCGTCGTGGCTCTTGGTTACGCTCACGCTGGGGTTTTTGCCAATAATGAAGATGCCTATCAGCATTTCACTCGCGCGCTGGAGCGTTCCGGAGAGAAATTCTGGCGCCTGCCCGTCGACAATGACTACACTGACATGATTCGCTCCAGCATTGCAGACATCATGAACTCTGGTGGCCGCTGGGGCGGAGCAAGCACGGCTGCTGCGTTCCTGAGGGAATTTGTTGAAGATACGCCGTGGATCCACCTCGATATCGCCGGCACGGCATGGATGGATGAAAACAAAAGCTGGATTGCCAAGGGTCCTTCAGGGATCGCTGTGCGCAGTCTGGTTGAGTGGGTAAAAAGCTACGAAAACAGCCACTGATCTTCAGCTCAAACTGGCGGTCTGGTTTCCTCAGTAACGGGGCCTGCACGCAAAACAATGCGGGCCCTCTCTATTTCATTTTCGTCGCGGTTTGATCAGCGAAAATTTTCCATTTCCCGTCAGTGCCCTTTTGTTCCAGAAAGAAACGCCAGGAGTGGTCCCCCGGATTCCATGTAAAGTTGTTGTGAAAAGGGCCGTCCGGGTATTCGAAGACGAATTTGATGCTGTTCCCAGACCGTGTTCCGTAGCCCAGCGTTTCAGAAAATCGCCCACCGAAGATATCAATCCAGTGAATCACGTAACGGTCGCTGGCATTGTCATACCCGATGTAAACATGGGCTTCATATCCAGGCTTGTTGGCGCTGACGGATGCGTCTTTTTCATGCAGAAAAAGAAACTGATGATTGAGGACCCATTCCGCGGTGAGGTCCATCTCCCGCTTCTGGCCGACGATTAGCCCATGGATTTTCCATTGGCCTTGCAGATGATCAAGTAAATCATCATGAAACGGCCGGTTGACGCCATCCAGCGGCTCTGGTTTGCTTTGTGATATAGCTGCGAGCGAAAGCAGTAGAACAGCAAACACGATCTTGGTGGGCTGAATGATCCTGAGCATGCAGCATACTACCGCAACTTTGCTTGTACGGCCTCCTCATTGGCCTGTTTCAGGTCTGAGAGGCGCCCCACATCACGCCAGTAGTATTCATCAGCGGGAAATCCCAGGATGCACTCGCCGCTCCCTGCAAGTCGCAAGTACACATCAATGATGGAGAAAACACCTTGTTCGCAAATCATTTTCAAGAGCTGCGGAGAAATTACGTGGATGCCGCTGAAGGCCAGCTGGTGTAAGACCGAACCCTTGCGCGCAATCTCATCTGACCGGCCCTGAATGCGGCGACCACACATCGCCATCGCATCATCAAATAGCAATTGCCGTGAGCTTTCGCGCTTTTGCACAGCAAGAGTGGCCAGCGATTTGCGTTCACGATGGAATTGCATCATCCGGCTGAGATCGATATTGGTAATGACGTCTACGTTATGCAGGATGAACGGCTCATCGGTCGATCCCAAATCTTCAAGAAAAAACTGCTCCGCCTGCTTCAGGCCGCCGCCCGTATCAAGCAGATCGTCTTCGCGGGAGATCTCAATTCGTAGTCCAAAATTGCCGTTCGCCTTCAGGTAGTCGATCACGATCTGCGCATGATGATGGACGTTGATGATAGCTTCAGTGACTCCCGCCTCGCGCAACCGGACAAGGGTGATTTCCAGTAGCGTGCGCCCTCCCACCTCGACCAGGGCCTTAGGACGGCTATCTGTGAGCGGACGAAGGCGTGTTCCCAGCCCTGCGGCCAGAATCATGGCCTTCATCAGCTCAGACGCTCCATTGCTGGTGAGGCGGCAGCGGAAGACTCTATTTCAGGATGCTTGAGGTTTAACTTCTCGAGTCGCAGGTGCCGCACCAGCACCTCCACGCCCGATTTCTGCCGCAGATGGGCCGCAAGATGTTCAGCCAGATAAACTGAACGGTGCTGTCCGCCGGTGCATCCGAACGAAATCATCAGGTTCCCGAAGCCACGGCTCTTGTAGTTTTCCACGCTGGCATCCACCAGGGCCGTAACATGCCGCAAAAACTGCTGTGCGCTTTCCTGCTGGTCAAGATATTCGATCACCGCAGCATCTTTGCCCGTCAGTTCCTTGAAACGCTCTTCGCGACCCGGGTTGGGTATCCCGCGGGCATCGAAAACGAAACCTCCACCGTTGCCGCTGTCATCCCTGGGCGGTCCTCCCTGATGAAAAGAGAAACTGAAGATTTTGACTGTGAGCAGACGCAAGTGGGTATTCACATTTTGACGTTTCTCAGGAGGCGGCGTCAGGCTAAGCAATTTGTGCGATTCCAGCATGCTTGAGAACGCACCTAACAGCGCGGGCAAGGCGATGGGCAACTCAACATTGTTCAGCAGCCACTTCAAATTCTTGAGGGCGTAAGGCACACTCTGCAGGAAATGTGGCTTGCGTTCATAAAAACCACGGAATCCGTAGGCTCCAAGTGCCTGCATGAGGCGCACGTAGACAAACGCGTAATAGTGGTGCATGAAGTCCGCAGGCGTAATGTCTACGAATTTGCGCAGGCAGTGCAGGTAATGATCGAGCAGCCGCTGGCGAAGCGCGGGAGGCAGGTCGGCCTTGGCATCGTACAAAAGCGAAGCAATGTCATACTGCAGCGCCCCCTTGCGACCGCCCTGATAATCCAGAAAGAACGGCCTGCCTTGCGGCAGCATGATGTTGCGCGACTGAAAATCGCGATAGAGAAAATAATCTTTTGAAGCCGTCAGCAGAAATCGCGTCAGGCGTCCAAAATCAACTTCGAGAGCTTGCTCATTAAACGGAATGCCACTAAGCCTCAGAAAGTAATACTTGAAATAATTGAGGTCCCAGGCAATGGACTGGCGATCAAAGCTGGCTCGCGGATAGCAAACTTTATAGTTGAGATTGCGCCCTGCCTCAACTTGAAAACGCGGCAGCAGCGCGACCACCCGGCGATACACCTCCACGACAGATGGACCAATGTCATCGCCCTCGCGATTTTGCGACAAGAATTCAAAAAGAGTAGTGTCACCCAGATCCTGTTCAAGATAGGCGCCGCGGTTCAAATCGGCGGCATAGATCTCAGGGACCGGCAGTTCATGCCCGCGGAAATGCCGCGAGAAT
>DATEJX010000324.1:0-3432 GCA_035277785.1 Candidatus Angelobacter sp. | reverse complement strand
CATGGCTGTCTTGATCAGCCCCGCTACACCTGCTGCGGCCTTGGTGTGGCCAATGTTTGCCTTAATGGAACCGATGACTGCTGGGGCAACGTTTGCTTCTCCTTGCCTGCGTGCGCGAGACAATGCTTGCAACTCCACGGCATCGCCGACGGATGTTCCTGTCCCGTGGGCTTCAAAGTACTCCACGGAATCAATTCCGTATCCGGCGCGTTGGTACGCACGCTGAATAGCAAGCAATTGTCCGGAGAGTTCGGGCCGGGTCATGCCTCCACTGCCATCGGAGGAAATCCCCCAGCCTCGAATCACCGCTGTGACCGGAAACTTTCGGGCAAGTGCATCTTCGTGCCTCATCAACACGACAAATCCGCTGCCTTCTCCCGGCCAGAACCCTGCTGACTGTTGGTCGAAGACGCGCATTTTATTGCCCGCGATGGCGCCAAGTTTAGAGAAGCCGGCCAGTTCGAATGGGTCAAGGCTGAGGTCCACGCCCCCGGCGATAGCCAGATCAAGGTCGCCTGACTCGAGGGCTGTGCAGGCGTTCGCAATGGCCAGCAGGCTTGATGCGCACGCGCCGTCAACGGTGTAACCGCCACCCTTGAAGTTGAAGTAGTTGCAGATTCGTCCTGCGATTGTGTTGGAGAGGCCACCAGCCAGCGAGTCTTCCATTGTGGGAGGGAATGGGGCTTTGTAAATGGACTCAATTTCGTCCATCATGCTTGCCTGTTCGGACTCAGGAAGCGCAGTTCCTTTCTGAAGCGCGGCAGCAATCACGCGCCGTACATAGGGCCAGCGCAAGCGCATCAGACCGGCGCGCGAAAATTCTCCGGTAAGAGTGTTGCCGACAAAAACGCCGGTTCTTTCGCACAGATCTTCGCCCGCAACAGACAAGCTTGCATCGGCTAAAGCTTGCGAAGCTACGTCCAGAGCCAGCCAGTGCGCAAGGTCTGTGGATTTGAACGTCTCAGCAGAAACGCGAAAGCGCACCCGGTCAAACGCGTAGTCTTCAATCACCGCCGCCATACAGGCAGCGATGACGTCATTGGCCTCATGCGCATCAGAATAGTCGGCCAGATTGAGCCGCAACCGCGGGATAGTTCGGAATGAGCGCCGCTGCGCCAGAACGTTCTGCCACAGTTCCACCGGAGAACGCGCCTCAGCGTACTGGCAACCCATGCCGACAATGGCTATTTTGCTCATTACAGGGATCAACCGGCTTGGGCGACTCGGGGCGCGGCAACCGATTCGACAAGTTCAGGCCTCACAGCAGGCTTGCGACGCAATAGGTAATAAATGTGGAGACTCAGGCCGCGCGTGGCGCTTGTCATCGCCAGGGCAATGAACAAACCGTACACCACATGAACTATGAGCAACGCACCATAGATTCCGGCCACGCTGGCGCCGAAGAGCACCTGACGAAGTGGTTTGATTGGTGTTGTCGCCGGATCCGGAATCATATAGAGCGAGAAGAGGATGAACGCCGCGCTTGTCATGGGCAGGAAGGGAACTGCCAGTGGCGTTCCGAACATCACTTTGCGGATCAGGGCCTGCGCTGCGAAGCCAAGGAACCATGCCATCACCAGCGGCAATCGGCCGGTGAATTTTGCATGGATGATCGTTCCTGTAATCAGGATCAACGCAGGAATCAGCCAATGACCAAGCCCGGTCACATTTTCCGTGAACTGGTAAGGCGGAGCGAGACCGGCGGCCGGTAACAGGAGAAGCGTTATCGTGATGCCGAAGTTTGAAGGATTGAATATGTGTTGCGTTTGCCCATTGCCGATTGGCGCCCGCAGCATTGGCTTGGAAGCCAGAGAAAGTGCCGTGGCGAAAATAATAGGCGCGAGCCGCTCATTGGAATAGATCAGCATGGCGCAGGCCAGTGCCGGAATGATGCATGGTGGAAGGAAGTTCACGATATTCTGCCAACTTCCCACGAACCGCGGCCTTCGTGAAGTCACGCGGGCATCCAGCCATTCCAGGAAGAAAGCAACAGCGCAGGCAACCAGAAAAGCGACAACAGGTTGAGCATAGGATTGCTCAAATCCAAGAACTGTGTCGCCCAGGATGGTCCAGAGAATCAGAAGAATGGTGAAATACCACAGAGCAAAAAAGCGCATCCTCGGATCTTTGTTGGGATAAAAATTGAGTGTTGCAAAAGTCATGATTTTCACCTTCCCTCAGGAGCCCAGCACAATGGTGTGCCAGCCCGGGTTGATTTCTACCGTCTTTCTTCTGATCTGCCCGTTGGAATCGCGCCAGGCGAGTTCAACCTGCAGCGTTGTATCTGGCGAGACCTTTCCCAGCCCAAAGTGGAGTTCAGGACTCCGTTTGCCGGAGTGTCCGCTGCCGCCATCCACTTGCGCGGTCAGAACACGTCCATCGGGCAAATGCACTTTGGCCGTTGCGCCAATCGCGGGTCTGCCATAGAGATCTGTTGCCGGATGGCCGGCGCGTGCACGAAACGACTGTTCGCCGCCGTTGACTGGAATCAGCAGGTGCAAGCCCAGGAAAGAATCGCCTGTGGGACTTTCATTTTTGAAAAGGTAAGAATCACCCCATTGTCCGGCGATGATGAAGTCCAGCCTCCCGTCACCGTCGACATCGGCCAGGGCAATTCCTCTGCCCAATATGGGAGCGGCGATTCCCAGGTCAGCTGAGATGTTGTGAAACCGGCCATCCGCCCCCTGAACAAAGAAGACAGTTTGGTTTTGACCGCTGACGTCATCCCCCGGGCGGAAAGACGGCCAGAGCCGCGGGTCACTGATCAAACTATCATTTGAGGTTCCCAGAGATTGCAACTCGGCCCAGCGATTGATCTTTCCTTTGATAAAGCCAACGGCTTGCACAATCTGAAGAGTGCCGCTGTTATCAAAGTCGGCCATTCGCGCGTCCCAACCCCAGCCGCTGCGGGAAACTCCAAGGCACTCGCTTGCCTGTACGTAAGGAGCTTTTCCATGCTGAATGGCTGTGCGATCGCCGGTGCTGAGCCAGAGGAAGTGACTTTCCTGCAGAGCGAACTCATCAGCGATATTGCTGACGAAAATGTCAGGAATGCCGTCTCCGTTCAGATCGGCAAAGTCCACTCCCATGCCTTTGAAAGAGTCATGTCCCATTACGCTTGAAGCTGGTGTGGTGAAGCCGCGATGACCTTCAAGCAGCGTGAACGCCACATGCCCGGGAGTGGATACATTGTGAAGAAGGCGGTCAGGACCGAAGTCGTGTGCGAAGTAAAGCTCGGGTAGAAGGTCCCCGTCCAAATCTGCCGCGCCCGCCCCGAGTGTCCATCCGTGTTCCACCTCCGGCGGAAAAATGTTTTTGGCTTCTTCAAAGCGCACGAAGGGAGCGCTGCCGCCATGCGCCTCTTTCCACAGCAGGATATGCTTGCTCCCGCCATTGAAAGAGCGCGATTTTGTGTTGTGCATGCTCTCGGTG
>DATEJX010000323.1:0-6495 GCA_035277785.1 Candidatus Angelobacter sp. | reverse complement strand
ACCGTCCACATCTGGGAAATTGGTACTGGCAAAATTGGTTCTCCTAAAATTTGGCTTTTAGCTCTTAGCCATTAGCCTTTAGCTTCGCATCGTTGCTCACAGGCTGGGCACCGACTCAGCATGGTTCAAACACCACATCCGTCGCGGCCGGCTCATGCGGCCAAGCAAATTACGGCGATTCCTTATCCTCTTACGTATCCCATGCTGCCCTGACGCTCAAGAGCTGCAAACTCACGCGCATAAGTTGAAAGAGCAATGAGCGGGAAGTAATCGCGGTACAAGTGGTACGCAAGATAGAACACGCGCGGGAAGCCGGTTCCGGTGTACTGGTCTTCATCCCAACTGCCGTCCGGCCGCTGGTTTTCGAGCAGGTAGAGAATGCCTTTCTGCACCGATTCACTGCGAGTGTCGCCGGCTGCCAGCAGTCCCATTACGCCCCATGCGGTTTGCGAAGGTGTGCTCGGGCCAATGCCGCGAGCGCTGGGATCATCGTACGATCCGCAGGTTTCCCCCCAGCCACCATCAGGATTCTGTACCATGCGGAGCCACTCCGCCGCCTGCTGGATGTATGGTTCGTGATGGTCCACACCCATAGCCTGCAGGCCGCGCAGCACCAGCATGGTGCCGTAAATGTAGTTGACGCCCCAGCGACCGAACCAGGAGCCATCTGCTTCCTGTTGGCTGAGAACGAACTTGATTGCTTTTTTGATCTTCGGATCGTCCTGCGTGTATCCGTAGGCAGCCAGCATTTCCAGCACGCGGCCGGTGATGTCCACGGTGGGTGGATCAAGCATGGCGTTGTGGTCGGCAAACGGGATGTGCTGAAAGACCATCCGCGTGTTGTCCTTGTCAAAGGATGCCCAACCGCCATTCTTGCACTGCATGGCAAAGATCCAGTCGATAGCGCGCGTGGCAACACTATGCTGGTAGCGCTCTTTGGGATGGTCTACCTTGTCCAGCCCGAGCAGCACCATGGCCGAGTCATCCACGTCAGGATAGAACTCATTGTTAAATTCAAAATACCAGCCGCCCGGCTGCACGTTGCGGACCTTAACCGCCCAGTCGCCCTTGCTGCGGACTTCCTTGCTCAGAATCCAGTCAGCGGCTTTCACCATGCGGGGATCGGTTTTCGGCACGCCAGCTTCACCGAGCGCGAAGATCGCATAGGCCGTGTCCCACACGGGAGACATGCAGGGTTGCATGCGGAAGGTAGGTTCAGAGTGGTCAGCAATGCCGGGTTCATCAATGCCGAGTTTCTCGAACTCATCCAGCGCGCGGATCACCTGCGGATCGTCGGTGGAATAGCCAAGGCAGCGCAGGGCGATCAGAGAATTCAATATGCCGGGATAGATGGCGCCCAGCCCATCCGATTTTTCAAAGCGCGCGAGCATCCACTCTTCCGCCTTGCGCAGAGCAAGCTTGCGCAAAGGACGGATGTGAAACATCTCGCAGAAATGCACTACCTGATTCAAGACCAGGAAGAAATTGCGCCACGAAACCAGCCGGGGATTCCACTTGAGGTGGAGATGTTTGCCATAGCGGCCGCCGACAAAAAGTTCGTCAATCCCCATCTCCGGCGGAAGCTTCTTAAACGGCTTCTTGGCATAGCAGACGGAGAGCGGCACCAGAATGGCACGCGACCATGAGGAAATTTCGTAGAGGTTGAACCAGAACCAATTAGGAAACAGTACGATCTCAGGCGGAACCGCTGGTACCGCTTCCCAGTCATACTGGCCGAGAAAACACAGGTAGATCTTGGTGAAGGTATTGCATTCCGTGGCGCCACCCATCCCAAGAATGCACGCGCGTGCACGCTCAAGCACAGGGTGGTCCACGGTGAGCCCCATGAGCTTGAGAGCGAAGTACGCCTTTACTGAGGCGCTGATGTTTGAAGGTCCTCCGGCGTAGATGGGCCAGCCGCCATCCTCATTTTGATGGCGGATGATCTCCGGCACGGCGCGTTCGATGCGTTCACGGTTGCCAGTACCGAGCAGAGTGTGGATGGCGATGTAATCTGATTCCAGAGTGGTATCGGCTTCCAGTTCACCGCACCAGTAGCCATCCTCATGCTGTTGGCTGAAGAGGTAATCGCAAGCTCCGACAATCGCGCCTGACACGCGTCCCAGAATGCCCTCGACCTTGCCGAAAAGCATCTGTGCCGGACGATCTTCAGACTTCTCGCTCATGACTAATCTCCGGAAGCCGCAGGCGCAGCCGCAATGGCTTCCACGATCTCAGGCGGCAGGCCGAAACGAACGTTCTCCGGCATCACTTCAACTTCGCGTATGTTGGTGAAGCCCTTCTCCTTCAGGAATTCCATTGCCTGCTCTACCAGGACCTCAGGCGCCGATGCGCCGGCCGTGAGAGCCACGGTGTTCACTCCGGCAAGCCATTCCGACTTCACGTCAGAAGCCTTATCAATCAGGTACGAAGGCGTGCCCAGGTTGGTGGACACTTCCACCAGACGATTGGAGTTGGAACTGTTCTCAGAGCCCACCACCAGCAGCAGGTCAGCCTGGTGGGCAACATCTTTCACTGCCGTCTGGCGGTTCTGGGTGGCGTAACAGATGTCCTGCGCGTGCGGACCTTCAATGAGAGGAAACTTTTTGCGCAACGCTTCGATCACGTCTTTTGTTTCGTCGAGACTGAGAGTGGTCTGCGTGATATAGGCGACGCGCGTAGGATCAGGAACCTGCAGGCTCTCAACTTCAGAAGCACTGCCGACCACCTGAGTTACGTCAGGGGCTTCGCCCAGAGTACCAACAACCTCATCATGATCGTGGTGACCGATAAGAATGATGCTGTAACCGCCCTTGGCATACTTCACTGCCTCCACGTGGACTTTGGTCACGAGCGGGCAGGTGGCATCAATGACTTTCAAATTGCGCAGCTTACTGGCTTCGCGTACGCTGGGCGCGACCCCGTGTGCAGAGTAGATCAGCCGCTGACCATCAGGAACTTCATAGACCTCGTCCACAAAAATTGCGCCCTTTTGTTTCAAGTCCTCCACTACATAGCTGTTGTGGACAATCTCCTTGCGAACGTAAATGGGCGGACCAAAAGCGTCCAGGGCAATGCGCACAATGTCAATGGCGCGAACCACTCCGGCGCAGAACCCCCGGGGCTTCAAAAGCAGCAAGGTCTTAATTTGGTCGGTCATTTTGTGATCTGATGATTATATCCTTTTAGACACTCTTCCCATCATCTAGGTTATCTATTCCGGCAAATTCAAGCGAATGCAACCCATTGAAAGCGCGGTATTTGCATCGACATGCAAGGATTGCGGGGCGAATGGCAAAAGAGTAAACACCAGCCTGGCTGCTTCAGAGCACCGCACACCTTTGCTGCATTCGCGGTAGTGATCTTTATCGCCGTAGCGATTGGCTTTGTGGCCCTGGCTGTGAGCTGCGTTTTCCTGGTAAGAGAAACGAGGCTGGCACTGCAAGCGATGTAAGAGGAAGCGCAGCTGACGCGCAGAATGGCTTCGGGGCAAATAAAACCTTAGCTAAGCCGGAAGAGCGACACCGTCGCAACTCATTGATTTAAAAGCAACTACTCAGAAAATAAGCGCTGCGGGGAAAAATAGGGGGGAAAGGTTACTTTCGGAACGTGACGCTGGACGGTGCCCTTAGGGTATATGGCTTAGCCGCGAGGCTGCACCAATAATGTCAATGGACGCGGATCAGGTTGTTCACCGGATGAATTTATTCGAGCCGGTGAAGAGTGAAACGCGTCGATTCCAAGCCCTGAAGACAGTAAATTGGGGTGACAAGGATGGTTCTCCATCATGATTGACCCGGAATTCCTGGCACAGATTGCGCTCTTGCTTGACCTGATTGTGGAGGGACCTAAGGCGGATAGCTCAGTACCAGCGCCGATACCCCCTCGGCCCGGCGGGACTGTAAGTAGCGTAAACTAAGCGTCTCAATGAAGGAGTTTTCGTCAACCGTCTATATTCTGTGGGCCACCAGCCTGGTGTTCCACGGCATTGCGTGCTGGTTTGTCGTAAAGAAAAACTACTTCTCGCAATGGAAGGCGTTTGGCTACTACCTGTTCTTTGTTGGGGCAAATTCTGCAGTGATGCTGCCGATGGCTTTCCTGGCCAACCGGCAGGTATATGCCCTGACGTATGACATTGGCGACTTCATTGAAGCGCTTCTGGTCAGCCTGGTGGTGCTGGAAATTCTTGTTCACGTTTTGCAGCCATTTGAAAGCCTGCCAGGCCGAACCGTGGCCCGATTCTGTTTCTGGGCTGTATTGGGAATTTCCACGGCAGTTGTACTCTCCGTGGTGATTCCGCACAGTTCGTACGGATCCGCCCTTCTGCTGTATGACATTCCTTTAACCTTGGAACGCACCATCTTCCTGGCCGATGCTGCCATCCTGTGGATCATCCTGTTGCAGGCAAAATCTCTTGGCATCACCTGGAAATCTTCAGTAGCAGAAATTGCCATTGGCTTTGTGTTGTATCTCACAGTGCAATCGACTTCACGATTTGTAATGGTCGTTTACGACCTTCCGCTGGCGCGCAACATCGCCAATGAGGTTGCACAGTTCTCTTATCTGATTGCGTTGGGCAGCTGGATCTGGACCATGACGCATCGAGACCCCCTGCCGCCGCGTCCAGCGGATGAGGCAGTGGTGAAAATGCAGGAGCTGGCAAAGCAGGATTATGATGCGGTGCCGAAAGAACGGATTTTCGCGGCCGTGGGCATCAGGATCAACAAAGCTGAACAAGCCGAGGACGCAGAGGCCGGTTCGGTCCAGCCAGCGGAAACTGTGCTGCGATAGAGCAGCGTTAGTAAGCTCTTCCTGTCGTTTCCCGCCTTAGGGCAGCAGGTCACTTGCCGTTTCATATCCTGGTCGCGAAGAATTTTCTGATTGTGGCCCAGTATTTCCGGACGACGTATTCCGTTTTGACGTGTCCTCCGCGACGCAATGAGTTAAGCCTGATTCCTGTCCTTTCAGCAAACTGCTTTACTGTGCCGTAAGGGATGTAAGGATCATCCAGGGCATGGAACATCATGATCTTGGAGGGTGTGAGTTCGTCTATACGGGATGCCGGGTTGAAGAATCTACCAGTACGAAGTTTGTTCCAGTTCCTGTCACTCAGGCGATAGCCCGAGCCAAATGCTGCACGGATATAGGCGGGGTAGCTGGGATTGGAGGTCTCAAGTTTTTCCTCTTGAGCAAGAACAGACCAGTCAATGACGGGGCAATTGGCTACCACCTTTTTCACGCGGCGATCGAGTGATGCGAGCAGAGCCGCGGCCCCGCCGAAACTTCCGCCAATCACAAAGATTTCATCCGGCATAAGACGGTAGCGTTTGCCGAAGGCAAGTTCGGTGACACCCCTGGGCAGTTCGCCAATCACATGAAGGATATCTTCGTCCGGTGAGTGTTGCAGGAATTGGCCTCCGCTTTCCCAGGCGCCGCGATAGCGTGGATAAAAGACCCAATAACCCTGGTCTGCCAGGAACGCCGCCAAAGGTTGTTTTCTGGGGAGCGAGGGCATACCGTCGCAGAGAATGATGATCTTTTGTTTGCTCGAAGATCTGGAAGGCGGAAGAAACTCCGCGACAATGTCTTTTTGGAATCGAGTTCGAAACATAAGTTTATGGTCCAATTAAACAGAAACCAAGTGAGCTTGGGTTCGCAACCTAATCCTGCAGACCTCTTGCTACGACTTTACCGGATCCTGCACTCGGCCTTTCCACTCACCGCCTTTGCCAGTCCAGAATTTAAATGCCGAATGGACGGTGGCACCCATATAGAAAAGAGCGATGGCGGGAAGAAGCAAAGTCCAGAGCGGATTGAGACCGTATAGCCTGATGGTTGGCCAGAAGCATATTGCCATCAGCAGCCAGGCTGCTGCACCGAGCAAAGCTGGAACCAGATGATGACTCAGCAGCAGAGCCGGAGGTGAGAGATAAGTAATGGCCAATCCCACGATGGCAACAAGCAGAAGCAGAATCGAGTGTTGCAGCTGATTGAAGGCTGCGCGCGAGATCATCCGCCCGATGGCCGAGAAAGAACAGTAAGGCCGAATACTGTGGGTGTCCGGTGCGAGGCCGAGCCAGACTCTTCCTCCACTTTGTTTGACACGGGCTGCAAGAGCGCAGTCATCGATAATTTCATGACGAATAGCGGCAATGCCGCCGGCTTTAAACAATGCGTCGGGACGGATAAGTATGCATCCGCCGGCTGCTCCCGCAGTCTTGCGACGAGGGTTCGCGATCCAGGCGGGCGGGTAGAGCATGAGGAAGAAGAAGACGAAGGCGGGAATCAGCGCGCGTTCGGCGAAGCTTTGACAATGCAGCTTCACCATGAGGGAGACGAGATCGTAGTTGCCGCTTTCGGCGTGAGCGAGAAGTCGCTGGACGTTGTCCGCGCTGTGCACGATGTCAGCATCCGTGAGCAGAAAATAATCCGGATGGAGGGATTTGGCCCGCTCGATTCCCTGCTGAACGGCCCAAAGTTTTCCGGACCATCCTG
>DATEJX010000322.1:0-14680 GCA_035277785.1 Candidatus Angelobacter sp. | reverse complement strand
CGCCCCAAAAAATGGCGAGAAAAGCATCAGGCGACTTTGGAGATGTGGTCATAAAGTTCGTTCTGGTTAGACGTGACACCTTAACAAAGGGCACTCGGTTTTTCTAAATCCGCCACACCCGCGGCGGAGATTACGCGTTCGTCTTCAGCAACTGCTCGGCATGCTGTCGCGACGTTTCCGTCAGTGTTGCGCCGCTCAGCATGCGTGCAATTTCTTCCGTCCGCTCACGACTGCTCAGAGGACGCACAACCGTTTTTGCGCGTCCACCAGCTTCGCGTTTTTCAATCAAGTAGTGGTGGTCAGCAAAAGAGGCGATCTGCGGCAAATGGGTGATGCAGAGAACCTGGTTGGCCCGCGCCAATGATTTCAGCTTCTTCCCCACAGCTTCGGCGGCGCGACCTCCAATGCCGGTATCAATTTCATCGAATACCAGCGTGCGCTGGCCGTGCGACTTGCTCTTCTTCCCGGCTTCAATCGTCGCCTTCAAGGCCAGCATCACGCGAGAGAGTTCGCCGCCGGATGCAATCTGCTCCACCGGCCGTAAGGGCTCGCCCGGATTCGGTGAGATTGAATAAACCACACTGTCAAAGCCCGTGGCCGTCCAGTTCTCCGGCTCATCGCCGCCGGAAACCTCAATCTTGAACTGCGCCTTCATGGCCAGTTCATTGATTTCCGCTTCCACCAGCTTTTGCAACTCTTTGGCAGCCGAATAACGTTTTCGTGAGACCGCTTGTGCCGCACTCAGATAGGCTGCGGCGGCAGAGTCAAGCTGCTTCTTCAAATCACGCAGAATGTCCTCACGATTTTCGAGTTCATTCACTTTTCGCGCGACATCTTCTCCGTACGCAATCACTTCATCCACAGTGCTGCCATACTTGCGCTTCAATCGGTCCAGCAACGCCAGGCGGTCTTCCACCTCCGCCAGCCGCTCCGGCGATGCATCAATCTCTTCCGCGTAATCGCGCGCTGTGGCACTCACGTCTTCAATGGCCGCCTTGGCTCCCAGCAGCGCCGTCAGCGCCTCTTGAAATTTCGGGTCAAAGCGGGCCAGCTCTTCCAACTGCTTGCGCGCTGCGCCCAGATTGGAAAGCACGGAAGCATCAGCTTCATCGAGTAGTTCGTGCACTGCCCTGGACGCGCCATATAATTTTTCCGCGTTTGCCAGAACGCGCTTTTCTGCTTCCAATCGCTGGTCCTCACCGGCCTGGAGATGGGCTCCCTCGATCTCTTTCTTCTGGAAGTTCCAGAGATCAGCCATGCGCAACCGGTCCTGCTCGTCCCGTTCAAATTCGGCAATACGGTCCCGCACGCCTGCCCAACCTGCGTACTTTTGCTCCAAGTCGGTAAGATCCAGACCAGCATACGCATCCAAAAGCGCAAGCCGCGCCGGGCCATCGAACGCCAGGATGGTTTCATTCTGCGCATGGATGGACGCCAGCCGGGAAGCAAGCTGGCGCAACAGCGCAACCGTGGCGGGCTGGTTGTTCACGAATACCCGGCCTTTGCCGCCCGCGCCGATCTCTCGTTTGACAATCACCTGGCCGGCATCATCGTCGTTCGGCTCCACGCCGTTTTCTTCAAGTATTTTTTTCAGCCCGCGTTCGGCCACTTCAAACACACCGCTGATCACAGCTTTCTCAGCTCCGTGCCGCACCATTTCCGTGGAAGCCTTATCACCCAGCAGAAGTGAAACCGCGTCAATCAGGATCGATTTGCCTGCACCGGTTTCGCCTGTGAGCAGGTTCAGCCCGGGCGCAAACTCCACGGCCAGGCTGTCAATCACGGCATAGTTTTCTACCCGCAGTTCCAGAAGCACGAAAGACCCTCAGGTGAATGAGCGAAGTGTAGCAGAGGTTGGGGAATGCGGTAATGTGGAAAAGCCCGGACAGAGATTTGGTAATTGGGTAAACTGGTAATTTGGTAATTGAACAGCCGAATACGACAGCTTCGCCGGGAAGTAAGCGTGTTCCCCAGCCGCCGCGCTTTCAATTACCCAATTACCAACTTACTCATTTACCAAATTTCCTATCGCTGGAATACCTATTTCCCTGCCTTTTGGAGAACCACATCCCTCGTCCGTCCCAGGGCTTTATTGAGCGAATCTCTTGGAATCCGAGTGACCAGCGGCTTGAGCAGCCATCCCAGTCCAGTGGGAATGTCACGGGTGAGCGAAAGAGCCTCACACTGGATGTACACCCCGTTGTCTTTCTCTGCGAAGCGCCAGTAGGTGTTCAGTCGCCAGAGATAGCCGCTGCCTCCTCCGACCGGGTACTCAGGCCCGTCAGGATGATCGGAGTCCTTCACCTGGGCAATGCGCGTGCTGATGGAGTTTGAGTAGTACTCCTGCGGCGTTACTTCGCCCCAATGCACGTCGTAGTCGCTATTGAAGACCACTGTGGTGAATTTCTTCTGATACAACCGCAGAAAAATTTTGTAGGTGTCACCCTGATGCGAAACCAGTTTGGAAGCAATCACTTCGGGCTTGTACAGGTCCGCGCGATGATCGTAGTCCTTCACAACAGGCAAGACCTGCGCCAGAGTCACTCCCGGCACAAATACCACGGCCACCCAGTGGTGAACCATCCCATCCGGCACGTCTTTGTCCACTCCCGGGGCTTGCGTAGTCCGTTTGTCGATCAGGATTTCGCCATTCTTCAGGCGCGCGTAGTCCGCATCGCGTTCCTGCGCCGCCAGGGCATCGATATACAGGAACGTTCCTCCGGGCTTGAGTTCGCCCGAGAACCTTTGCTCCGTTGCCACGACGTACTTGTCAAAAGCTGCCGTGGTTTTGGGTTTTAACTCAGCGCCAGACGCTGCTGCGCCCAGCACAAAGAATGACACAAACAAAGCGCTTGAGAATTGCTTCATGGAAGAAAGAGTGCAGTGCCTTACGCGCAGTCTAGCACACTGCCTGGTAGTGACTTCTACACGAAGGACGTTACTCGCGTTAGCATGTATGTTTTCCATGCTCTTGTTCCTCAAACACCTGTCGCTGGCCTTCAGCGCCCTGTTGCCGCTGATCAACCCACTGGGGTCCGCTTTGGTCTTCTTTGGCCTGGTTGGCATTGCTCCCCGCGATGTCTACCATCGGCTGGCGAGAAAAATCGCTGTCGCCACCATTCTTTTTCTTCTAGTCGTCGACCTCGCAGGCGCAGCGGTTTTGAGTTTCTTCGGCATTTCTCTTTCCGTGGTGCAGGTAGCCGGAGGTCTGGTGGTTGCCGCCATGGGTTGGCGATTGCTGAACGAGCAGGAAGCCGGGAACCGTGAAGGGGTCTCTACCGCAGCCACCGACCACCGCTCGCTCGATGAGAAAGTCTTCTATCCGTTCAGTTTCCCCATCACCGCCGGCCCGGGTACGCTGGTGGTCACGCTAACGCTGAGCGCGCATGCGACCCAGAAAACCTTCTTCGCCACGGCTCTGGCTCATCTCGGCATCATGGCCGGAGTGGTTCTGCTGTGTATCGGAGTTTACTTCAGTTATGCATACGCGCCTGCGCTTACGGCAAGAATTTCCCGCCAGACCATTCACGGCGTGGTGCGCGTGATTGCCTTCATCCTGTTGTGTATCGGCGCCCAGATCGCCTGGAACGGCCTGCAGCCATTGCTGCGCGGCGTGCTGCATTGAATGCTACTCATAGCGCAAAGCGATCATCGGGTCCACGGCTGAAGCGCGCCTCGCCGGCACCGCTGTGGCAACCAGAGTCACCGGATCGAAAATTGGATCACGGACATGGCGCACGCGCCCACCGGTCCAAGCTGGGCCTCAAAACCTCAAGAACATCACCAGCCGCCTTGAGCGTGATATTCTGAGAGTACGTTTTGTACCTGTCTTACGAGCATCAGGACGGCCTCTATGGCCGGTGGGGGATTTACATACGGGCGGCTCCGAGCCCTCATTTCTCAGAGAAAGCGCGAAAGCGCAAGTCGCGGCAAAACAAAGTAAGACAGCCGCCCTTTTATTCGCTTTTCATTGTTTATTCAGGAGGGAACTATGGCTGGAAGCTCTCGCACAACCGCTGCTAAACGAGCGAAGGAACGGGCACGGCAGGAAAAACGCCAGGAGAAGCTGCAAAAAAGGGCCCAGCGCAAGCTGGAACAGGAGCAGAATCCTGCTGCTGAACGTCCTATGGACTTAACGGTCACCTACAACGAGGAAGGACAGCCAGAAGGTTTTAACTTCCACGATTTCTAATCGTGCACTTCGCGAGGCTTGTTCATCAGGCTTCTTCATCGGCAATCCAGGCGCTCGGTCCCGAGCGCCTTTTTCTTTTCTCTACTAGGTTCCCGCCTGGGCCGTGTCTGAGAGGTTTCCTTCTGCCCTGGCAGCATCTCCATTCGACGCGTCGTCATTTACTTGCCTCTCCGCTACTTGCCTCTCCGCAAGTGCTGAGTGCTCTCGTCCTCCATCCAACGCGACGAGAGATTGGTTAATGCTTTGCGACATAGAAACTCCGTCACGATGCATTTTCCTTGCTGAGGCAGCGAGCATCCGGCAAAGAAGGAAGCGATTGGAAATATGGTCAGAAGCACGGAAGATCAGGCCAGAACGCATGAGACACCTCGAAAATGAGTGCTGCTGCGCTCCACGAAGCCGCCAGCGGCAGCGTGTCTCCGAAGAATGTAGCTCTTCTGACTATACGCTCACTTAGTTGGGGGAAACCGCGCATGCAACAATTTAATTGCTGCCTGAGCATTCATGGAAAAACATGAGCCTGAACCAGAGAGGCCCTGGGGTCGCTGGTTCCAGGCTCTGCAAATAAAACTATAGGTGACGCTGCAGCACTTCGCCCGGCAGCCTCATCATCTTCGATCCCGGCCTCACTGGAACGGGCACCATGGACGAGACGTCTACCGGCTTGACCCGCTCTTCGCGATCGAGATCAGACCCAACGCTCACACGCCGGATCTTGAGTTGAAGGCCACGCTCAATTGCATTCAGATCAGAACGCTCCAGTGGGGTAAAGAACGTAATGGCGTTTCCGGAAAGTCCCGCACGCCCGGTGCGCCCTGCGCGATGAATGAAATCTTCCGTCATATTCGGCAGATCGTAGTTGATGACCTGGGCTACATTGTCGACGTGAATGCCACGGGAAGCCACATCCGTGGCCACCAGTACTCGAGTCTTTCCCTGTTGGAACGCGGTAAGGGCGCTGGTGCGCTGGGATTGCGAGCGGTCACCGTGAATGACCGAGACGCGCAGTCCGCCGCGCTCCAGTTTCTGCGCCAGACGCTCGGTAGCTCGCTTGGTACGCACAAATATCAGGCTGCGGCCTTCTTCTTCACTCAGCAACCGGCGCAGCAGAGCCAGTTTCTGGTCGGCTTCCACCTGGTAGGCTGTGAGGTCCACACTCTCTGAAGCTTTGCGCGTTGAGCCAAAGGCAAGCCGTACGGGGTTTTCAAGATAGTCATGCATCAGGTGCGCCACTGCCGGATCCAGCGTGGCAGAAAAGCACATGCTTTGGCGCGCACGCGGAAGCTGTGCGACGATGCGGCGAATCGCTGGAATAAAGCCCATGTCCAGCATGCGGTCGGCTTCGTCCAGCACCAGCGTATTTACCGTTTTTACGTCGAAGATCCTGCGGTCCAGAAGGTCCTCAAAGCGGCCAGGAGTGGCTACAATGAGCCGCGCTCCTTTGCGCAGACTCTCTATCTGGGAGCGCTCCCTGGTGCCGCCGATCAGCAATGCGGCAGGAGGCAATTTTTTTCCGCGTAATTGCTCATATTGTTTGTTGATCTGCATTGCCAGTTCCCGCGTGGGAACCAGCACAAGAGCTTCAACGGCCTTGCCCGGCCTGGCAAGCAGCTTTTCCAGGATGGGAATCAGAAAAGCAAGCGTTTTGCCGGTGCCTGTCTGAGCTGTAGCAAGGATGTCTTTGCCATCAATGCCGTGCGGGATGGCCGCAGCCTGGACTTCGGTGGGGTGGATGAACTCAGCCGCTGCAAGGCGGTCCTGTAGATATGGAGAAATGGGTAGTTCTTTGAAAAGAACCATTCGGTCTTTGTTGTTACTTTCTATGGTCGGCGCCGGTTCCGGCGAGACGTGAGGGAACGTCAAGGCAGAGTGATCTCATGCCGATTTTTTTAGATTTTTGCTCTTAGATAACGGAGGAACTACTTGAGCGGGAAGCAGTGACAAGATCTCGATCAACTGAATTCCCTGCAACCATAAATCTAAAGCACCTTCAGTGTAGCACATCTGGTGCAAAGGTGCTTGTGCTTTGTGGCTCGGAAGAAAAGAGCGTGCGTGCGGGAAAAGGCAGGTGTACGCTTAGAGAAGATCTTTGTTATGCAAGACTCACCACTGAAGAGAATGCTTGCCCGATTGCGCTATCTGTTGCGCAGGCGCAAAGGTTCGCAACCGAGGGATCCGGAACCGCAAGATCCATACGCTTACGTCACTGCGCCCAAAAGGCCTCGTCCACCGTATCGCAGCGGCGCTGCAGTGGCTGAACTGGACGAGTAAGCTACTTCATCTCATCGGCTTCCGGCAGCGCAATGGAACCGCGATGCCGGATTTCCTGGATATGGTCCCAGACAAATTGTTCTTGCAACCAGGCAGCCTGACGTTCCGCAAGATGCGAGTCTTGTGAAGCCGGGTGATGGCTGATCTCAAACCGTTCCCCGCAGCTGTTGCACTCAACCACGTTCATCACCACATCGGAACGGGTCGGCGAGCTTTCACTGCGCCGACGCATCCTTCGCGCTTTTCCTTTTGTCCGGGAGGGATAATCTACCAACGCGGCTCCCTGGGCTGGCGGGCGTGGCCGCGATAATCGTCACGGCTGCCACGTGCATTTCCACCGCGTCCACCGCGAAAACCACCGTTATCGACCTTAGGACGAGCTTCATTGATGTTCAGCGTGCGTCCGCCAACTTCCTTTCCATTCAAAGCATCAATCGCTTTCTCAGCCTGGCCCCGGTCGGGCATCTCAACAAAACCGAAGCCCCGGGAACGCCCCGTGGTCCGATCCGTAACTACCGAAATACTGTCAATTGTTCCGTAAGGTTCAAAAAGGGCCCGAAGATCATCTTCCGTAGTGGAGAAGGTGAAGTTGCCGACAAAAAGTTTCATTGTTCTGCGTCCTTTGATCCGAGCGTGAAATGTAAGAGGCTGTACTCAGCAGAAATAGGCAGGGCTGCACGAAGCGACAAGTCTATCTAAGTCGAGGACAATCAATACAACAAAGGGTATGGTAGCACGTCCCATGGGCAGCGGGAGGGCCATTGACCATTTTTCACATCCGCTCAATGGACATGTGAACTGCGCCTGCATGTCCGGCATCTAATTTTCTGGTGCGGTGATGGCGCAGGTTTTTACCGTTTCCCTGCTTGAGGCTTGGCCGAAGCTGAACGGTGTCAGGTCCACGCCTACATCACCCGCTTACTTCTTCTTTCCTGCTGCGGGCGCTTTCTTGAGTTTGTTGTAATCCACCATGAACACGCGAAGTCCAAAGGCAGGTGTGGTTTTGGTGTACCCGGCCACAAGCTGATCCTTGTAGTGATCGAGATAAAAATCAAACGGATCGCGGGGATCGGGGTCGATCAAGACCATGTCAGTGTTGTCCATCGTGAGTTTGCCGAATTTCAAGCGGTTGCCGGAATAAGCCATGTAATTGCGGGCTTCCACGTTTGCCCATTTGTATTTTTGCGGGTCGCCGAAGACCTGGACAATGTTGTTTCCTTCCAGCCGCACCTGAGTAACACGTCCGGTGATGTGCGGCGGAGGCAGGGCCTGGGCGGGATCGAGAATCAGGTCGTCCTTCTCTGCCGTTACGCCCTGAACTTTTCCGGTTTTGATCAAGTCAGCAATTTCAATCCCGAACAGATCCATGAATCCCTTGGCCGGCAGATGCAAGGCTTTGATCTTTTCCGCGTGAAGGCGGATCTTACCGTCCGAAGTCACGCTCACTGAGCTCTCTGTTTCAAAGCTGACATCGCCTTTGTTGTGCAGCTTGCCTTTGATCTTCAGCCGGTCCTTGTCGATCTCAATCGAAACGTCTTTAATCGGAGCGTCTTTGCGCGCGAACACATACTGGTTCAGCACGTTGGCCATAGCTTGCGGCGTAATGGCCATCTCTGCCTGGGTCACATGCAGGGTGAAGGAATTCTTGTCATCGAAAATCGGCAGGTCGCCTTTGACGGGCACTAATTCGCCTGCCAGCCTGCGAATGTGCACTGCGATGTTATCGGCGTAGTGATACATCACATTGCGCATCTGCACCTGCACAGCATGCGCTTCTGCGCTGCTGTTTTGTGCCCTGGTCTGCGCAGGCCGAGGCAGGAAGAAAAAGATCCCCGCAGCCAACGCGATGACGCGGCAGAACCTTGAAAAGACGAACATTCGTCTTTGGAACCAGAAACTCTCGACCGGGTTGGTTTCAGGTTCATGAAGAAATCTCCGAGCGAGCAGGGGAAACATACATCCCCTCACGAGAAGGTCCATTCCGGCCCGGAAACGGTACTATCCCGCAGGTAATTACAAATCTCAAGCGGCGCTTCGTAGAATGGTGATCATCTTTTTACGCGCCACTCCAGTGCAGGTACTTTCTGTTTACCTAAAGAGTTCATTCACAAACTCTTGAGCTCTGCTGTCAGGATTCAGGTTGAAAATGGGCAAGACGGGCATGGCTGATCGTTCCTTTCGCAGAGTTACTGCCGGAGCAAAAGAGCGCGGTTGAATGCCGAGCGGCCTGGTTATGGAACCTGCGGATACGATGTTGGAAATGGTTCTGGAGCGGTTTGGAGCAAGCATCAGAACTAAACAGTATTACGACCTTCACCCGTTTGACGTGAGATGCGCGTGGTGTTACGGTCAAACTAATAAGTCTAAGAGGCACTTGAATTTGCAATGATTGAAACTACTCTGATTGCCTTCGCCGTCGGCGGCGAGATTATGGACCTGGTGGCACAAACCGGGCTGGTGGCTAAGGTCGTCCTGATCATCCTTCTTATATTCAGCATTCTTTCCTGGGCAATTATTCTGTCCAAGTGGGGTTCGATGAAGCGCGCCCGTGTGCAGAGCGGACGATTCCTGCGCGCCTTCCGCAAAGCCCAGCGGCTGCAGGACATTGCCGCAGTCTCTGATCAGTTCAAGCCCAGCCCGCTGGTGCCGGTGTTTGAAAATGCTTATGACGAGTTTCGCCGCCAGGGCGAGAGCAACACAGCTGCAGTGCAGCGCGCTGCCCAGATTGCCTCTTCTGAAGAACTGACCCGACTGGAACGCCGCCTGCCTCTGCTGGCGACCACCGGGGCGGTAACTCCGTTCATCGGGCTGTTCGGAACGGTGTGGGGCATCATTGATGCGTTTCAGGGACTGGGCGACGCCGGAGCAGCCACGCTGCGCGCCGTTGCGCCGGGTATCTCCGAAGCGCTTATCACCACCGCATTCGGGCTGTTCGCCGCCATTCCCGCTGTCATCGCGTACAACCACTACGTTCATAGCCTGAAAGAGTTTGGCTCGCGCATGGACGACTTCACATTGGAACTGCTGAACCTCATCGAGCGCACCACGGGGATTCCAACGGGAGTGCGCTAAATGGCATTTACCAACAAGGCCGGGCGCACGGAGACGTCACTTTCTGACATCAACATCACTCCATTTGTTGATGTGGTGCTGGTGCTGCTTATCATTTTCATGGTCACCGCGCCGGTGCTGCAATCCGGCATAGAGGTAAACGTTCCCAAGACCAGGACGGTCAAGCAGATAGCCGATGAGCGACTGGTCATCAGTATCACCAAGGGCCAGGAAGTGTACCTGAACAACGACCACGTGAAGCTGGATGAATTGGGCGACCTGTTGCACCAGAAAATTCGCGACCCTCGCGGCCAGGCGCTTTACGTACGGGCCGATAAAGACGTGGCCTTTGGAGCGTTCGCCACTGTGATGAGCACCGTCCAGGCTGCGGGCATCACCAACATCAGTGTGGTAACCGAGCCGCTTGAGGTAAAAAAATAACTTACTAAGATGGCATATCTGCGGGCCAACCTGTTCTACGAGCGGGAGTCATGGAAAAAACCGCTCTGGTACTCCGTGGGCTTTCATGGCCTGCTGGTGGTAGCCATCATTGTCACGGCTTTCGTTTACGGACACCGGCCGGTGAATACCTGGGGGATGAATAATGGCCAGGCGGTACAGGCTACGCTGGTGAGTGCTTCATCATTGCCGATTCCGCACGCAGAAGCATCGAATAATATCGTTGCCAATGAGTCCAAGGGCGTCACGGAGACCAAACCGGAACCCAAACCGGTGGAGACCAATGACGGCGTCACCATCCCGGGACACGTGACCAAGCCCAAGGAAGTTAAGAAAGTTACGCCGCCTACGCCTGCCCGACCTCCGCGTCCTGAGCCGACGCCGGAAACCGCGGTGCCGTACGGCGAAGGCGGCCCGGTCAGCGGTCCCTATGGCGCATTCACCGCCCCGAACACGCAGGGCGGCTTCAGCTTCCAGAATGCCGATTTCGGCTCGCGCTTTGCCAATTACGTCCGCCTGGTCAACCAAACGGTTTCGCGCAACTGGTACAAGCCGGATGTCGCCGCGCCGCGGCGGGCTTACATTCAGTTCGACATCATGCGCGACGGCACGCCGACCAACGTTCGCATTGAGCAGTCCAGCGGCGTGCCATCGCTCGATCAATTGGCCATGCGGGCAGTGCAGCGCAGTGAATTTCCGGCGCTTCCGGGCGATTATTCCGGGAGCAAGGTCTCAGTAGAATTTTGGTTCGATTATCAAAGATAGAAATTGGAGCCATGTTGAACAAAATCAGACTACATTTCATCCTTCTGTTCATCCCGCTCGTCTTTTCCTTCACATCCGCCACTGCCCAGGACCAGATCAAAACTGGCACCAACATGGGCGCTCCCCTGGTTTTGGCCGTCCCGGACTTCAAGCAGGCCAATGCTGATCCCGGCAACGCTCCACTCATCTCCGTCTTCAATGACACGCTCTGGTATGACCTGGACAATGCCGGCCTGTTTACGATGGTGGCCAAGAGCTTCTACCCCAGCAAGACGCCGGGGTTCCCCAACGAAGTTACCCTGAACACCTGGGGCAATGCTCCCATCAACGCGGCCATGCTGGCCTTCGGCAACCTGGGTGTTTCCGGCGGCAAGGTGAATGTGCAGGGCTGGCTGTATGACACCAAGAACCCGCAATATCCGCAGGTGCTGGGCAAGCAATATCAGGAAGCAGCCAGCGTGGAGAACGCCCGCCACATTGCGCACGAGTTCGCCAATGAGATCATCCTCAAGCTGGGCGGCATACCGGGCCCAATGGAGACCAAGATCTATTTCATCAGCAACCGCACCGGCCACAAGGAAGTCTGGTCCATGGACTGGGACGGCGCCAACCAGCAGCAGGTTACCCACCTCGGCGGGATCGCGCTCTCGCCTCGTGTGTCTCCGGATAACTCACGCATTGCTTTCAGCGAGCTGGGACGCGACTCCTGGCAGATCCGCATGTATTCGCAAGACCTTGGAAAAATGGTGAGCTTCCCGCATTTTGCCGGCGGAAACTATTCTCCCGCATGGAGCTCAGACGGTACTAAAATTGCTTTTTCCTCCTCCATGGGAAATGGATCCACCGAGATCTTTGTCGCCGATGCATCGGGCGCTGGTCCGCGGCGTTTGACCACGGGCAAGACGGATGTGTCGCCGGTTTTCAATCCCCGCACCAACGCTCAGCTTGCTTTTGTGAGCGGGCGTACCGGCCTGCCGCAGATATACACAATGGACGTTGACGGCAGCAACGTGCAGAGAATGACAGACCAGGGCTACGCGGTATCGCCGGCGTGGTCGCCCAACGGACTGCTGCTGGCCTTTTCCTGGGTGCGGCATTACGGTCCCGGAATACCCGGCGGCGCAGACCTTTATCTGATGGATATCGCATCACGACAGATCGTACAATTGACGCACGATGGCGGACGCAACGACTTTCCTTCATGGTCGCCGGACGGCCGCCACATTGTTTTTGAATCCACGCGCAGCGGGGTGGAACAAATCTGGAGCGTGCTGGCTGACGGAACGCACCTGCAGCAGCTCACGCGGACGGGCCGCAACACACAGCCCAACTGGAGTTCCCGCTAAAAAGCTTTAAGTAAAACTGGCGATCAGAATCGCATTGTTTCGGAGGACATGAGGTGAAGAACAAACATTGGGCAATGATTCTGGCAACACTGATCATGATGATGGTGATCAGCGGTTGCAAGAAGAAAGCACCACCACCACCACCACCACCACCGCCAAAAGCGCCCACAGCGACGCTTTCGGCCGATCCAACATCCATTCAGCCCGGCCAGTCTGCAACGCTCACGTGGAGCAGTGAGAATGCAGATGATGTGACCCTGGACGGCAACAAGGTGAACACCAGCGGCTCGCAGTCGGTTTCTCCGACCCAGACCACAACCTACCATCTCACGGCGAAAGGTCCGGGAGGAAGCCAGGATGCCACGGCGCAAGTGAGTGTGGCCCAGCCGACTCCTGCCCCCACTCCGGCGCCCACGCCGCCGCCTATGACGGATCAGCAGATCTTCGAGCAGGCGGCTCAGGACATCTACTTCGACTATGACAAGGCCGATCTTCGTCCTGACTCGACCCAGGTGCTGGCCAAAATTGCCGAAGTGATGAAGGCGCACCCGAACTGGAAGGTCCAGATTGAGGGGAACTGCGACGACCGCGGTTCCACTGAGTACAACCTGGCCCTGGGCGAGCGCCGCGCCGGCGCTGCCCGGCAGCAACTGGTCCAGGATGGTGTGAGCCAGGATGCGCTCAAGACCATCAGCTACGGCAAGGAAAAGCCGGTCTGCACGCAACAGAATGAAGATTGCTGGCAGAAAAACCGGCATGATCACTTCACCCTGGTGCAGTAACACTCTCAGCCGGACAGGTCGAAGCGGCCTGTCCGGCATCCATTCCGTCAACTCGCGCATTGCTTCGTCTGAAAGTAAAATCTTTCGTAAGGGAAGCAGCTATTCTGCATCTAACGAGTTAAATAGTTTATGAACAAAATCAGAATTTCCGTCCTGCTCGCCGCATTTGCTTTTACCGCGTTCACGGCCCCTTCGGCCATGGCGCAAAGCACCAAGTCACAGCTCATTCAAGTCCAAACCCAGCTGCAGATGCTGCAGGACAACATGGCACGCATGCAGCAATCGTTTGACGAGCGCATGGGCGTGATGAAGGACATGATCACGCAGCAGACAGACAACGTGAACAAGATGGGCGTTGCCGTCCAGAACCTGCAAAAGACCCTGGGGGCGCAGACTACAGACGCTTCCAGCAAGGTGGACCAGATTTCCGGGCAGGTACAGTCTCTTCATGACGCCGTCGACGAACTGAAGGCACGCCTGGCCAAGGTAGGCACGCAACTCGATGACCTGGAATCGAAAGCGCAGAACCTTCCCCAGCCCGGAGCAGCCCAACCGGGAGGTCCGGGAGGAGCAGCCAACAACACGCCACAGGCCCCGCCGCCGGAGATGCTCTACAACAATGCTCTAAGCGATTTCAACGCGGGCAAGAACGACCTGGCATCGCAGGAGTTTGCGCAATACGTTCAGGTTTATGGCAATACTGACCTGGCCGGCAATGCGCAGTTCTATCTGGGCGAGATCGACTATCGCCGGGCCAATTACCAGGCAGCAGTGCAGGATTACAACAAGGTTCTCGATCAGTATCCGGGAGGCAACAAGGGCGCGGCCGCACAGTTGAAAAAGGGATTTGCCCTGCTGGAACTCGGCCAGCGCGATGCCGGGGTACAGGAGTTGCGCAGCCTGATTTCGCGATATCCGAAAAGCCCGGAAGCGGTGCAGGCCAAAGAACGTTTAACCAAGGTAGGGGCGGTCAGCAAGCCGCGCCGTCCCTCACCTTCGCACAAGTCCAGCGAGTAACAGCCAGCGCCTGAAAACAGTCCTTCGCGTTCTCCCGCCCCGATTCCCCTGTGCTATCACTTCAACTTTTTGCCTTGAGTTCCTTTGCGTTGAGCTGGAGTTCCCTCAAGCAGTACCGGATTTCCTGGGCCATCTCGGTAACGCGCATGCCATCCTGCACCATCAGCTTGCAGGATAATGCGGTGCGCGACTGCGTTCCTTCGCCGAGATCAAAGCTGACGCGACAGTACTGGCATTCTTCATTCCAGCAGAAGCGGCCATAAGAGATGTTTTCCGGGGCAAGATACTGCATGGCGCGCAGCAGCATGTTGCCCTCAGGGACTTCAAACTGCTTCTCGCCCAGCGCGATTCGCACAAGCTTTTCATAAGGCCGGAATAGGGGCCCCGGATTCGGCATGGAGAGATTCTATAGCGAGAAGTGAGGTTCTCTGGTTAATCTTCAGTAACTTGGTGGCTGCGTCTCAAACAATACCGGGCAAGTGTGGGGGAGAAATTATCGAGAGTGCAAAATGTGTTCGCGGGGCATTCGGGATTCAGGAGTCTGCTCAAATTAAATTCATCCGATGAAATCAAACAGTGCCGCCCCCTGACGGGGGCTCATTACGATAACAGCTTTCCCAGGCCTCACGGCCTGGGCTACCGTTATGACGGGCCTTCGGCCCTCAGAAACCATATATCTCCAAATCCGGGCAGCGCCACTCGTGCCTGGAATGCCGTGCCCTTGCGGAAAAGTTGATTTGAACGCATCTGAGAAGGACGAAGAATTCTGCAACTCAACAATTTCGGCACTGCGATTG
>DATEJX010000321.1:0-22543 GCA_035277785.1 Candidatus Angelobacter sp. | reverse complement strand
GGCTCAGCCATTGAACTCAAAGATACTGCCTCGCTCGAAACGCAAGTGCTCGATGGGGGCAGCGTGATCCACTCCGACCAGGCGCAGGTGCATTACTACGCAGTGCTCACTGGCGCTGAAGATCGCTGGAAAGTGCGAGTGCTGGAGAGTGCAAAATAGAACGAAGCAGCACGGACGGATTTGGTAATTGCGTAAGTTGGTAATTGGGTAATTGAAATGCGATTTCAATCTGTCGGTCTTCAATGACTAAATTACTAAATTACCAATTTACCCAATTACCAAATCTTTTTGTGCTTTGATGGTGCTGACGAACCCGAGATTCTCAACACCATCCAAACTTTAAAGGATGTACCTTGATAGATCTTGGTCCTTCACAATATCCGTGAGCATCTTCTGCACATAGGCGGCATCGACGATCACGTTTTTCTCCTTGATATCCGGAGCATCAAAGCTGATCTCGTCCAGCACTCGCTCCATGATGGTATGCAGGCGGCGTGCCCCAATGTTCTCTGTTGAGTCGTTCACGCGGAAAGCGAAGCTGGCGATCTCATCCAGCGCTTCGCGCGTGAACTCCAGCTTCAGTCCTTCAGTTTCAAGCAGCGCGGTGTACTGTTTAACCAGAGAAGACTTTGGTTCCGTGAGGATGGCAATAAAGTCCGCCATAGTCAGTGACTTAAGTTCCACCCTGATGGGGAAGCGTCCCTGCAATTCCGGAATCAGGTCACTGGGTTTGGAGACGTGGAATGCGCCGGCAGCAATGAACAGGATGTGGTCTGTGCGCACCATTCCGTAGCGTGTATTGACCGTAGTGCCTTCCACAATTGGCAGAATGTCTCGTTGCACACCTTCGCGCGAAACGTCTGGTCCATGGCCGCTCTCACGGCCGGCGATCTTGTCAATTTCATCAAGAAAGATAATCCCTGACTGCTCCACGCGCTCCACGGCGACGCGTGTAACCTGGTCCATATCTATCAGCCGCGACTCCTCTTCCTGGATCAGGTACTCGAATGCTTCGCTCACCTTCATCTTCCGCTTTTTGGTTCGCTGGCCGAAGATGTTGGGCAGCATATCCTTGATGTTTATGTCCATCTCCTCCACGCCCTGATTGGAGATGATTTCAAAGGCCGGCATGGAGCGCTCACGCACATCCAGCTCGACAATCCTTTCGTCCAATGCTCCTTCACGCAGTTGCTGGCGCAGTTTCTCGCGGGTGCGCGAACTGGAGTCGCCATCTTCAGAAGCAAGAGCGAAGCCGGCAGTGGGTGAAGACGCGGGCGCGGATGTTCCCGGCAACAACAGGTCGAGCAGCTTGTTCTCCGCGCTTTCCTCGGCCTTTTCCGCCACTTCTTCAAGGCGCTCCTCGCGAATCATGTCAATGGCGATTTCCACAAGATCGCGAATCATGGATTCCACGTCGCGTCCCACATAGCCGACCTCAGTAAACTTTGAGGCTTCCACTTTGAGAAACGGAGAGTTGGCGAGACGAGCCAGGCGGCGCGCGATTTCCGTTTTCCCCACGCCCGTGGGACCGATCATGATGATGTTCTTGGGCATGATTTCTTCCGCCAGATCTGGCGGAAGTTTCTGCCGGCGCATGCGGTTGCGCAACGCGATGGCCACGGCCCGCTTGGCCTCATGCTGGCCAACCACGTACTTATCCAGCTCAGAAACAATTTCCTTGGGGGTTAGTTCATCCAGGACTACATCCGTCTCTTCAGCTGTCCCGGGCAGATAAATTGCCATTTGCTAAAAACTCCTTAGATTCCTTGCGTCAACTACTCCGCTTTTTCGCGGCGCTTGGCCGATCTTTGGTCCGAATGACAAACTTCAACCCTGACCACGTGTTGTCAATTGCGCAAACCTTCACATCCACCAGCCCGCAATCGAGGCCTATTTCACGCACCACATCTTCGGTCAGGTCTGTGGACATTCCTGAGGCTTTCTTCGGCCAGGAAATCCATAACATTCCGTCTGGAACCAGCTTTCCGGCGAGCTGGGCAAAATTCTTTTGCAACTCCGCCTTCCGGTCAGTAAAGCAGACAATTACGTTTGCTTTCCCCGTGAGCTTCTCTGTGTGTTCTGCCCCGTCCGGCATGGGACCCAGGTCCTTGAGAAAGCTCTGAGGGTGGTTACGCAGAATGATGCGATGTCCGGGTTTGATTCCGATCTTTTGAACCAGCGGCGTTCCTGAATAACCAGCCATGGCGGATCAGTGTGCGGAAACAGTTTGTTTTTCCGGTGTGGCGGAGAGCTCCTCAATAATGAAATTCTCGTTGGTATAAATGCATGTCTTCCCCGCGATCTTCATCGCCTCTTCGGCAATCCTGCGGGCGGGCATCTGCGTATTGTCCATAAGGGCCCGAGCCGCGGCTAATGCATAAGGCCCGCCGCTCCCAATGGCAGCCACACCGCCGTCGGGCTCAATCACGTCACCTGCGCCACTGATCAGGAAGGTAAGGCTGGCGTCACTGACCAGCAGCAATGCCTCGAGGTGACGGAGCGCCTTATCAGTGCGCCACTCCTTGGCCAATTCCACCGCCGCGCGTCCGAGATTGCCGTGATACTGCTCCAGCTTGGCTTCAAATCGCGCGAAGAGAGAGAAGGCGTCCGCCGTGGAGCCGGCAAAACCAGCCAGGATTTTGTCGTTATAAAGCCGCCTGATCTTCCGGGCCGTGTGCTTGATTACGTTTTCGCCGAGAGTGACCTGCCCGTCAGCAGCCATGACCACCTGGCCGTCACGACGCACGCACAACACTGTTGTGGAGCGAATTCTGGGATGAGATTCGTGGGATTGCACGGTTCTGTTCAATGCCATGAGGACAATTCTTCATTATACAGCCGTTGCGGAACACTCGCTGGCCGGAGGTTGAGCCTGATCAACAAGAGGGAAAAGCCTAAGATGCAAGAGTTCTGTTAGATTTGCCAGCATGACCAAACAGCTTCCCGCGGGACTACGGGGCGAATCAGAAGTGACCGTGGCTCACGAGCACACTCTGAACTATCACAGCCCTGAACTGCCTGAAATCTATTCCACACCTCACATGATCGGGCTTATGGAATGGGCGGCAGCAAACGCCATGAAGCCCTATTGCGAGCCGGGTGAGATCAGCGTTGGAACAGCGATCAATATTGAGCATCGAGCGCCGACAGTGGTCGGGCAGAAGGTGCATGCGGAAGCAACTTTTGAGACAGCGAAAGGGAAGTTTTACGTGTTCCGGGTGACTGCCCGCAATGAACATCATCTCATCGGCTGTGGAACGGTTACTCGGGCCTTCGTGAATCCGGCCAAGGTGGCGGAGAAATTCGCAAAGAAAGCCTAAACTCAGCCTGCGAGGCCGTTCGTTTGAGTCGAACTTTCTGCCTGCCTGTTTCCGGCTCTTGAAATGGGATTTTGTAACATATTCCAGTGCCACTTCCATTTTCAATCCAGGGCCGGGCTAGCCCGGCGCGTATTGCTCATATTGAAACTGCCCATGGCGTGGTGGAAACGCCCGCCTTTATGCCGGTGGGGACCGCAGGATCGGTAAAGGCTGTGCCGCAAGATGTATTGGAGGAGCTGGGTGCCCACATCATTCTGGGAAATACGTACCACCTTTACCTGCGGCCTGGGCATGAGTTGATCCGAGGCATGGGCGGGCTGCACAAATTTATGAGCTGGGAAAGGGCCCTGTTGACCGACTCCGGCGGCTTCCAGGTCTTCAGTCTGAGCGACCTGCGCAAAGTGACGGAGGAAGGGGTCAGCTTCCGCTCACATCTGGATGGATCGTCTCATCTGTTCACTCCGGAACGGTCTATGGAGATTCAAATCGCCCTGGGTGCAGACATCATCATGGCGTTCGATGAGTGCACCGAATACCCTGCGGACCGGAATCGGGCGCGACAGTCAATGGAAATGACCCTGCGTTGGGCCAAACGGAGCAAGGACTATTTTGAAACCCACAAAAACGAAGTTCCGTGGCCAGAAAATGAGAGCGGTCGAACCCAGGCGTTAATTGGCATAGTTCAGGGCGGAATGTACCCGGACCTGCGTAGAGAATGCGCCGAGAGGCTGCTGGAACTCGACTTTCCTGGCTATGCCATTGGCGGGTTGAGCGTGGGCGAGCCGCGAGAGAAGACACTGGAAATCATCGGTCAGACTCTGGAGACGTTGCCCAAAGACAAGCCCAGATACGTCATGGGAGTGGGGTATCCGGATGAGATCGCACGCTACGCCACCATGGGAGTAGACATGATGGATTGCGTGCTGCCCACCCGTGCTGCGCGCCATGGTCTCCTGTTCACTTCAGAGGGCCGCATGAACATCAAGAATGTTCGTTATGCACAGGACCAGAACCCACCAGACCCCAGATGCCGGTGCAAGGTATGTTCGCGCTACAGCAGGGCTTATCTAAGGCATCTTTATGTGGCGGGAGAGGCCCTGGCAGGAGTGCTAAATACGGTGCACAATCTAGCCTTCTACCTTGACACCATGCGGACGGTACGTCATGCTATAAAGCTTGGGGACCTCTCAGGAATTCTCTCTGGACCAGTGTTCATGGCCTGAGCGCCCCTGATTCAGCGCCAGAATCCTCCGAACAACTCCGACACAAGAAGGTCAGGTGCCTGGAGGCCCGGGCGGTATTCATTCAGCGGTCAGAGAAGTTGTTGCTCCCCTTGTGGGTGTGAGTGTGTGCGGGCTGCACGGCAGCCAACGTAAAAAATGATCCAGAATGCGATAAGTTCAATTCTCTTGCAGGGTGGCCAGCTCGGCGGGCTGATGTGGCTCCCCATGCTCTTCATCTTCGCCATTTTCTATCTTCTGCTTATCCTCCCCCAGCAACGCAGGCAGAAGAAATGGCAGGCGATGATCGGTGATCTGAAAAATGGTGACCGTGTCACCACCGGCGGCGGCATCCGCGGGATCATTATCGCGGTGAAAGATGACGCCCTGCACCTGCGCGTTCCACCCGATAACCTGCGGCTGGAAATTGCAAAATCTTCCGTAGTATCCGTGGCGCGTGACGACGAAGGAAAGAAATCATAAAAAAGCGAAGTTGAAATGCAAAAGAACTTACTTACAAAAACCGCAGTCATTATCGCGATCCTGCTTGTTTTCCTGTTCGGGATATTTGGCATACCCAAAGGCGTAAGCGGCGATGCGTTGAAGCAAGCCATCCTGGGCCAAATCCACCTTGGACTGGATCTGACCGGCGGCACTCACCTGATTCTCCAGGTCATGGTGAATGACGCGGTCAACGCAGAAACAGACCACGCTGTTGAGGTGCTGAAAGATGAATTGCAAAAGGCAAAGGTGCCTTTTTCAGACATCAGCAAGCCGGATCCGGCCAATCACCCCGAACAGATTGCCGTCAAGGGTGTATCCCTGGATGGAGGGTCCACACTCCGCAGCATAGTTAGCGACCAGTTGAAAGACTATGATCCACCGTCTGCGGGCGCCAACAGCACCTGGGTCATCAACATGAAGCCGTCCTCTGTGAGCGACTTGCAGAGACGGACGGTGGAGCAGTCGATTGAAGCCATCCGCAATCGCGTTGATGCGTTAGGCGTGAGCGAGCCTGAAATTCAGGAAAACGGGATGGGACTCAATCAGATCCTGGTTCAACTCCCGAATGTTGACGATCCGGGCCGGGTCAGAGAAATCATTAAATCGACCGCACGCTTGGAATTACGCCAGGGGTTTGACAATCAGGGTGGATATGACAGTGAGCAGGCCGCTCTGGCTCAGCACGGTGGCGTACTCCCTCCCGGGACTGTGATGATGCACGGTATTGCCGGCGGCAATGATCAGAGCGATCGCGTCTTTGTCGTGGGTAGAATCCCTGTCGTAGGCGGAACGGATATCCGCGACGCAAGGCCGAGCACGGACCAGAACGGACGTCCCAACGTCACCTTCAATCTGACAGCAGCGGCCGGAAATAAATTTGGCGCATTTACTTCAGCCCATAACGAAAAGGGTTCTGATCCGAACCACTTTCTGGCTGTAGTGCTGGACAACAAAGTTCGTGAATTTGCCTCAATCCGCGAGGAAATTCGGGATACGGGCGAAATCACTGGTGGATTTACTGAGCAAAGCGCAAAAGACCTGGCCATGCTCCTGCGCTCGGGCGCGCTGCCGGCGAGCTTGCATTACCTTAGCGAAAATACTGTAGGCCCATCACTGGGAGCCGACTCCATCAGGTCAGGCGTACGGGCGGCGATTGCCGGTCTGGCCGCCGTGCTGATTTTCATGCTGGTGTATTACAAGGGCGCGGGAATCAATGCCGATGTGGCTCTGATTTTTAACCTGGTAATTCTGCTGGGATTCATGGGCTTTACTGGCTCTGTGCTCACGTTGCCAGGAATTGCGGGTGTGATCCTCACCGTCGGTATGGGTGTGGACTCGAACGTTCTGATTTTTGAGCGCATCCGGGAAGAGTTGCGCAACAACAAAGCACCCGCTGCAGCCGTGGATCAGGGCTTTGATCGCGCCTGGACCACGATCCTGGACACTCACGTTACGACCATTGTGTCGGCGATCATTTTGTTCTTCGTGGGTTCCGGTCCGGTGCGAGGGTTTGCAGTAACACTTACGTTTGGTCTGCTGGCCAATCTGTTCACTGCAGTTTTCGTCTCGCGGGTCATTTTCGACGCTGTGCTGAACCGCAAGCAGCGCGGTGAGGCTCTGAGCATCTAGTCAAAAGGTTGATAAAGTGGAATTTTTTCGTAATACAAACATCGATTTTCTCGGCAAGAAGTGGTATTTCCTCAGTTTTTCGCTGATCTTCAGCGTTGCCGGCGTCCTTTCCATGCTGTTCTGGCACCACATTCCACTGGGCGTGGATTTCCGTGGTGGAACCCAGGTTTATGTGAAATTTGCGCAGACACCTGACATCAACCAGATTCGTTCAGATTTGGACCATGCCGGACTGCACAATGCCACCATTCAGAGATATGACGCTGCCAGCGCCAATGAGGTAGTCATTTCGCTGGATCTAAAGCAAACTGGCGAAACGGATCTTGAAAAAGGCAAAAATCAGATCATCGCCGCGTTGGAGAGGAACGCCCCGGCCGACAAATTGGATTTGAACAACAGTGACCGGGTCGGGTTTGCCGAAGTTCGGGACCATCTGACGGCCCGTGACCCGCTTCATGAAAGTCCTACCCAATATGAAACCCTGGCGCGGCAGATCCTGGATTTTCGTGACAAGACGGAAGGCGGCGTTCTAAAGAGCATTGACGATTTGAAGGGGGTTGTATCAGCGCCGGTGGTCGAAGCCTTGAAGCAGGATTTTTACACCGGCAATTTCGGCGTCAAAGGCGGCTACGTGGTTGGGCCGCAGGTGGGCGACCAACTGAAACATCAAGCCTGGCTGGCAGTGATTTTCTCCCTCATCGGAATGCTGGTCTATCTCTGGTTCCGCTTTGAGCTTATTTATGGCGTGGCTGCGGTGGTTGCCGTTTTCCACGATACGCTTATTACGGTGGGCGCTTTCTCCTTGACCAATACGGAGATAAGCCTTACTGTTATCGCCGCGATTTTGACCCTGGTCGGCTACTCGATGAACGACACCATCGTGGTGTTCGATCGCATCCGGGAAAATGTGAAGTTGATGCGGCGCGAGAGTCTGGCAGAAATTGTAAACCGCAGCATCAATCAGACTTTGAGCCGGACGATTCTGACTTCCGGACTCACATTCCTGACCGTCTTATCGCTCTATCTTTTTGGTGGCGAAGTACTTAGGGGGTTCTCCTTCGCCCTAGTAATTGGCATCTTAATAGGGACGTATTCATCGATTGCAGTGGCAGCCCCCATGCTGGTTGCATATCAGGATTGGCGTACCAAAAAGGCTGCGGGGATGGCTCCCGTTCCTGCGGCTCAGGTCGGCAAGAGCCCGGCGCCAGGCGGTAAAGGCCAAGCGCCAGCCGGGAAAGGCAAGGTCAGGGCAAAAGTTTAGAACCACGCCCCCGGTGGGAGCAAAACAGGCAGTCCCGGTGTCCAATGTAACTGAAGAGTCCCCCTAGGATTGGAGAACAGGGATGTTTGAAGACAGCTTAATGGAATCCGGCGGTAAGATCCGGACTAACCAGAAGTACACGACAACGCTTTCATTCATTATTGAGGCGGTTGTCGTTGGCTTTTTGATCTTGCTTCCATTACTGATCACTGAAGCCTTACCCTTGCACCAGCTGAACTCGTTCCTGGTGGCCCCGCCGCCACCACCGCCGCCGCCACCGCCGCCGGCAGCAGCTCCCGTGCAGAAGGTCATCCAGCATGAAGTTGTGAATGGTGAACTGCGCACCCCCAGCAAAATTCCCAAAGTGATCAAAATGATCAAAGAGGAAGAGCAGCCTGCCTCGACCGGAGTTACTGGAGGCGTGGTGGGCGGAGTTCCGGGTGGCCAGGCTGGAGGCGTTCTGGGCGGCATCATCAATTCCAGTGCACCGCCGCCTAAGGTGGCCGCACCGCAGAAACTCCGTGTATCTGAAGGCGTTGCAGCAGGTAACCTGCTCCGCAAGATTGAGCCACAATACCCGCAAATGGCCAAAATCGCCCATATCCAGGGAGATGTAATTCTGGCCGCAACCATAAGCAAAGGCGGATCCATCGAAAACCTTCATCAGGTGAGTGGGCATCCTATTCTCGTCCAGGCTGCCATGGAAGCCGTTAAGCAGTGGAAGTACAAACCTTACCTGCTGAACGGAGAGCCAGTAGAAGTAGAGACGACCATCAAAGTGACATTCAGGATGTAACTGTGGTGGCTTCCGAGTAAGAGATCAAAGAGGGCCGGCGAAGCCCGCCGGCCGTCCCAGAGAAGCTGGAATCAGCTTGTGCGTGTTCGGGAGCGCTCTTCTTGGCCGGGGCTGTGATTCGTTTCTAACCGGCAATTTGTTTCTGAAAAGTTCTGAGGAGGAAAACTTAAAACTCATGCTTGTCGCAAATATTGCAACTCTTGTGTTCGCCAAGGCCCATATCGTGATGGCCTACATGCTTTTCCAAGGCGATGAATCGGGAATCGGCTGGGACCCCATTTCCCTGTGGCGTCAAATGGCGTGGCTCGCTCGCACCATCGTCATAGTCCTTTTCATCATGTCAGCCTGGTCGATCGGCGTCATGATTGACCGCTGGATCGCCTTCAACGCTGCCCGCAAGCAGTCAAGGCAGTTTGCCCCCGCAGTTGCCGGCGCTCTGCGCGAAGGCAAGCTGGATGAAGCCATCCGCGTGGCTGAGCGCAACAAGAAGAGCCACCTGGCCAAAGTAGTCACGGCCGGCCTGCAGGAATTCAAGGCCCATGGCGACTCCACGGAAATCCCCGGGGAACAAATTGAAGCCAGCAAGCGTGCTTTAGAGCGTGCCGAAGCCATCGTGCACGCCGAGTTGAAGCGTGGACTTGGCGGCCTGGCCACCATCGGTTCCACGGCTCCTTTCGTGGGTCTGCTGGGAACGGTCATCGGCATTTTGAACGCTTTCCGCAAGATCTCTGAACAGAAGGCCACCGGTCTGGGCGCCGTAGCAGGCGGAATTTCAGAAGCGCTGGTCACCACCGCGCTCGGTTTGTTCGTGGCTATCCCCGCGGTCATGATGTTCAACTATTTCACCGGCAAGGTTGAGGCCTTTGACGTTGAAATGGACAACTCATCCAGCGAATTGGTGGATTACTTCCTGAAGCGCACAAACGCGGTTCGCCGGTAAACTCGAGGAGCAGCCATGGCAATTGTGGTTCGGAACGAAGGAGCCAAGGTCAATTCCAACATCAACGTGACTCCAATGGTTGACGTGATGCTGGTTCTGCTGATCATTTTCATGGTCATCACCCCAATGCTCCAGAAGGGTCAGTCCGTTGACCTGGCAAAAACCATAAATCCCATCCAGATGCCTGATGCGGACAAGGAAGACGCACTCATCGTTGCCGTAATGCGCGATGGAAGGATCTTCTTTGACACGCAGCAGGTCGGCCCGGAAGAGCTCACCAATAAGGTCAAAGAACGGGTGCAGAACCGGGCAGATAAGCGCGTATACGTGAAAGCTGATGCACGCGCGAAATATAAATCCGTGGTGGATGTAGTGGATGATGTGCGCTCGGCGGGTGTGGACCAATTAGGTCTCCTCACCGACCAGAAGAGACAGTAAACGAAGTCCCCGGTAAAACAACGCCGGGGTGGCACGCATGAGCAGCATGGCGCTCGCGCCTGAAGACGCGAGCGCCGCTGATAAACCGGAATCGTAAGCAATTCATATCGAGGATAAAAGTTATGGGAATGTCAATGGGAGGTTCGGGCGGCGGGCAAACATCAGAAATCAACGTCACCCCGCTGATCGACGTTCTGCTGGTACTTCTGATCATCTTCATGGTGATCACGCCGCTGACTCCAAAAGGCCTGGAAGCGCTGGTTCCGCAGCCGCCACCGCCCAATCAGAAGCCTGAGCCAACGGACCGCACAGTGGTGGTGCAGGTGTTGCAGTCGAACGAGAGTAAACCCAAGCTGAAGATCAATCAGGAAGACGTCAGCTGGGACAATCTGGGAAGCCGCCTTACGGATATCTTCAAGACTCGCGCCGAACGCGTGATGTTCGTCAAGGGCGATCCTGATGTTGAATTCCAGAATGTCGCTCAGGTAATCGATATTGCAAAAGGTACTCAGGTTGTAGACAAGGTAGGATTGATCACGGCCAAGATTGAAGCGGGCCAGTAACTGGGCGAATAACTGATGGAGCCGCGGGGCCGTGAATGCCGGCCCTGAACCGGTCTCAAAAGGAATGATCCCCCTAACTCCGGCAGAGGAGCCAGATGAGATGAAAAGATGCGCACAAATGGCGACCGTCATAGCTGTCGCCGCCACGCTGTTGATGACAGCGGGGTGCAATAAACTGAAAGCGCGCGACCAACTCAACAAAGGTGTCAAGGCCTACCGCAGCGCAAATTACGAAGATGCGATTGAGAAATTCAAGAACGCTGTTGAGTTCGATCCAGACCTTAAGGTGGCCAAGCTTTATCTTGCAACCGCTTATGCTCAGCAGTATGTTCCGGGCGTGGAAGATCCCGCTAATGTGCGAATGGCACAGCAGGCCATTGACGAGTACAAGAAAGTACTTGAAAACGACCCCAAGAGCGTAAACAGTCTCAAAGGTATAGCTTTCCTTTACATGCAGATGAAGGACTTCAGCAAAGCCCGGGACTATTACAAGAAAGCGATCGATGTGGATCCCAACGATCCGGAAATTTACTACTCTGTGGGGGTCATCGACTGGACACAGTCTTACAAGGATGCCGCCGACCTGAAATCCACCAATGGCATGAAGGTGGATGACGAGTTGAAGGGCAAAGGCAGCCAGAAATGGTGCGACCAGTTGAAGGCGAAAGATGAAGCCGCTGTTGATGAAGGCATGAAGATGCTTCAGACCGCCATTGATAAAAGACAGGATTACGATGACGCAATGGCGTATATGAACCTGCTCTATCGCCGCAAGGCCAATGACATGACTTGCGACGATGCTCAGGCTCGGGCTGATCTCATAAAGAGCGCCAATGATTGGAGCGATAAGGCCATGGCAGCCCGTAAAAAGAAAGCTGAAGAGGCAGCCAAGAAGAACCAGGGCGGAATCGTGCTTGATCAGAACCTGAATCAGCAGGGAGGAAGCAAACAGCCCTCGCAGAAATAGCCATAAAGCAAAGACCAATTCATCCGGCCCCTCCTGATGGAGGGGCTTTTTCATTCAGTTAGCCGCGCGTGGTCAGCACGCAAATCAATTAAAATCAAGGATTCATCGCCGCTCTTTATGTTCAAAAAGGTACTTATCGCCAACCGAGGAGAGATCGCCGTCCGAGTCATACGGGCGTGCCGAGAGATGGGTATCACCTCGGTGGCTGTTTTTTCTGATGTCGACCGTGCTGCCCTGCATGTCAGCCATGCCGATGAAGCGTATCCGATCGGGCCGGCGGCCGCCCGCGAATCTTATCTGAACATTCCTAAAATCCTCGAAGTCGCGAAGCGTAGCGGGGCTAAAGCCATTCATCCCGGTTACGGGTTCCTGTCAGAGAATGCGCAGTTTGCGCGTGCGTGCAAAGAAGCTGGAGTAAAGTTTGTCGGTCCTCCCGCTTCTGCAATGGAGCTTATGGGATCGAAAACGCGGGCCCGGCAAGCCATGCAGGCTGCCGGCGTGCCGTTTGTGCCCGGCTCGGCCAAAGGTCTGTCTCTGGCAGAGTCAGAGCAACTTGCCCCAAAACTAGGCTTTCCGGTCATGATCAAAGCGGCAGCCGGTGGTGGCGGCAAAGGCATGCGCCTGGTGCGCTCCGCAAGTGAGTTGCGGTCCTCATTTGAAACAGCGCAAAGTGAGGCTCTGCGGGCGTTCAACGACGCGGAAGTGTATCTGGAAAAGTACATAGAGAATCCCCGCCACATTGAAATACAGGTTTTGGCGGACGAGCACGGAAACGCGGTATACCTTGGCGAACGTGAATGCTCGGTGCAGCGACGCCATCAGAAAGTGATAGAGGAAGCACCTTCGGCTGTGGTGGACTCGGATCTGCGCGCTCGCATGGGCGCCGTCGCGGTGCAAGCGGCCAAATCATCTGGCTATGCCAATGCCGGCACGGTGGAATTTCTGGTAGATCGCGGCGGCAATTTTTATTTTCTGGAAATGAACACACGTCTTCAGGTGGAGCATCCGGTCACGGAGATAGTGACAGGGTTGGACCTGGTGCATCTGCAGTTCCGTATTGCCGCTGGTGAAAAATTGCCATTTACCCAGGAGGACATCCGTCTTCGCGGGCACGCCGTGGAATGTCGAATTTACGCCGAGGATCCGGAAAACAACTTTTTCCCTTCACCCGGAAAAATCGCAAAGCTGCTGCGCCCGTCAGGTCCTGGAATCCGTGAGGACAGCGGGGTTTATGAAGGTTGGAGAGTGCCCCTCGACTACGATCCCATGATGTCCAAGCTGATCGCTTTTGCTCCGGACCGCCAGACTGCCCTGGCGCGCATGCGGCGTGCCCTGGATGAATATTTCGTGGGAGGTATAAAGACCAACCTGTCATTGTTTCGCAGAATTCTCGAGCATCCTGACTTCCAGGAGGCCCGGATTGACACCGGGTTTTTGGATCGCCTACTGGCGTCCGATGCGGTTCAGCCGCATGATTCTCAGTCTCTTGCCAGGATAGCCGCTATTTCCGCGGCGCTGTTCAGCGCAATATCCAGTCCCAAAGTCAACGGGAATATCGGCAAGTCCGGCGCGAATGGCGGCAACTCGTCGGCATGGAAGCGCACAGCACGTTTTGAAGGAGTCAGCAACGAATGATCTACGAGGTCAAAGTTGCTGAAAAACTCCACCGCGTTGAGCTGCACAAATTCGAGGATGGCTGGGTCTGCAAACTCGACGGTCGAGAGATACAAATCGATGCAGTGACTACGCAAGCCGGTGTGCTCTCAATTCTTCTCGACGGCAAGTCCTATGAAGTAAAGCAGGAAAGCACCGGAACAGACTTCAACATTGTCGTCGGCGGATTGCGCTTTCCCACTCAGGTACGCGATCCGCGCTCGTTACGCTCGCGACGTGGTGCTGATGCTGGCGCTGAAGGCGTAAAGAGGATTGTGGCGCCCATGCCGGGGAAAGTAGTTAGGATTCTTGCCCAACCCGGAATGGCCGTAGAGCATGGCCAGGGAGTGATTGTGATAGAGGCCATGAAGATGCAGAACGAGTTGAAGTCGCCCAAAAAAGGGATTGTAAAAAAGCTTGCTGTGCGTGAAGGCGCCGCAGTTGAAGCGGGCCAGACGCTGGCCGAGGTGGAGTAGCCTCTGGTCTATTTCGTTCCACCCGTGTTTTTCATGATGTTTTCCGCGTAGTAGTTATGAATCTCCGCTTTGTCGCGCAATACTTCGTCATAAGCTGCGCGCAGCAGTTGCTCACGCTGCGTGCGTAGCTGGTTCCTGATCCATTGTTGCACCGCAGGGTCGTTCAGATCGCGTTGTCCGGCCGCTTCTTTGCCGATCAGCTTCACAATGCGATAGCCCACCGGCTGGCGTGTTTCCGGATTTACCATGGGAATGACGCTGCTGTACTGTCCTGGTTTGAGCCTCTGCACTGCTTCGCGTGTTGCCGGATCAGTATTCTTAAGCTGCGATTCAGGGACCGCGCCCATTTCTCCGCCATTATGAGCAGTATCGGCATCTTCAGACCACTGCGCGGCCACGGTGCCAAAATCCTCGCCGCTCTCCAGACGGTTGTAGATCATCTGGATCTTCTGCCGTGCCTGCGCGTCCGTTTGCCCCTTATCACCTGTCGGTTGTCCCGGGGGCCGCACATATACCTGGATCGACGCCATAAAGTAGCGCGGCTCAATCAGATTAAATTCTGCCTTGTGCTGGTTGAAGTAATTTTGAATGTCGACGTCAGAGATGGCTACTTTGGAAGCGATTTCCTTGTTGAGCAGCTTTTCAATCGTCAGATTCCGCCGAATTTCCTGCTTCGCATCGCCTTCGGTCAAGCCCTGGTCTTTGAGTTTCCTCTGGAATTCCTCCTGGGTATAAGGCGCTTTCATCTGGTTGAACTTAGAGTCCACTTCGTCATCCGTGGCCACTACTCCCTGCTTTTCCGCTTGTTGCAGGTGTAATTGCACTCCGATAATCTGGTCAAGGATGTTCAGCCGCAGGGCCTCTTCTTCGGCAGCAGTAGGCTTCTGGGGCGAGCCCGCGATCTGCGTGTTGTAACTCTTATCAACTTCTGAACGAAGCACTTTATAGCCGTTCACTTTTGCCATCACGTCCTGGCTCGATCCGCCCTGGCCACAGCCCGTACAGCCTGCCAAAGCCGCCAATGAGCCGCAGACGCCGATGCAAAACAGATTTCGCCAATATTTAGCTGCCCGGTTCAACCATTCCTCCTGAATCGATTCCCAGCTAAGGTACGATATCCGACTTTCTACACGTTATCTAGTTTTTTGCCGTCGTGGAAGGCGCTTTCTCTCCGGCAGCGACCAGGGCCCGATCGAGAATCAGGTGAAGCTGGTCTTCTGGAACAGCTCCTGACATGCGCTCGCCATTGACGAACATGGTGGGTGTTGAATCCACCCCAAGCTTGTCGCCCTCGTCCATGGAAGCGCGAACAGCAGATTCGTCCTGCTTTTTTATACATGCATCAAACTTCTGCTGATCCAGGTTGTGCCTGGTAGCGCGTTCTTTGGCAATGGAGTCCAGCTTGGCAAAGGAATCAACGATCGTCTTCTGGCCCTGCGGTCCCGGCGTTATCTCCCGCTGGTTGGCGTGCACGTAATCGGCAAACTCCCAATAAGCGTCATTGTTCTGCGCGGCCAAACAGTTGCCGTCCACGGCGGCGTGCATTGCCCAGGGATGTATCTCAACCAGTGGGTAATCTTTGTAGATGATTTTGACCTTGTCACCGTACTGCTTCAGAAGCCCGGGAAACAGGGTTGCATGCATCCGCGAACAGAAGGGGCATTCGAAATCATCGTAGTTCACAATGGTGACTTTGGCGTTTTCATTGCCGCGCACCGGCCGCCCCTTAACGTCAATCTTTGACATCAAGTCCTGTGAAATATCCATCTTTTCGAGATGCGCAAGCGTCTTGCGATCTTTCGATACCAGGAATTCGTGCGTGCTGGTGTGGCTGCCTCCCGTAAAAGTAACCACGACGGTGTCGTAGCCTGGGACGTCAGCCGGCTTGGGCGCTCCGATTGTAATATCAATCTGATTGGGCACACTGTAGCGTGACCTGATCTCTGTTTGGATCCTGTGAACGATTTCAGGCGAGAGAGCAGTCGCCGCGCTGGAACTTTGGGCGCGGCAGCCGGAGCCCGCGAGCACCATGAAGACCGGTATAAGCAGTAAAAGACGCACGATTCTAGCCAAAACGAACCACCTTTGAAGGCAAATAATACTTGGGGAAATTATCTCATGAGGGCGCTCTGAACAGCCTAGGTGAGAAGCTTTATCAACGGCTGCACCGTTGCTGAGGAGTTCATGGACCCGGAACGAAACCCTTCGGTATCCAAGGTAACAAACGTAAACCCCAGGGCCTTGAAGGTTCTGGTCAACTCCTGAAACATCTCTACCGTTAATGCTTGCGGCAGTTCCGCGCGGTCAATTTCAATCCGGACGATCTCCCCGTGATGACGGACCCGGAACTGGCGAAACCCAAGCGCCCGCAATGCATCTTCTCCGCGCTCAACGGCTGCAAGAGCCTCAGGCGTTACCGGGCGGCCGTATTCAATGCGCGAGGACAAACAAGCGGAAGCAGGCTTGTCCCAGACGCGCAGGCCTGCTTCTCGCGCGAGCTCACGAATTTCAGATTTAGTAAGCCCGGCTTCGAGCAGCGGGGCCGCCACTTTGTGCAGCCGGGCTGCCTGTTGTCCCGGACGGAAGTCCCCCTGGTCGTCCACGTTCACGCCATAGGCGATCGTAGAAAAGTCCTTTTGAGCAGCGTAGCGTTCCATTACGCGGAAAAGCTCGTCCTTACAATGAAAGCAGCGAGAAACATCATTGCGCACATATTCCGGCCGGTCCATCTCCGATGTCTGAATCACATCGAGCGGGATGCCGCGCTCCTGGGCAAATGCCACCGCATCCTGCAGGTGGACGCGAGCAAGGCTGGGCGAATCCGCGATGACTGCTAACATCTGATCACCCAGCACCCGGTGCGCAGCATGAATCAGGTAGGCTGAATCAACTCCGCCCGAATAGGCGATCAGAACCCGCCCAAGTTCCCGCAGGATCAGCTCCAGTCGTTGCTGCTTCGCAGCTGGCATCTTTTTATTGTAACCACAGAAACCACAGTGAAGCACGGACCGTTTGGTAAGTTCCAAGCCTTTTAACTGCATAGCTTGCCGTTGTGTTCCCGCTGTCTCAGTTGGTTGAAGCCCCTCAGAACAGCCGGGTCTGCCTCTTCAAGTTGCCAAAGGAGCCGATATTGGCCAGCGTAAACGCAAACCGGTACTGATTTTCGTTGCGCACCTGGCCCAGCGAGAAGCGCCTGTACTCAAAGCTCAGGCCACAGCAATCCCAGTTGTAAGCTGTTTGTGCTGCCGAGTACTGGACCAGTTTGAACTCAGAATCCACGCCGATGTTTGCCGCCGCACTCCAGCCGCGCTTTGACGGGTTGCCATAACCGACCATCGCGCGAAGCTGGTTGAAAACAAGAGGCACGCACTCAGGCTGGTTGAATTTTTGCGGAATGCAGGGTGCAAGCTGCAGGCCGGTGGTAGGACTGGTTACCACTTCTCCCGGATCCTGCAGGAATGCGTGACTACCCTGCATCACAAAATTCCCGAAATGGACAGTGGAATAAAAGGTACTGGAGTTGATTCGTCCTTTCTTAAAGTCGTAATCAAGCTGCCATTCCAAATCGCTGTTAGTTGTGGTGCGCAGGCGCAATCGTGAAACCAGAGGAGCGAGACGACGTGGTTCCGTAAGGAACGCTATGCCGGTGAAGTCGTCCGTCGTGCTGAGAACATTGCGCTTGCCATTGATAATGGCGCCGCCAAAATTTGGATCAAGAAAGTACTTCTGCTTCAGCTCCCAGGTGATGAACTCGTTCGCGCCTGCAGGAGTGCAGCCTGAGGATACCCGGCTGCCACCTCTCTCTTGGCTTGAGTTGTTTTCCGATTGCACATTGTCATTTTGGTTCGCTTCTGGTTCTTCGCAACCGTCATGTAAGCTCTTGAGATAAAGACGCTGCACCACGCCGTACTCAACTTCATTGGTGTTGCTTAGAATATCCCGGAAATCAAAGCGGATGATGTTTGAGAAGTTTTCTACACCGTTGGTGTAACGGTAAACCACCCGGGGTTCAATGGTGTGTTTCACTTTTCTTCGGGCGATCTCGCGGTCAAAAACCCTGACCAGCACCGGGGGACGAAGCTCAAAGCTGCCCGTTATCGTGCGCCTGTTCAGAAGATTGTGTACAGGATTCTGCTCAGGCTGGCTGGAACCAGCAACCGGGATGGAAACCTGACGCTGGGTGTATGTGGTATTCCTAAGTTCAACCTGTGGCTGAAGCGTCCAGCCATCGTACAGTAGCGGCATGGATATGACAGGCGCAATGTCAAAGCGACCGACAATGCCGGGTGTCACAAACGCCGGCCCGCTGCCCGGCACGCCGGGATCGCTGCGATGTACTCCTTCCGCGTCCACATCATAGGACCAGTAAAGCGGTGAGCCGAAAATCGGTCGTTCCACAGAGTCCAACTCGAGCGCCGGCGTGTGCAAAATGGTAATAGTATCGCCTTTGGTTGTCCCCTGGAAATTCTGGTATCGCGATACGAAGGCATTGAATGAAAGCCCATCAACGCTTTTGGAGAGAAAGGCCACGGACCTTACTTCTGAATCCACTGCCTGCGAGAAATTCTCCGTGAACGCAAGCCGGAAAAGAAAGGAACTCAGATAATCCAGCGAAGCCACCCCACGGACGGCATACGGAAGATTCACCTCTCCATTTAATTTTATGTCCTCACCGCCCTGGTTGACGGTCTGAGGTACGGTCGTTGTCACGCCATTCACCGTTTGCTGCACGTTCTGCACGATGCCGCGATCCAGCACCTGAAAATAATTTACGTTGAGATACGAGCCTTCACTCGGCTTGGCACGGAAACTCTCTTGCAGTGACCAGCCGCGCTTGGAGAGATATTCTCCGCCGAGGGTGGCATCCATGCTGCGATTGATGGCCCAGTAAAACGAATCTCCCAGTATGGTTCCCTTGCTGCTGGACGTGCCAAAGTTGGGAATAAGAAAACCGCTCTGGCGGCCCAGACGCTCGACCGGCGGCGAAGCGTAGGGCAGATAAATTATTGGCACACCTTTCAGCCGGAACGTGGTGTTGTAGATTTTGGCGGAGTTCCCCACGCGCAAGATGATCTTGGCCGCGTTGAAAGTCCATTTGGGATGGGGGAGTTCACATGAAGTGACGGATCCGTTGTGCAAGATGTACTCTTCCGGCCCGGTCTGCTCTACCAGCTTGCCTGTGAATGCGATGGGGTTGGAGGAGGTCAGGGTGACATTCTTGCCTTGAAAGCGCGCTCCGGTGGTTCCTTTCACGTCATAGAATTTACCGGTCCTGCTGTGTACGTTGTAGTTCGCGCGGCTGGCCGTGATGTGAATATCTCTTGGGCCTCCATCCAGCTCTGCATGCCCGGTAGAAGTAGCTTCTCCTGATTCCGAGTCGTACGTCACGTTGTCGCCCCGAAACGTGTAAGCCTTAAACAGAATTTGAACATTGCCGCGCAGGCCATAAATGGAACCGTTCTTCTCGCACTCGGAAGCATCAATGATGATGGGCTCACGCTCACTGATCTCCATTTTCGGTGCGCTCTCGGTTACGCTGCTTACGGCTTGTGAGTTTTTATTCGACGAATTTCCAGATGCTTTCTGGATCGCCGGTGGAGCGGTCAATATGGCATGGCACGGGCTTCCCTGGGCCGCTTGCTGCGTTTGAGCATCTTGCGCCGGGAGCGTCTGGCTGGTCACTAACGGAGCGCCCAGAAGTAGATGACAAAGCACCGCCGCTGTGATAACAAATGTAGGTTGGGCACGCATGCCGTAGAAAATAGTCGGACTCGGCAAGGTAACACGGCCAGTTTTGCAAATGCAAAAGTAGTTCTGCGTGCGCGTCCAATTGCTCCCTGGCGAATCTCACAATCCGTCGTATGACCTGCCCGATCTGCGGCAAACATCCTTGCTCACATGCGAGCGCTGTTCCATGCATCGAAGAATATGAAGAATATCCCGGGGAGGCTACCGTGTCGGAGAGTGAGTCGCCTTGTGAGGGTGAGTGGCGCAGAGAAGTTGCGTCGCGCGTACAGCAACACCGCGCGCGCCGTGGCGGACATGACAATTTAGACCAGGCATTGGCGTTCGATTTTTCCTCGGAGGAAGCCCTCATCGTTACGGATGGGCCCGTCGTCCGGGAGCGGGTCCGTCGCCGCTTCGAGAGCGATATTTTGCCGGACGCCAACCGAGAACCTCAGCGGGAAATGATGCCTCCGGAACCACCCAAAATCATCCGGTTTCCTCGTAGCGCCACTATGCTGCCAGATGTTCCTGTTCAAGCCGGCGCACTGGCCTCCGAACCAGCGCTTCCACCCATGGAAGCACCCCCTCGAATTTTGAATGTTGAAGAGGAACATGCAGAGAGGGGCGAACGGGCACAAGAACTGGCTGAACCTGAGCGCCCGATCGAGCCTGTTCGGCGTGCTGAACAAATGGAACTGCTGCCCAGCTTTGAAGACATCACCCTCGATGCGGAACATCATAGCGAGAGACCGCACAGGGAAGTGATCGCCCGCCCGGCGGCATTGCCGCAACGATTGATTGCGCTTGTAGTTGATGTAGCCACGGTGGCAGCGGCTGTAATGCTGTTCGATATCGCTTTCGTCCGGATGGCCGAGGACAACCCGCATTCGCGGCTGGCGCTGTTGTTCGGGTTGTGCGTGTCTGGAACGTTATGGACTGTGTTCCAGTATCTCTTCCTGGTACACGGCAAAGGAACACCTGGGATGCGCTTTGCCCAGCTTGAACTCACCACCTTCGATGGAAAGCGCTTAACTGTCATGACGCGGCGTTGCCGCGCCGCTGCAAGCGCCCTTTCAGCGGCATCCATTGGCCTGGGTTACGCCTGGGCTTTCGTGGATGAAGACCAACTGGGATGGCATGACCGTATTACACGGACGTTACTGCGATCGAGCGCTGAGCCCATGACAGAAGCTGTACAGTGGTGGGAGTAATCCAGTCACTGCCTTTCCCTGCCGTGCAAAAATCAAAACGCTGACATGCAAAGGCACGTGGCCCAGCAGTGAACGTGAAGGCTGCATCCTTCCTGGCGGTCGCATCTGATTTGTTACCATCAAATGAATGGCTGATCACGGCAAAGTACGAGTCCGGTTTGCTCCTTCCCCTACAGGCCAATTGCACATTGGAAATGTGCGCACAGCACTTTACAACTGGCTGTTTGCCCGTAAGACTGGCGGCACATTTATTCTGCGAATCGAAGATACTGACGTTGAACGCAGTGAAGGCCGCTACGAAACCCAGTTGCTGGCTGATCTCAAGTGGCTCGGGCTTGATTGGGATGAAGGGCCGGATGTGGGAGGGCCGTATCCGCCGTACCGCCAGTCCGACAAAATGGATGTTTACCGCGCCTATGCGGCAAAGCTCATTCAAGAGCAAAAAGCTTACTACTGTTTCTGTACAGCCGAGGAACTGGAAAGGGAACGCCAGCAGGCGCTGGCTGAACAGCGGCAACCAATTTATTCAGGGAGATGCCGGAAGCTTGATGCAGGCGAAGTGGAGAGCCGGCGTGCTGCCGGCGAACCGGCAGCCATTCGCCTGAAAATTCCCGAGCACCCAATTCGGTTTCACGATATCGTTCGCGGCCCGGTTGAATTTTCCAATGAGGTGGTCAGCGATCCCATCATCGTGCGCTCCAGCGGAATGCCGATTTACAACTATGTGGTCGTAATTGACGACGCCGACATGAAGATTACCCACGTGATCCGTGGAGATGACCACATTTCAAACACGCCCAAGCAGGTGGCGGTGTATGAAGCCCTGGGGCTGCCGGTGCCGGAATTCGCGCATCTCTCCACCATTCTCGGACCTGACCGTGAGCGGCTCTCCAAGCGCCATGGCGCCACCTCCGTCTCAAACTTTCGTGAAATGGGTGTTCTGCCGGAAGCGCTGATGAACTATCTTGCATTGCTTGGGTGGGCGCCCAGCGGAGGCGACCGTGAAATCTTTCCCACTGCTGAGCTGATTAAGGAGTTCTCTCTGGAGCGCGTCACTCCGTCTCCGGCAATTTTTGACAACGAGAAGTTGAATTGGCTGAACCGCCAATACATCAAAAGCAGCCCTACGCCGGTTATCCATGAGATGGGGGCCGGATTTCTGCGCCGGGCCGGTCTGCTACCCCCGAGCATGAATGGTCAGGTGAGCGGCTGGGCCAACAAGCTAACTGATCTGCTTGCTCCTTATGTGGACCGGATGGAACAATTGCCGGAGCGCGCCGGAATCATCTTTAAGCATGATCCGGCAGAGTTTCTGAAATCCGCAGAGAACGCGGAAATCTTCGCCAACGATGATCGCAAGGCAATTTCCGTGCTTTGGGAATTTCACAAGCGCTGCCCGGAGGCCGATCTGGCTCCTGAGCGCTTCAAGGCCATCATGAACGAAATAAAAACGGATTTAAGTGTAAAAGGAAAAGAGCTGTTTCATCCCATTCGAATTGCCTTGATTGGATCGCACTCCGGACCTGATTTCGACCGTCTGATTCCCTTAATTGAAGAGGGCAGTCACCTGCACCTTCCAGTACAGGTGAAAAGCGTTCACGAACGTATAAGAGAATTTCTGACCGCGATTGAGCAGAGGCGGGGTTGAGCCATTTCCTGCAATGCGATTTGACTTCACATTCTCTCGCGACTACGAGCTCAAAGTTTTGGAGTCTCCTCCTCCTGTTCATCCGGTAGAGAAGCTTTACCACTTTCCCGTGGAACTGGAAGAAGGCGATCGAACCGGTGTGCACGTGCGAGTTGCGCCCAAAGCAGGACCAGCATGGTTCGGGTTCTTT
>DATEJX010000320.1:0-2554 GCA_035277785.1 Candidatus Angelobacter sp. | reverse complement strand
AGCAGCACCGATCCAACCTGGTCTTCTTCCAGGTTCATGGCGATTCCCGCCACGTCATGCCCGAAGTCGAGCAGCTCGCCGGCCATGACTTTGTCGAGCCCGTGCACGCGGGCAATTCCGTCGCCCAGAGAGATAATGGTGCCAACTTCATCCACGGTCACCTTGGACTCGTAGTTCTCAATCTGATCACGGATGAGCTTTGTTATTTCGTCTGCCTTGATTTGAGCCATGTGTAGCCTTTTTTCAATCCTCTACTCTAGGTTCCAACAATCTGCTGTTTAATTTTCTCTAACTGCCCGCGCACAGATCCATCGTAGATGGTGCTTCCAATACGCACCACAGCTCCACCAAGAAGAGCTGGATTCTCCGCATAGTGAGCGCGAATCTGCTTGCCGGTTACACCGGCCAATTGAGTTTCCAGCGCCTTTTTCTCGCTCGCGTTGAGTTCGCGGGCCGAACTTACCTGCGCCTCGGCAATGCCCATGCGCTCGTCCATCTGCTCGCGGAATTCACGGGCAATTTCGCTGATCTGGCCGATACGGCGATGGTCGATCAGTACGGCCATGAAGTTCCGCAACATCGCATTTCCATTCATCTTTTTGATGATGGCATCCAGCAGCTTGATCTTTTGATCATGCGGAACGGCCGGATTCAGAAAAACATTGTGCAGTTCGTGACTTTCCTGGAACAACGCGCTCAATTGCTCGAGTTCCTGGATGGTCTTATCCGCATCCATTTTGTGCGCAGCAGCAACTTCAGCAAAGGCACGGGCATACCTGCCTGCAATAGCGGCCATTTAGTTCCCGTCCTTTCTCAGTTGGCTGGTGAAGTCGCGGACCAGCATCTGATCCGTATCGCGTTCCACTTTGATTTTTTTCCTGGCCAGGTCCACAGCCAACTCTGCCGCATAGGCCTTGAGTTCACGCCGGGCAGAACCTGAAGCCGCAGTTATTTCCTGCTCTGCCGCAGAAACAATCCGGCTGCGTTCTTCTTCCACCTCAGCCTGGATGCGCTGTTCTTCAGCCCGGGCATTTTCTTCGGCTTCGCGACGCATTTGGCCGATCTCGGCATCCAGCCGTGAGAGCCGGCTTTCCACTTCGCTCAGCCGGCGCTTTGCTTCCTCGCCTGTCCTTCGGGCTTCTTCAAAGCCCTTTTGAATCGACTCATTACGCGATTTGAAAATGCCAGGAACATTCTTCTTCACCAGCCAGGCAATAATTAAAACCACGATTCCGAAATTCAACCCTACGCTGAGCCAGTAGGCCTGCTCGTTATCGAGGCCGGTGAGATGCGCCAGTCCGCGGACCGCAGCGGAGTTCTTCACCTCATCTGCGGCGCCGCCTTCTGCCTTGCTGGGCGCTTCGGGATTTTGTTCTTTCGGTTCCGGTTGTGCTGCGCCCGCGCCCTCTTTGGGCTGCTGCGCGTACATTGGAGTCGTTCGGACAGCACTGACCAGCAGAATGAACAGCGCAAAAGCCAGAATACGTCGTGTACGGTAGGCCACGGCTATTGCCCTCCGGCGGCGACTGCCGGCCTCAAAATGGACTGAATAATCTGATCTGAGAGCGCTTCAGCTTGCTTTTGCAAACCAGCCTTCGCGGTAAGCACCTCTTGCTCCACGGCCGCGCGGGCGTTCTTTACCATATCGTTGGCCTGCCTGCGTGCCTCATCCAGCGCTGCCGCCCTCTTCGCCATCACCTTATTGCGATAGCTTTCCTGAGTTGCGTAAACCTGGGCCCGCGCTTCCCGCAGCTTTTGCTCATATTCGGCTGTGCGCGCCTCTGCTGATGCAATGGCGGCCTGGGCCTGTTGAATTGCACCTTGCGTACGCGTGTGCCGTTCCGCCAGAACTTTCAGGAGCTTACTGTGAACCAGCGAGCGATAGGCCCCCCACACCACCAGCAAACAGATCATGGTGGGGATAGAGGAAAGCAGTAATTCGCCTACTTGCTTGACTATTTCCATGCGTTAAATAAGTTTATGCTGTTGTAATTGGGAGCGGATCGGGGGCGATCATCAAACTATTTAAGTTATCACTCGCTTCCTGAGAGTGTCAACCGCGCCCGGTGGGCTGCTCGCATTGACGAGACACGCCCTTTGGCCTCTGACTGCCAACTATAAGCATTGGACTACCTACCGCGAATAATAAGCGCACCGAAAGGAATTGTACCTGAGCCGAAGCACGGTTTCGCATGCTGGTTCTAAGTGCAAAATAAACCCGGAATCACTTGACTTCACAAAGGGCTGGCCTACAATAGAAATATCACCTCCGATCCGATTCAGGATCGAATGGGCTTGTGGCCAAGGAAACCGTCACCGCTTCTTGGTCTCAGGCCCATTTAAATTTTTCAGGATATTATCTGGCTTTTACCCGTGACTCTGTGACTCCGTGGCTGGTTTTGGTCTTTACCACGTAAGCGTCCAGCACACGGGCCAACGACTCCGGCGCATCCACTTCCATCTGCACAGCGCTATCGCGATAAATTCGCTTCGCCACATTGGCACGTGCTTCAATCTGGGCAAGCAATTTACCTTCGCTTTGGGGAACGCGAAT
>DATEJX010000319.1:0-7539 GCA_035277785.1 Candidatus Angelobacter sp. | reverse complement strand
CTCGCTGCAGAATTGTCTCTTGTCCGGCTGCGGGATTTTGCGCGCCGCGGCTCTCATTTTCTAGGTGCGAGCGGGTCGCGAACTCCATTTCCGCCAACAAATTGGCAAACACTGGCCAGGAGTGCTCGCGTCGCTTAGTCACTCAATTTTGGCACTCTTGGCAATTATGGCAATTCGGGCTATTCGCGCTAGTTCGCGGCTAATTTCTCTTTGTGTAATTTGCTTTTCTCCTCTCCATGGTGGATACTCTCCCATAAGCAACTTATGGGAAACGATAAAAACAAATCAGGCGATCTGGTGCAGGGCACTCTGGACATGCTGGTGCTCAAAGCTTTGGAACGTGGACCGATGCATGGTTATGGCGTGGCTGAGTGGATCCATGAGAGCTCCGCCGACGTGCTGCGCGTGGAAGAAGGCGCTCTGTATCCCGCGCTGCATAGGCTGGAGCTCAAAGGTCTGCTCAAAGCTGAGTGGGGAGCTTCAGAGAACAACCGTCGCGCCAAGTTCTACTCCTTGACCGCAGCGGGACGGAAATACCTGACTGCTGAAACCGAACACTGGGGAAAAATGACTTCCGCCATTGCCCGCGTGTTGCAGCGCGCGTAAGGAGGGACTGGAGAATGTCGACGGGATTGTGGCTGCGAGTGAAGGCGCTGTTTGGTAGACGGCGCTTTGAGCGGGACCTCCGGGATGAAATGAGTTTTCATCTTGCCATGCGGGAAGAAAAACTTCGCAACACGGCAGGCGATGGGAATGCCGCGACGTCCGCCAAAAAGGAATTCGGTAATCCCACGCGCACCAGCGAAGAGTGCAGGGAAATGCGATCTTTTGTCTTTTTCGAGACTCTGTGGCAAGACGTTCGCTTCGGGGCGCGATTGCTGCGCAGAAGTCCAGTGTTTAGCGCCGTAGCCATCATTACTCTGGCGCTGGGCATCGGCGCAAACACGGCAATTTTTTCCATTACGTATCAGGTATTGCTGCAGCTTCTGCCGGTACCGCATCCGGAAGAGCTGGTTGTGCTGCGCTCGCCCGGACCCAAGCAAGGCCATGTCAGCAGTGATGGCGATGATGCCACCTCCTTTTCGTATCCGATATATAAGGATATCCGCGACCGCAGCGGCCGCGTTTTTACTGGCGTGCTTGCGCGTTATGCGATTCCGCTCAGCGTCTCCGGTCTGGGAAATACGGAACGTGCCACCGGAGAACTGGTTTCCGGCAACTATTTTGAGGTGCTCGGCGTACGCCCGGCGCTTGGACGCATCCTGGGTTCGCAGGACGAGACCAGTCTCGGCGCCAATCGTGTTGCCCTCCTCAGCTATGGATATTGGACGCGCCATTTTGGTAACGATCCAGCTGTGCTCAACAAGCAGATCACGGTGAACGGCACTCTGCTCACCGTGGTCGGCGTGTCACAACCGGGCTTCACCGGAGTACAGATCGGGCAGCAGCCTGACATCTTCATCCCCATCACCATGAAACCGCAGATGGAGCCCAACTCCAACGCTCTTGACAGAACAGATCACTGGGCTGCGTTGCTGGCACGCCTGAAGCCCGGCCTGAGCCGCAGTGAAGCAGAGAGCGCTCTCCCGGTGATTTTCCGTCCGATTCTGGAAGAGGATATGACGCTGGAGAAGATTTCGCCGCGCAGGAAGGACCAGTTCCTGGCGCGCAAGTTGCTTCTGGACGACGGCTCGCACGGACGGGAGATTGTGCAAACGGGGACGCGCGGCCCGCTGATCATGCTCAGCGCCATGGTTGGCCTGGTGCTGATCATCGCCTGCGCCAATCTTGCCGGTCTGCTGATTGCCCGTGGAGAAGCGCGACAGCGGGAAATCGCCGTGCGTCTCTCGCTGGGAGCCAGCCGCGCGCGGGTTCTTCGTCTGCTGCTCACAGAAGGTTTTCTGCTGGCGGTTTGCGGCGCGGCTGCGGGCCTGGTAATAGCGCCACCGTTGCTGCGAACCATGGTGCACTCAATTCCAAAGAGCGCAGGCCTCAGCGGTCTCCACGCCGACCTCAATTTCAATCTGTTTTTCTTTGCCCTGGGCATCTCTCTTTTTTCCGTTCTGATTTTTGCCCTCTTCCCCGCGTTGCGTCTGCTGCGGGTCAGTGTTCAGTCTCAGCTTAAAGACCAGAGCAATGCAGCGTCAGCCGGAGCGGCGGGTGCAGCGCTGCGCAAATGGCTGATTGTGACCCAGGTGATCCTTACCACCGTGCTGCTGGCCGCCGCCGGCTTGTTTACGCGCAGCCTGATCAACCTTCGATATGTCCATTTGGGATTCAATCCGGATCACCTGGTGGAATTTTCCATTGCGCCTGAACTCAACGGTTACACTCCTGCGCAGGAAGTTCAGTTGGTGGAGCGCCTGCGCCAGAATATTTCCGGATTGCCGGGTGTTCGTTCCGTGAGCGCCGCGGAGATTCCAGTGATGGCCGATGACGAGGCAAGCAGCAATATCACGGTGGAAGGCTATACCACAGCAGAAAACGAAAACACTGACACGGCCAGGAATCTGGTGGGACCGGAGTATTTTTCCACCATGAACATTCCTTTGCTGGCCGGACGCGAGTTTCTTGAGAGCGACACCGCCACTTCGCCGAAGGTGGCCATCATCAACCAGAAACTGGTGGAACGCTACTTTGCCGGCCGCGATCCCCTGGGACAGCGGCTGATGTTGGGCGCTAGCAATACCAGGAAACCGGATATTGAAATTGTGGGAGTGGTGGCCAACAGTAAAAGTGACAACCCTCGCAAGGAAATTGCTCCTTTTATGTATCTTCCTTACAAGCAGGATCCCAAAATGGGGCACGTCACGTTTTACGTTCGCACCACCCAGGATCCTGCATCGGCGGCGAACTCGCTCCGGGCTGCGCTGGCGGCGGTGGACAGCGCCCTGCCTGTTTACGCCTTAATGACGGTGGGCGAGCGTCGGGACGAGTCAATCTTCACCGAGCGCTTCATGGCAGCACTGTGCGCGATCATGGGCCTGCTTGCTGCGGTTCTGGCTGCGATCGGGCTCTATGGACTGATGGCCTACATTGTGGCGCGGCGCACGCGCGAGATCGGGATTCGCATGGCGCTGGGCGCATCTCGCAGCGGCGTGGCCTGGCTGGTGCTGAGTGAAGTCGTAAGGATGACTGCCATTGGGTTGCTCGTGGGTCTGGTTTGCGCAGTGGTGGTTGGGCATGTGATTGCTTCGCAGCTGTATGAAGTCAGCGGCACAAATCCGTTGGTGCTGATGGCGACTACTTGTCTGCTTGGGACGATTGCGCTGCTTGCCGGCAGTTTGCCCGCTCGTCGCGCTGCCAGAGTGGAGCCAACCATCGCGTTGCGTTACGAATAACGGATGGGAGTTGAGCCGCTGTCCGGCACGAACGTGTCCTGCACCTGCGGAATAGCCGGCGCGAATTCTGGTGCTTCGATTTAGCCCAACCTGCGCTATGCTTCAGCTTAGAAATGCCAATCAGCATGTCAAAGACCCGTGGTGCGGCCGCCATGGCCGAACTGGAGATTCAGCGCCAGAGTTTCCGCCAGTCCCTGAGCACAGAGGTCCTTCCGAAGGAGTTTTCCTCGCGAGTGGGCGTGGTGCTCTCCGGCGGAGGCGCGCGCGGCGCTTATGAAGCAGGCGTGCTCATGGCATTTCAGGACGCCTCCGTACCTACCCACATCATTACGGCTTCGTCCATAGGAAGCATCAACGCCGCTTCTTATGCTTCGCATTCTGAAGGCTTCGTGGGTAAAGCCGACAAGCTTGTGGAGTGCTGGATGGAACTCACTCCGGCCACCCTGGGAATTGATTGGTCGCGCTACATTTTTCTGCTTGCGGGATTGATTGCCGCTTCCGCTGGCATCGGAAATTTTGTCTGGGAATTTCTCAAAGAGCGCGGCATCTTTCTCCATGCTCATCACCCCAAATCCACATGGCTGGCCCTGGCTGCCGCAGGCGTTGCCATCCTGTTTTTCGCCGACAAGCTTTCTTACATCGGATATGTGGTAATGAATTTCCTGCGCGGACGCCGCTGGGACCCGGACGTGAGGAAGACATGGGTGTCATTAGGAGCCAACGTGCTGGTGTGGGGATTCATTGTGGTGTTTCTGGCCTTCACTCACATCCATTTGCCCTTGCGTGGCGAACACATTGTTGAGCTCAGCGCGCCTTTGCCCGCCATTCTTGTGATTGCCGCGGCCATTGGACTGTATCGGATGTTCCAACAGCCGTTGAGCCGCCTGAGTCATCGCTTCCTGCGCATGCCGCTGCGCACCGGACTTTTTCCAAATTACGATCGCATCAAGTTCCTGCGTGATCGCATCTCTGACGCGCGCCTGCGCCAGTCCGATATCCGCGTGGTCATGACTGCCACTGACATCCAGCATGGAACCGCCCGCTTCTTCTGCAACTCTGCGGTGGATGTGCTGGCTGCTGATCCCGCTGTGCAGGAAGATTTTGTGCGCCGGGAAATGGAAGAACCCTCTGACCTGGTCCAGGCCGCGGTTGCATCCTCCTCGTACACGTTTGCGTTTGAGGCCGTTCCCATGGACGGCAGGTTGTGGACCGACGGCGGCATCATCAGCAACCAGCCGATCCTCCCGGCGCTGCGCATGGGGGCGGACGTGCTGTTTCTGGTGTTGATTTCTCCGCTTGGCGGTGACGAGAAGTCGAGCGAGATCAAGACGTTCCTTGATGTGGGAGTGCATGCCGTAGACATCCTGATTGATAAGAATTTCAAGTCAGACATCGCACTGCTCAACAATTTCAACCGCCTTTGTTCCGCCTATGCCCGCGAGCTTGGAGTCAGGCCCGAGCAACTGGAACTGGAGATCGGACGCCAGCGCTACCGCTATGTGAAGTCATTCAACATTGCTCCGGAAAAGCCATTGCCCGCCGATCAGCTTGATTTCGATGGAGAAATCATAGGTCCGATCATCGTTCAGGGGTACAAGGATGCGACGCGCGTGATCCGCGAATACCTTGCTTATGAGATGGAGCGACCGCTGCGCGAATCGCGGCGTGTGGTGCATCTTTCCGCCGAACGCATGGAAGGCAACTTTCATACGGCAAGAAGAAGCTGAGGTTTACGAGTTAGCCTGCGCTACGGCGCGAGTTTCACCGCGGTTTCTCATGTAGATCCATCCAGCACCGGCAATCAGCGCCAACGCTGCTGCGCTGGACAGGAACAAGGGACGAATTCCGAGCCTTTCCGCCAAATAGCCAGAGAGCAGCAAGCCAAGCACTTGGGCGATGGCAATCAGTGACATGAACGTGCTGCTTACCCGACCCATCAGCGCAGGCGGAGTTTCCTGTTGTGACATGGTTTGTGCCGGAATCAGCACAAAAGATATGGCAAAGCCCATCATGAAGGTGCTGGCGGCCGCCATGGGAATGTTTTGAAAGCCGCCCAGCAGGGCCGCTCCGATTCCGAGCGCAAACAGACCACTCAGAACAACGTTGCTGCGCGTGATCTTCTGGTGCACTCTGCCCAGCAACTGCGCGCCGGCAATCAGTCCAATGCCCACCATGGAGCTGATGAAGCCGAAGATAAATGGACCGGCGCTGAGCGAGTCGCGAATGTAAATGGAAATAAGCGGGCTGAAGGAACTCAGCACAAACATGGCCACGCCCATGGACAGAAAAACAAACGTCAGTCCTGCATGGGTAAAAATGAATTTGTTGCCCGCAAGAAAGTCTTCGGTCAGAGAAGCAACGGTCTTTTCCGAATGCGTACGCACTTGCGGAATGGAAAGAGAGGTAATCATGCCCGCCGAGAAAATGAAGCTTGCCACATCCAGGTAAAAGCACGGCTTCTCGTGCAGCCAGGCGATCAAAGCTCCGGCAGCGAATGGTGAAAGCAGCCGAACGATGTAGAACGCCTGGCTCATCATGGTATTGGCCGCCAGCAGTCCGTCCTGCGGAACAATCGTGCGCACAGTTACTGACTGCGCCGGATTAAAGAAACTGGAAACTGTACTCAGGACGGCAAAGATCAGGCAGATCTGAGTGACGTCCGTGACGAACACCAGCAGCAGGATCAGCGCCGCTCTAATCAGGTCGCTTGAGATCATCACCCGTTTGACATTCCAATGGTCGACAAACACTCCGGCAAACGGACTGATGACGGCGAGTGGAAGCACGTATGCGATGGTGACAGCCGTTACCTGCACGGCATTGCCGTGGAGGCGAAAGGTGATGAGGCTGATAACTCCGAACAGAGCAAGAAAATCACCGAAGATACTGACAAACTGTGCCAGCCAAAGCGTGCGAAAAGGCTGGTACTTCAGAATAGTCTTCTGCGTGAATGCGGGAGCTGGATTCGAGGCAGCCATGTGGATTCGGTTTGGATTAGTAGCTTACCTCAAAGCATGTAGCTGTCGGGCTTGGGATTAACCAATAAACACATCGCACTACGATTCGTTAATATTGAAGTAGCTTTTCATAATTATTCTTCCATCCACATTGGAAAGTTTAATTCAGGAAACTCTAAGATTATCCGTAATCGACTGAAAACAAAGGACGTGACAAGAAGTCATTGTCCCAAAGGCCTAACCCGGATTAGAATCAGAACAATCCCTTGAAGAAGGGAAACAGAAGGTTTTATGGACCCGGTTCCAGCAGCCTCCCTCCTGTTGGTCGTGGCCACGGAAGCCGCTTTGCGGCTTCGTGTGGAATGGCTACAGCGTGCTGGCTACAAAGTAAATCCGGCTTTCAGCCTGAAGGACGTCGAAGTGGCTTGCCATGCCAGGTCGTTTGACATTGTCCTGGTGGCAGACGCAGTCGAACCCAAGATGAAGAAGGCAATCGGGCTTACCGTGCGTCATTTTTTTCCGGAAGCGCCGATCCTTCAGATGGGGCGTATCCGTCCTGACATCGATGGTGATTGCTTCGTGACCGGCGAATCTCGCGAAGACCTGCTCTCTTCGGTAAAAAAGATTCTGCGCCGCGATGAGATCCGGCCGGCAGCGATCTAATTCTGCAATCGGATTGTTAAAAATCAAAAAGGAGCCTCCTCGAAGGCTCCTTTTCATTTTTGCTGAATCAGCGGCTATCTGGGCGAACTTGACCCTGTGCTGTCTGGCATTGCGGCAGCGGTGTTCGCGTTACCGGTACCAATGGCATCGCCGGAAATTACCATTTCCACCCTCCGGTTCTGCTGGCGGCCTTCCGCCGTGTCGTTGGTTGCGACGGGATTGCTCTTTCCCAGGCCGCGGGCCACGATGGCCGAGTCGGGAATGCCTTGCTGCACCAGGTAGCTGCGGACTGCCTCAGCGCGCTTTTCTGAAAGCTGTTGGTTATATTCGTCACTGCCGACGCTATCAGTATGGCCTTCCACTTCCAGGTGCAGACCGGGATGGGCCAGTACGATGCCGGATACTTTGGCCAGGCGCTCGCGGGCTCCCGGCAACAGTTCAAAACTGCCGGTTTTAAAAAGAACGTCAGACATGTTGGCAATCAGACCGCGCGCCGAATCGCGAGTAGCCAGCACGGCGTTGAGTTGCGCCAGCAATTGTGCGCGCAGATCAGCCTTTTCCTTTTCCGCCTGCTGACG
>DATEJX010000318.1:0-5892 GCA_035277785.1 Candidatus Angelobacter sp. | reverse complement strand
GCTTTATGACCAGGCCGTAGATCGGGTGAAGGCAGGTACGGCGGCGGACATCGATGCTTTGCGCAGCAAGGTGGAGCTTCAGACCCGTCAGCAACAATTGATTCAGTCCAGGAACGACTTTGCAATCCAGAAGCTCACGGTCGCGCGTGTAATTGGACTGGCCCCCGGGCAGGAGTTCGACCTTACAGATAAGTCACCCTACCAGGCGTTTGAGGGCATGACGGTGGATGATGCGTTGAAGCGCGCGTACGCCTCCAGGTCCGACTATCGTGCAGCCACGAGCGCGGTGCGCGCTGCGGAACTTTCGCGCCAAGCCGCAGTCGGCGGCTACTATCCCTCACTCACTTTCGGCGGAGACTATGGAGTTGGAGGAGCGCATCCGTCCAATGCAACGTCAGTTTTTGACGTACGCGGAACGCTCTCAATCCCCATCTTTACCGGCGGAAGTGTTCACGGTGATGTTCTGCAGGCGGACGCGAGACTCGAACAGAGTCGTGAACGTCTCGAGGATTTGCGTGCCCAGATTGATTCTGATGTACGCACGGCGTTGCTTAATCTGCAGTCGGCGTCAGAGCAGGTGACAGTCGCCCGCAGCAACATTGATCTGGCGGATCAGACGCTTGCACAGTCGCGTGATCGTTACGCCGCAGGCGTGACGGATACGGTTGAAGTCGTCCAGTCGCAGCAGTCAGTGGCCAGCGCGCACGAGCAATACATTTCCAGCTTGTACAACTTCAACTTTGCCAAGATCTCCCTGATTCGTGCCTTGGGAATTGCCGAACAGGGGCTCAACGAATTCTTCCGAGGACGATGAACATGGCAGCAGAAAACACAACTCTTGCACCGCCGGAAACAAAACCAACAGATAGCAAGGGACAATCGACGGAGAGAAAGTACTCGCCGCCGGCTCGCCGCCGGCGTCGCAGAAATCTCATCATTGGCGGGTCTGTTCTCGTCTTGATTATCGCCGGCCTGCTCCTTTGGCGGTACTTCAGCAGTTATGAATCCACGGATGACGCTCAGGCAGATGTCCACCTCTATCCCGTGAGCGCGCGAATTTCCGGCTACGTTGTTCGTGTGAATGTGAATGACAACCAGTGGGTGAACCAGGGCGACGTCCTGGCTGAAATCGATCCCACGGATTATGAAGTTGCTCTCGCGCAGGCTCAGGCAAGTCTCACGAATGCCGAAGCCACTGCGCGGTCATTGAATATCACGGTGCCAATCACTTCCGTCAACACTGAAAGCCAATTGCAAGTCGCGGCTTCAGGGGTGGAGGACGCCAATGCCGGTCTGGCTGCCGCTCAGAAGCAGCTAAGCGCTGCTCATGCTCAAGTGGAATCAGCTGAGGCCAACGATGTGAAAGCGCAAGCTGATCTCGTCCGATACAAGTCATTGGTTGATCGGCGTGAGGTTGCTCAGCAAATCTACGATCAGGCCCTGGCCGCGGCGAAATCGAGTACCGCGACTGTGGCAGCGGCGAAAGCCAACGAGGCTGCTGCACAGCAGAGCGTTAATCAGGCACAGAGCCGGCTGGCGCAAGCGCAGGCCAACCACCAATACGCCCAGACCGGTCCACAGCAGGTATCTTCCACCAGGGCCCGTGTGCAGGCCGCTATTGCTGACGTGCAGCAAAAGCGGGCGCAAGTTCAGCAGGCAAGATTGAATCTGCAATACACAAAGGTTGTTGCGCCAGTCAGCGGAGTCGTGAACAAGACAGTTGTCGTCGGCTTGAACGTGCAGGCAGGACAGCAACTGCTTACGGTTGTTCCCCTCGATGAAGTGTGGATAACCGCGAACTTTAAAGAAACTCAGCTCAGACAAATGCAGGTAGGCCAGAAGGCCGATATCCACGTTGATTCATCAGGCAAGACCCTGCACGGACATGTTGACAGCATTGCAGGGGCAACCGGTCCGCTCTTCAGTTTGCTTCCGCCGGAAAATGCGACTGGAAACTACGTGAAGATTGTCCAGCGCGTTCCCGTCAAGATTGTTCTCGATTCTGGAGAGAATCGCGACCGCCGGCTGCGGCCAGGCATGAACGTTGTTGCGGATGTATATCTGCGATGAGCACCGCCGAGCTCACATTCGATCAGGACGTCTGGAAGCCAAAGTACAACCCGTGGCTGATTGCCGTGGTTGTCGCACTCGGGGCTTTCATGGAGGTGCTCGACACCAGCATCGCCAATGTTGCTTTGCCGTATATGGCGGGAAGTCTTGCCGCGAGCAATGACCAGAGCACCTGGGTTTTGACTTCTTATCTCGTTTCCAATGCCATCGTTCTTCCCATTAGCGGCTGGCTGGCAGGAGCAATAGGTCGAAAGCGCTTCTTCATGAGTTGCCTTGGCGTCTTCACCATCAGCTCGCTGCTTTGCGGGTTGGCTCCCAGTCTTGGCCTTCTTCTTCTGTTCCGCGTATTGCAGGGTGCCGGCGGTGGCGGCTTGCAGCCCATGGCCCAGGCCATTCTGGCGGACACCTTCCCTCCGCAGCAACGCGGCCTGGCATTCGCGTTGTACGGCATCACCGCAGTAATGGCGCCAACCATCGGGCCTACGCTGGGTGGATGGATCACATTCAACTATTCCTGGCGCTGGATTTTCTTCATCAATATTCCCGTCGGCTTGATCACGTGGTTGCTGGTGCGCCGTTTTGTTGAGGATCCCCCGTACTTACAGCGTCTGAAAGGAGCTGGAGTCAAGCTGGACTACATTGGCATTGGCTTCCTTGTTGTCGGAATCGGCGCGCTGCAGATTCTGCTGGACAAGGGGCAGGAAGATGACTGGTTCGGTTCCCAATTCATCACCACGTTGGCGATTATTGCTGCCGTATGTCTTGTCTCGCTGGTTATATGGGAGTGGTTTCAGAAAACACCCATCATCGATGTTCACATGTTCAAGAGTTTTAATTTTTCGAGTGCGAGCCTGATGATGTTCGTGCTGGGGATCTTGTTGTTCAGCAGTCTCGTTCTCATGCCTCAGTTTCTGCAAACTCTCCTGGGATACACCTCAGAGCTTGCGGGTCTTGCTCTTTCTGCCGGAGGCCTCGTCTTGCTCTTCGAAATGCCTGTCGTCGGCCAGTTGACGACAAAGATTCAGGCACGGCGTCTGATTGCATTTGGCTGGCTGGCTTTATCGCTGGCAATGCTCTATTCCACCTGGCGAATCGATTTGCAGATCAGCTTCAAGGCAGCAACCTGGTTGCGCATTGCCCAGGTTGTCGGGCTCGGATTCCTCTTTGTACCAATCAACCTGGTGTCCTACGTCGGAGTTGCGCCGGAGAAAAACAATTCCGTGGCAGGCATCATAAACTTTATGCGGAACATGGGAAGCAGTGTAGGGACATCGATTGTCACCACACTGATTGCGCGCCGGTCCCAGTTTCACCAGCTAAGACTGGTGGAAAAAGCCAGGATCGACAATCCGAATTTTGCAAACTTGGCCAACGGCTTGACGCAGCATTATGTTAATACCGGAATGGGAAGGCATGAGGCCTCCGCAACTGCCTATGCCAGCATTTACCGTTCATTGCAGGCACAGTCGGCAAGTCTGGCATACATTGATACATTTATGGTCCTCTGCGTGTTTTCCGCGGTCATGTTCTTCATGGCATTTTTACTGAAGAAGAACGATCCCGGAGCTGGCGGTGTAGTCGCAGAGTGACTTTGGCCTGGGATAGTGCATTGGCATTCACTCGGAGGTAGAGCGTGTGATCAAAATTGTAACCATCGAACGGGAATACGGATCTGGCGGAGGCGAAATCGCCCAACTGCTTGCTGGCCGTCTCGGGTGGAAGCTATGGGACCAGTCGCTGACCGAGGAGATCGCAAGACTCGCCAGGTGTCCCAGAGAAGTTGTGGAAGGTCGAGAGGAAAGAACTGATCCTCTTTACTATCGCCTTTTCAAATCGTTTATGCGCGGCAGTTATGAAGGAAGTCTCAACGCACCCAAACTCAATCTCGTCGATAGCGAGACCATCCTCAAGATCACTCGGCGCGTAGTTGAGCAAGCTGCACAGAGCGGCAACGCTGTCATTGTGGGCAGGGGTTCGCAGCAGTTTCTCAAAGACCGGCCAGATACATTGCGCGTCTTTTTGTACGCTCCAAGAGAAGACAAGGTACGGCGCATATTGGCCCGCGGCAAGGGCGAGAAGGAAGCCGAAGAGCTCGTTGATACGGTCGATCGCGAACGCGCGGATTTCATTTGGAAGTACTTCAACGTGGAATGGCCGGATCGCGCCATTTACCACGCGATGATCAATACAGGGATCGGAGATGAGGAAACGATCCACATGATTCTGGATTTCATGAAAACGTGCGATGCACGGGTCACAGCGTGAGAGGGCGAACCATCCCTGAAGGAGGCCATCAGGCCCTGTGCTTGTAGTAATAAGGAGGACTTATGGCAACGTTGAGAGTGGCAGCCAAACCATTTTCGCGCCGCCAGAAGTCCGTCATAGCTGCCCCTTTGAATCCATGGCCCTGGCCTTCATAGCGAAGTAAGGTCACGTCTTTGCCGAGATATCGCAATCCCTGATACAACGCTCTATTGCCTCCATTCAGGCAAAGCCGTCATTAGCGCAGCGTGTCTCAACATCAGCGTCTTAAGAGGCAAGCTCTTTGATGAACGCGATGGAGAAATTCGGGGACAGTCCCCGAGCTTCTAGGACATGAGGCGAGCACCTGCTCGGCATTTCTTAATTTTTCATACGGAACCAGGTGCGCTCCAGACAGATTCTTTCTTAATTCGTCAGGATACAGAGTGCATCGGTGATTCCGGTCACGGGATCTGCTCTGAAAAGGGGATAGCGTGGAAGTTGATGGTGAGGGCAAATATATGCTTCATACGTATTTCTCAACCCACATAAGCCCTTCATCCCAGGGCACTCGCCGGATCGAGAGAGCAGTAACGCCAACAAAAAACCGCTCTTCGCACCGCGGAACTAGAGAGTTAATCGGAATATTGGCTATCTGCATCGTGATGGGCTTCGGGATAACAACTGTGCACGCCCAAGCCACCGCGTCTGATTTCACCGTGATCGTAGTGCCCGATCCGCAAAATGAAACCCAGTATTACCCCCAGGTACTCAATAGCCAGATGCAATGGATCGTCAATAACCAGAAGGGGCTCAATATCCAGATGGTCCTCACAGAAGGTGACAATATTAATGACGGCGCATCAACAGCGCAGCTGCAGAATCTTGATGCTGCGTTTCGTCTGCTGGACAATGCCGGGGTGCCGTATTTGTTGGGAATTGGGAATCACGATTACAACGGAGGTAACGCAAAAGCACGAGATCTGACCGGATTCAATCAGTGGTTCGGTCCTGGACGCTATTCCGGCAAGTCTTATTTCAAAGGAAACTTTCCCGCCGGAAGCAATGCCAATTCGTACGGGGTGGTGACCATCAACGGACAGGAGTTTCTGTTCATGACGCTTGAATACCGCCCAACGAGTGCATCGCTGGATTGGGCCGAGGCGGTTCTGGCCGCGAATCCGACCAAAGAAGCCATTATCGTCGCGCATTCCTTTGTTCTGAAAAATAATTACAGAGAAGACACATGCGATGACCAGGACATGTCCCTCAGCAATGCGACCGGACAGGCGACCTGGATGCGGCTGCGCAAATACAACAACGCAATCATGTTTCTGAGTGGGCATTTCACTGGCGGCTCAGGCGCACGCCGCTCAGACCTGGGCAATGGCGGCAACCTCGTCAATCAGCTCTTCGCGGATTATCAAGATTATCCCAATGGTGGCAACGGTTGGCTCCGGGTTCTCACCTTCCATCCCGCAAGCAACAACATCACGGTACAAACCTATTCTCCGTTCCTTAACCAGTACATGACAACCGCCTCAGATCAGTTCACCCTGATCTACCACAACACATTCCCCA
>DATEJX010000317.1:0-12562 GCA_035277785.1 Candidatus Angelobacter sp. | reverse complement strand
AACCGGAGGACCCGATGCCCGCACTTGAGGCTGGAGTACATGCACCTGATATCAATCTTTCTTTTGCGGATGGCAGCAAATTCTCTTTGCGTGACGCACTGAAGAAGGGGCCTGTAATCGCCGCGTTCTTCAAAGTGAGCTGCCCGGTATGCCAGTTTGCTTTTCCCTATCTGGATCGGATCTATCGTGCGTACGGCAAGAGCGGCAAATTTACCTTCGTTGGAATATCACAGGACAACGCCGCCGATACTGAGGCATTTAACCGGCGCTTCGGAGTGACTTTTCCTGTGCTTCTCGAAGCAAAGGGTTATGCCGTTTCCAACGCCTACAAGCTCACGAACGTTCCAACTGTATTCATGATTGGGCCTGATGGAGAGATTGAGTTCAGTTCGGTTAGCTGGTCAAAGTCTGAAATGCAGGAGCTGGGCCGCAAGCTGGCCAATGTAAACAGCGCGGCTCCGGTCACCATCTTCCCAGCTGGAGAATCAGTTCCTGAATTCAAGCCAGGTTGAGAGTCCAAGAATTAAATCCGCGGTTCGCGGAAGCAGCATTCAGTATTCAGCAAACAGCATTCAGCCCCAAGCGTATAACACAACCGATGCGCGGCGGTGGCTACGAGCCAATGAGGAAACATGAAACGAATTGCTTTGATTCTTTTACTCAGCATTACATTGATGGTTGCGGCGCAAAACAAGCCAGGCCGCGGCGGCAAGGGCTTACCCGCTGCGGCTCAGCAGGCAATGAATTCAATTGACGCCGAGAAGATCCGGGCAACGGTAAAGTACCTGTCAGATGATTCCCTTGAAGGGCGAGGCACAGGCCAGAAAGGCGGGGACAAGGCCGCTGACTGGATCGCAGCGCAGTTCAAGAGCTACGGTCTTGTCCCCGCAGGCGAGAACGGTACTTATTTCCAGAGTGTGGGCTTTTACGGAATCACAACCAATCCGCAGCAGTCGCAACTTCAGTTTGTTCCTCAATCGGGAGAGCCCATCAGCCTGAAATTCGCGGACGACTATGTAATCACGGACCTGACTCACTCAGAGAAATCAGTGATTGATGCTCCCCTGGTTTATGTGGGCTATGGCATTCACGCCCCTGAATACAACTGGGACGATTACAAAGGCGTGGATTTGAAGGGCAAAGTGTTGCTCATGCTGGTGAATGAGCCACCATCTGACGATGCTAAATTTTTCAAAGGCCGCGCTCTCACCTACTACGGTCGTTGGACCTATAAGTATGAAGAAGCGGCGCGTCGCGGAGCCGTGGGAGCCATCTTGATTCATAAGACTGACATGGCGAGCTATCCCTGGGAGGTTGTGCGAAATTCCTGGGGAGGGGAGACCTCAGTCCTGAAAGACGATACGAACCCGAAGTTGAAGGCGGCCGGATGGATCCAGTTGGAGATTGCGCGCAAGCTGGCCAAGGCGGCTGGGCAGGACCTGGACAAGATGATGAAGGAAGCAAATTCCCGCGACTTCAAGCCCACAGAGCTTGGTGTTCGCGTGAAGCAAACCGTGGTCAGCAACGTGCGTTCATTTGCGTCACGCAACGTTGTGGGCAAAGTGACGGGATCGGACAGCCGGCTCAAGCAGCAGGCCATTCTATACACGGCCCACTACGACCACCTGGGAATTCATCCCAATGAGCCGGGCGATAACATCTACAACGGCGCCACAGACAATGCCACAGGCTGCGGTATCCTGCTGGAATTGGCGCGTGCCTTCGCGGGTTCGAAACAAAAGCCCAAACGCACAGTGCTGCTTGCAGCGGTCACGGCGGAGGAACAAGGGTTGCTCGGTTCGCAGTACTTGGGGATGCATCCTCCTGTACCAGCCCGGAACATTTCGCTCGACCTGAACTTTGATGACGTGCAGCCGTTTGGGGAGCCACAGCAACTGGTTGCTTCCGGATCGGAGCGAACCAGCGTGTATCCAGTGGTGGAGTCCGTGGCGCAGGGTTTCAATATGCAAATTCAGCCGGACGATCATCCTGAAGCTGGGCACTATTACCGCTCTGATCATTTCAGCCTGGCGCGGGTTGGGGTGCCGGCCTTCAGTGTCAATGAAGGGGCGCTCTTCAAAGGCCACGATCTTGCCTGGGGCGAAGAAAAGGAGCGGGACTACGTGGCCCACCGCTACCACCAACCATCAGACGAATACCGCCCGAATATGGACTTTATCGCCGACGCCAAGTTGGCCAAAGTAGGACTAGCTATTGGTTGGGAGGTGGCAGACCAGCCACAACTTGCGGGCTGGCAGCCGGGAGACGAGTTTGAAAAGGTCCGGAAAGCCGCGCAGCAGGAGAAAGGCGCCCTTTAAAGCTGCTTTTGATCCCTGGCGGCAGTAAGGGAAAACGCCTCACTGCCGCCATGGTGCCCAAGGTAACCTCAGCAAATCCGCCATTTCGTTATAGAATCCAGCTTCTCCCAGAACATCGGCAGGTCTATGGCGTTTTCTTTCCTGCAACGCGGGAACGTGTCTGAGTATGCCCGGCAACTGACGTTGGCCAGCTATGAGCCTTCGCTGGTTCTGGAAGGTCTGATTACAGGCATCGACAATATCCGCCATGACGTTTTTCTCAGCCCAAAGTTCACCGCAGCTGCCCAGTTACATATCTTCAAGCTGATTGCCAAACACGGGAACGTGGAAGATCTGGCAGCGGAAGAGCAGCGAGGAGGAAGACTGGGCGGCATGCCGGCGCGTGTCCGCGATCTTCAGGCTGCGGGGACTCGCCCTTATGATCCTTCAGATTTCAGGAAGCTTTTGACTGAGCTGCACGTGACGGTGCTCAGCCAGGCCAAAGCCCAGAACAGCGTTGCCATGGACCTGCTGTTCCGGCTGGCTGTTCTAAAGTTCCAGCGCGCCGAGTTGGCGAACCAATACGGAAAGGTGCTGGAACGCTGCCGCGCGCGCATGAAGATGTATGAGGGCCCCCGGCAATCCGCAAGCGCCCCGGTGATTGAACTGCGCGAGCGTTTCGCCCGTTTTCAGATAAATAAGAAGACCGTGCTGCGGCGCGCCGGCCAGGACTTGTTTCAGGTTTTGCGCGATGCTGAAAGGGAGACTCTGGGTAAAACGCGCCGTTCTCTCTTCGGCGAGAATGAAAAGCACATTTACGAGCTATTCTCAAATCGCCTGCTTTTTGTTGAAGACGCTGAAGACAGCTACCTGAATGCAGAGCATTATGTGATGCTCGGCACGTTTGCACATGATCCGGACCGTCCGGAAGCGATGGATGCGCTTATGCGCCAGTTCTTTCAGACACTTGAACTGGTCAACTCGCCCGACGACAGCCGCGTGGAAGGCCTTCTCAACGCATTTGAAAATGCGCAGGAATTGATGGCCTGTGGCGCTCCTGATGATTCCACCGCAAACGGCAAGGCGCAGAAGGCCATTCTGAGCGCCTGGGTGGAATTGCTGGAAAAAGAGAATGTAATGGAGCGCGTGCTGGCAGCTTACGAAGCAGCCCCTCTTCTGGCCCAGTATTCACCTCCCATAAACCCGCAACAGCTCAAGAATGCGCTGATTTCCGGGGATGAGCGGCGCAGGGTAGAAGCGTTGCTGGAAGAACACGGCAAGATTTCTCCGGAGAACCTGCATGCGGCTGTGCGCAAGTTGAAGAATACTCGTCCGGCGGAGAAGGCCAGGATCGCGGGACGGTTCTTCAGCGATTTCATCCGATTTCATCGTGACTTGCGGCGAATGGGCGTTGTGGCCGCAGCGATGGAGACAGTGAATGTACTCGGCAATGAAAAATTCCGTGAGCTTTCAGCGGTCAATAACACGCTTTACGAATATCTCTTGCCGGAAGAGCAGAAGCCTGCTGAAGACAGGGTGATTCATCACGTAGTCTTGAAGGCCGATATTCGCGAATCCACTACGCTTACGCGTACGCTGTTCGAACGCGGGCTCAATCCGGCTTCCTACTTCAGCCTGAATTTTTACGATCCCATCAACAAGCTGCTGCCGAAGTATGATGCGCGCAAGGTCTTTATTGAAGGCGATGCCGTGATCCTGGCGCTGTTTGAGCGCGAGGGAGAACCCGCGGTGGGTGTGGCGCAGACCTGTGTGCTGGCCAAGGAGATTGTGGAGGTGGTCACCGCGTATAACGAACGTTCCCGCGCGGCGGGGCTGCCCAGTTTGGAGTTGGGGATCGGCATTTCCTATCAGGACTCAGCGCCGATGTACCTGATGGATGGCGCACGTCCCATCATGATCTCCAAGGCGATCAATGAGAGTGACCGGCTCTCATCCTGCAACAAGGGAGTTCGGCAACTGCTGGAAGACCGCGATCTGCTGTTCAACGTCTTCTCGTTCAAAACCATTGACGATGCTGATGCCGGTGGCAATGCGGATGAATTCCTGCTGCGCTATAACCTGGGAGGTATCCATATCAGCAAGGCGGCGTTTGAGAAATTGCGGACGGAGATTTCCCTGCAGGCGTTTGATCTGAAGGTGCCCATGATATGGAAGACCAATACCGCGCGCGTCTACGAGGGTATGGTGCCACTGGGGCAGGGGCTGTTTCACAGGATTGTGGTCCGCGAAGGACGCATCGCGCGCATAGACCCACGTGACTTTGCGCTCAAGCAGTTTACAGACCAGCCCTATTACGAAGTTTGTACGCATCCGCGGATCTATGCGGCGATCGAGAATGTCCAGACAGCTGCGGTTGCGGCGCGATGACCCGTAGCCTAGAACGGCGCTCTGGGGACGCGGAAGGGAACACGCACAACGACTTCGACATCTACCGGATTGCCATTGCGCGTTCCGGGGCGGAAGCGCCATTTTTCGAGGGCGGCACGAGCGTTTTCATCCAGCACGGAATCAAAACCTTCAAGGATGCGTACGTCACCTACCGAGCCGTCACTGTGAATTACGCCATATAAAACTACCGTACCCTCGACGCGGTCATGCACGTAAGAAGCGGGATAGGCCGGATCGACTTTGTGGAGCGGCTCCGGGGCGCCGATCTCTTCCTCAGTACCGGGCTGTGAATTCAAGCGAGCGAAACGCATGATCCAGCTTCCAATCGACGAATTGAGGTTAGGCATACTGAGGCGCACGGCGTAGCGGCGGCGGTCGCCGAAAATTTCCCTCTCAAGACGATCGGTAGATGTGTCTACCCGGTCAGGCGAAATCGGTTTTATTGCGGGAATTGAAGCAGGCGAGGCAACGACTGCCTCTGCGGTGGGCTTTGCGACAGGAGCAGCAACATACGTATTCGCGGGAATCGAATTGTTGCTGTTGCGATTGCCGCCGTTGCTGTTTCCAACAACTATTTCCGGACGAGCAGTGGCGCCTGGATGTCCGGTGGGACCGGCTGCAAATTCGCCAAGGCGGTTTCCTTCCGGCACATTTACCGGCCCCGCGGGTGGCTGTGGACGCAAATTGAGCGCGAGAAGCTGCCCCACGGCTGGAGAACGGGTGTCGCCGCCAGAGGCAATGGGTTCAGGAGGCGGAACAACCGCCTGCGGCGGAGCAGCGGTAGCAAGAGCAGTGAGGTTCCTTGTTATCACGGACTGGCTTGGGGGCACGACGGTGGGCGCGGCTATCGGCAAAGATTCATGCGTTCTGCGGGCAATGGACGACGGTGGGGCGGTTACCTCAGGCGCCTGCGTCGGAAGCGACAAAGTGTTGTGCGCTATCGGTTGCTCCATGGGGGGCACAATCACCGGCCCATTCAGTGGGACAACGGTATCCTTGTGCGCCCGGGCAATGGGAGCCGCAGGCGGTATAACGTCTGGCGCTGCCGAAGGAATGGCAGCAACTGACCGATTCGCGGCCATCATCTGCGCAGGAGGCACGGTTTGCGGCGGCGCCGATAGGGGAAAAATCAGGCGACTTCTTGGCGCCGTTTGCTGTGTGGGCGGGACAACCTGCGTATTTTCGAGAGGCAGGTTCTGCAAACGACGGTTCGCAGTCACCGGCGCCGCGCTGAGAATCGGAGTCAAGGCAACGAGATTCGGCAGCGCAGTATCCTGCGTCAGCAACCTGGGATTGGGATGGACAATGGTCTGTTTCAGGCTATTGTGGCCGGCGTGGACGGAGACAATCTCCTGCTTCGCCAGTTCTGGATCAGCTTTCTGGGGACGCGCCCGGGAGGGAGGCGCAGCTTTTTCCCGCGGAGCCATTGGGGGCAGATACTCCGACAACTGATAGTGCGTAATGCTTGTACGGGGGACTTCTTCTACCACAATCTGTGGCCGGTTGAGCCAGAGCAGGGTGATCCAGTAGACCGCCAGCGCAAACAGCACATGCCCCAGAAACGATTGCCGCAGGCGGTTCCAAGCGACCGGACGGTCGACCGTGGCGTCCGGCCAGTATTCCCCCGGCGCTGCCGTGAGCCACACTTGCGGAGGGCCAGGGCGAAAGAGGTCAGCAAAATTACGCAGGAAAACACGCAGCCATGGCTCTGTTTCCACAACAAAGCGCAGGGAGCAATCCCTGGCTGTGACCGGCTCATCATCCGTCACCGACTTGGTTACCCACAGCATTGAGCTTGAACTTCCCGGCAAGTAGAAGGATTATAACGTCATTATTTCAGGCCAAAACTATGCATTCTTCAGCACGAAAGTCACTCTTTAGCGTTTTTTTGTTACTTAGTACCGTGGCTGCAGCGCAGCCGAGCCATGCCATGGGGGCGAAGGAAGGGACAACAAATAACAAAGCTGCCAAATCTCCACCGGCGGAAGACATTTCCGGGATGTACAGCTTTCTTCGCGAGGGCGAGTTCGTGCAGATCAACCTGGAGCAAGACGGGGTTTCCGGCTACATCTCCCGCCAGGGAGACCTTGAGAGTGATCGCGGGGCATATCTGGACCAGTTCTTCGACAAAGCGTCTGTTGAGGGGCATGATGTGTCTTTCACAACGCGGCCGCTGCATGGGGTGGTGTTCGAGTTTAAAGGACGCTTTGAACGCGGCGAAGCAAAGAATAAAACCAGCGATGGTTATTACGTCCTGCGCGGCACGCTGACAGAGGTGGTGTCCAGCGGCGACAAAAAGACAGCGCGGTCACGCGAAGTCGCCTTCAAACTGCTGGCCCAGCCTCCTGAGGAGAGTGAAGGCAGCAAATCAAAGGACTGAGCCGTAGAGGTCCGGTCTTCCGGTCTTCCGGTCTAGAGCCGCTGCAGCAGATCATCCGGATGCACCGGCTTAGCGAGCAGCTCAAATCCTTCATCGAGCACGTGTGTCTTCAAGACCAGATCAGCAGCAACCGAGCGACCGCTGATAAGCATTACTTTGCAGCGAGGGAAGAGGCTGCGGATATGTGAGGCCATTTCAAGGCCGTTCATTCCAGGCATGACCACATCAGTGATGAGTACTTCAGGTTCAAATTCCAGCGCCATGCGGATGGCAGCCTTGCCGGAAAAGGCAGCCCGTACCTCATACTTGTGCAGGCGAAGCAATGCCGCCAGTGTTTCTGCTACACCACGGTCATCATCGACGACCAGAATTCTCGGCTTGAGCGACATTGTTCTTCTTTCCGTCAGCGCTGGTGTGCTTAAAACGCCGACTCAGGCTGCCCAGGTGCCGGAGCGCCGCGTCAGTGAATTCGTCAGCGTGGCCAGAACCTGGTCGGGACGGCACAGCACGGCCTTTGCCGCGCCATGAAGCTCGTCACAAACCTTGTCAGAAATGAAGACCACAGGGGTGGATGGACTATAGCTGCCGATGATCCGTGCCAGGCGGCGCCGGTCCTCGTCGGGCATGGTGTGGCAGAGCAGCACCAGATCAAAGTCACCGTTCAGCAGCTTGTCTACAACCTCGTCGGAATCGAAAGCAGCAGCCACCCGGTACCCCTGTGCCTGCAAGGCTGCATTGCGGGCTTTAAGCAGATCAGGATCACGTCCAGCGGAGAGAACTAGAAACGGCATTTTGCCACACCAACGTGGGAAATAAGGTACCTGTACACCCGCGGCCCAAGAAGCGCCAACTTAGGCCAGCAACACCGGACAACTTTAAAAACAGGAAATAAAAGATTGGAGGTGCGGTCCACCGGGCTGCCTGCCGAGAGCATCAATGCTCTTCAGTCCAGTGGCCCGCGCCGGATACTATGACGCGAAAAACTGCCTCAGACGATGTAAATGTGAGTACGCCAAGTTATGCCGTGAAGTGCACCAAAAACGGGCATGCGTAAGGAACAAAGGCAGGTCAGAAGAATTGAAGAGCTTTAGAAATGCGGTCGCGCGTTTCGTTGCAAAGTACGCGAGGCGAGCAGTTCAGAGCTGATGCGGCATGCAAGTCAGAGCAGACGAAGAAAAACGAAAGCTGCTGCGAGTCTTCTACAACGCAGGCCGGAGAACGCAACATCTATGAAGCATACGGGCCCGGACAACGCGGCCGCTACAGGGGGAAACGCACATGCGGCACACCAAATTAGCACTGTTCATCGCTATCACATTTCTACTCACAACGGCAGCCTGGTCAAGAGAAGACAAGCTTACTAATACGGGACTTGCACCTGCGGCCGCCGGGACGGTCATTACAAGCAATGACCGCAATGGGAACACGGAGATCGAGGTGAAGGTGAAACACATCGCAACCCCGCAGTCGCTCACGCCACCGGCGCAGACTTATCTGGTGTGGGTGCAGCCTCGCGGACAGCAGGCAGAATTGCTGGGCGCACTGAGGGTCAACAGTGACAACCTTGAAGGCAGCCTTAAAGGAACTACAACGTACAAGGATTTTGAGGTGCTGGTGACAGCGGAGAACAATACAAAGCCGGACGTTCCATCGGACGCAGTGATCTTGAAAGGCACTGTGGAAAGAAAGTAAGAGATCGACTTCATCATTCGCGAGCGGGGCTGTTGCGCCCCGCTCTTCCTCTTGCAGAAGTTAGCTCGTATGCGCGATTGGTCTGTTACCATGTCCGGTCATGGCCACCGCAGAGTCCCGTCCCGCCGTTACAACCACCTCGCGGGCCACAAAATGGTCTCTGGCTGTTCTGGTTGCTATTAACGTCCTGAATTTCTACGACCGTCATGTGGCGGCGGCCGTAGTGGAACCGATACGCAAGGAATTCCTCCTTACCGATACCCAACTTGGGTGGATCAATACTGCTTTTACCATCCTCTACGGTGTGGTTGGGTTGCCGCTCGGTCGTTTGGCAGATCGGGTGAGTCGCAAGAAGTTGCTCTCTGCGGGTGTGGCTGTTTGGGCGATGCTAACCGCATGCACGCGCTGGGTGTATAGCTATCCGTTTCTGGTGTTCACGCGACTCGGAGTGGGTGTTGGCGAAGCTGCTGCTGCTCCCACTGCCACGAGTTGGATCGGCGATCTTTATCCGCCCGAGCGCCGCGCACGTCCGTTGGCGCTCTTCATGCTCGGAGTTCCGGTAGGCGGGGCGCTCAGTTATTTTTTCAGTGGAGCAATCGCACAGCGGCTAGGCTGGCGAGCTGCTATGCTGGTTGCCGCAGCACCCGCTTTACTGTTGATCCCGCTGTTGCTTCTGCTTAAAGAGCCCGAACGTGGTTATTCTGAGAGCAGCGCACCGCGCGCACCGGGCGCGAACTCAATTGGGCAGGTGCTGCGCATACCCACTTTCTGGTGGATCGCACTTTCCGGGGCGCTGGTCAACTTCAACCTTTATGGAATTGCGTTGTTTTACCCTGCACTGTTCGGCCGCATTCACCACATGAACGTCGCGCGGGCCGGGACCACGATGGGCGTTATTTACGCCGTGGGTGGCGTATTGGGAGGATGGGTCGCCGGCCATTTGGGAGACCGTATGGTGCAAGGCGGGCGCGGACGGATGCAAATCGCAGCCATCGCTGCGCTGCTGGCTGCCCCGTTGTTGTATTTTGGGATTCGCCAGGGGTATGGCTCTCTCTCTCTGGTGCTGCCGCTGCTCACGCTCTCTTACGGCTTGCTGAACATGTATTACGGGCTGGTTTACGCCGCCATTCAGGACATCGTAGCGCCCGCTCTTCGCGGCACTACCATGGCTATGTATTTTCTGGTGATGTATCTCAGTGGAGCTTCCTGGGGCACGGTCATCATCGGCAAAATGAGCGACCACTTTGCGCTTCGGGCAGCCCACCTAGCCGGACTTCAAAAAATCAGCGAAGCCGCCAGGGGCATCGGCTTGCAACAGGCACTGATGGCGATTCCAGTTCTGTCTGTGCTCCTGGCGCTGGTCTTATGGACTGGATCCAAGACGATTGGCAATGACATTCAGCGCAGCAGGACAGCAGCGGAATCAAATGCAGGAGAGCGAGCCCTGTGAACCTGCCCTAGTTCGATGCCGCTGCTTTCTCAACCTGACGCGGCGCACGCGATATGGTCAGCGACCTGAATTTCAGCGACTGAACGCATAGATTGCTGTCCGGATTGGATGGATCAAACAGAACAAAGACCGGGTTGTACTCAAGTCTTCTTGCGGTTCCGCCGTGATAGCCAGTTTCAGGCCTGATAAATGAATACCGGGAGTCGCCAACTGCCGTGCCCCATGTGATTGCAGCCCGGCAAAAAAACTGCTGCTCCTCATACCAGGAAGTTACAACGTTCATGGCGCGCATTCCAAGCAGGAAACCGATGTATGTACTCAAGATGGGGTAGGCGCTAAAGCGATCTTCAACTGCCGGTATTCTGGCGAGCAAAACATAAAATGCGACGGCGGAGATCAACAGCCAGCGTCCGAGTTTGTCCCAGCCAGCGAGTTGGAATGTGCAGGTAAACTGGCTGCCGAAATCCGAGCTCGAAGTCTCGACACCACCGATCAGGACTTTCTCGCTGTCTACTGGCGGCGCAGAAAACGGGAGAACGCACTGGAGCTTTGGCAGCACTAAAAATCCAACAGCGACGAAACCAAAGACGACCAGAGCCGCAGTTACAAAAATATATCTGGGGCTTCCAACGACGACACCTGTGCCCACAGCCACGACAAAGATCACAAGCATGACACCTTGCAGACGGGTCACCGACAGTCCCCCTGGCTGGCCCGATCCAGCTTAGGTCTTTATTTTAATCCCGAGTTCCTTTAATTGGGCTTCACTCACCGGGGTGGGCGCGTCCACCATCAGATCGACGGCTTTTGCGGTCTTGGGGAATGGAATGACCTCACGCAGGCTCTCGGCGCCCGCCAGGATCATGACAATGCGGTCGAGACCCAAGGCGATGCCGCCATGGGGGGGAGTGCCATATTCAAGCGCTTCAAGAAAGAAACCGAAACGCGATTTGGCTTCGTCTTCGGTCATGCCCAATGCGCTGAAGATTTTTTTCTGAATGTCCTGCCGATGGATACGGATGGAGCCCGAGCCGAGCTCAGTTCCATTCAGCACCACGTCATAGGCGAGTGAGCGCACGGCACCGGGATCGGATTCCAGCTTGTCCATGTCCTGCTCATGAGGAGATGTAAAGGGATGGTGGGCCGCGTTCCAGCGCTTCTCCGTGGCGTCGTATTCGAACATGGGAAAGTCCGTGACCCAGAGCATGTGGAACCCACCCTGATGGAAAGCGTGATGGCGCTCAGCATATTTACGCGCCAGCTCTACGCGGAACTGCCCGGCTGCCGTGTAGACAGCGTAGTCCGGGCGCGTGGCGGAGGCCTCCTGCTGCGCCGGGCCAGCGACAAGCACGAGCAGGTCATCAGGCTGCATTCCGGACATCTCGCGAACCTTTTCCACGGCTTCAGGAAAGGATTTTTCCAGGCGCTTAATGTCGTCAACCAGACGGGCATCTTTGCGCTCGCCGAACAGAGGACGGTTATCGTCGCGCTCCTTGCGTGAGAGCTCGCCGATCTTTGGAATCCGGATAGCCACAACCGGAAGATCAGAGTTGAGCTGCAGGGTTTGCAACTGCTCCGCGGCAAATGCCTGGCGGACGTCAGTGAGTTTGGGCAGGCGCAGGTCCGGCTTGTCAATGCCGTACTGGCGGATGGCCTCGTCATAGGTCATGCGCGGAAATGGCGCTTTCAACTCGTAGCCTGCGGCTTTGAAGGCCGACTGGAGAAAGCCTTCAACCACTTCGAAGACGCGGTCAGGCTGCGGGAACGTCATTTCCAGATCGATCTGGGTGAACTCGGGCTGGCGGTCGGCGCGCAGGTCCTCATCGCGGAAGCAACGCACGATCTGGAAGTATTTGTCGAAGCCTGAAATCATCAGGATCTGCTTGAAGAGCTGCGGCGACTGCGGCAGGGCGTAGAACTCGCCGGGATAGACTCGGCTCGGCACAAGATAATCGCGAGCGCCTTCGGGCGTGGAGCGCGTCATGAACGGCGTTTCAATCTCAAAGAAGCCAATGCCAGCAAGGTAATTGCGAATTGCCAGCGCGACCTTGTGGCGCAGCTCAATGTTGTACTGCATGGGCTCGCGCCGCAGGTCAATGTAGCGGTACTTCAGGCGCATCTCTTCGTTGGCCAGCGCCGGATCACCAGGCAGAAACGGCGGCACCTTGGATTCGTTCAAAACCTTCAGTTCGTTTACAACGACTTCGATTTCACCGGTGGGGATGTTGCGGTTGATGGTCTTGGAATCGCGCTTGCGCACAGTGCCGATGGCAGCGATCACAAACTCGTTGCGGAGCTGGCTGGCTTTGTCATGCAGGGCGGTGTTGTCGCTGC
>DATEJX010000316.1:0-5904 GCA_035277785.1 Candidatus Angelobacter sp. | reverse complement strand
TACGACGCAGACACCGCTGGAAATCACTTCAGACTCAAAGCTGAAATCGGCGCTTGCCTGGGCGTATGTTTCTACGCCAGTTGGCACACTGGGAAGATCGCTTGCAAATCGCTACCGCCGTGGGACGAACTCGGCCTGGCCAGAAAAACGAACGCAGCCAAGTTGCCAGATTCTCCTCTATCACCGCATCAACGATGATCGAGATCCGTTCCTGCCCTCAATGCCAGTTGATCAGTTCCGCAGGCAAATGGAATATGTGGCGCGGAATTTCCGAATTGTCACTCTGGACGACATCGCAGAAGGGCGTATCAGCGACTCGGGCCGGCACAACGTCGCCATCACGTTCGATGATGGCTACCGCGACAACTTCACTTCGGCGTTTCCGATCCTTAAAGACCTCGGCCTACCCGCGACGATATTTCTGGCCACCGGATATATCGGCACAGGAACGATTCCCTGGTATGACCAGGTCTGTCTTGCGTTCAAACTTTCCACTCGCAACGCGCTGCCTTCCATTGCGGAAGGAGCACCGGCCGGATCTCTCGAAGCGCGGGAGCAACGGTTGGCGTTGCTTGAGCGAATGCTGGACTGGCTCCGCAGCATCGACAATGACGGCCGAACTCAGGCCATCAAGATTCTCTTCCGTGTCCTTGGTGTGCCCTGCTCACTTTCGCTGCCTAATTACATGCTGAACTGGGATGAAATCCGGCAGATGCTGCCGAACAAAATCACCTTCGGCGCGCATACCGTCACTCATCCCGTACTGTCGCGAATGTCCGTCAAAGCTTTGCAACAGGAAGTGCTGCAATCAAAAAAGACCATCGAGCAGAAGCTCAAGGTCCCGGTTCGTCATTTTGCTTATCCCTTTGGACGCGACATGCACTGTGGTGATACCGCGGAGCGCATTATCGCGGAGTGCGGGTTTGAGACCGCGGTGACCACAGAATTTGGTTTCAACCAGCCAGGAGGCGATCTGCTCACATTAGAGCGCTTTACTCCCTGGGGACGGCAATTGGGAGCGTTTGCCATGCAGCTTGACTGGTATCGACTTACCGGTTTCGAGAAGCCGGAGCAGGCCAGTAAAAAGGAACCTGTGCCGGCGCGGACAGCACAAGCGAATTCGGGGATGGGGAACTGATGAACGAGCAACTTGCCAAACTGTTTCGCAACGCCGCGGTCTACGGATTCGGAAGAATCCTGGGCAAGGTCATCAGTTTTCTGTTGATTCCTTTCTATACGTTCTATTTCTCCACGGCTGAATACGGCGTCATGGAAATCCTGAATCTTGCCGCCATGATTGCGGCGGTAGTTCTTGCGCCCGGACTCTCCACTGCGGTAATGCGCTTTTTCTATGACACTGAAGATGATCGCGAAAGAAAGACTGTTATCAGCACAGGCCTGATCACTACATTGCTTGTGGGCGGAGCCGTTACAGCTCTGGTGTTTCTGTTTCCACAATGGATCTCGCAGACGCTGCTGGGCAGCAGCAAGTATCGCGTGCTCGTTCAGTTGCTTGCAGTCGGTTTTTTCTTTACGTTCTCAGCAGATATTGGCTGGGTGTACCTGCGTGGGAAGCAGCGCTCCACCCTCTATACATTTCTCACTCAGGCTTTTCTCGTCACCTCGGTGCTGCTGAACCTTCTTTTCGTGGCGGTATTGAAGCTTGGCCTGGCAGGATGCTTCTGGGCTAATGCCGCTGCCGGCGGAGCCATCTGGGCCATTCTTCTGTTCCTTACCTTCAAAGATGTTGGGCTCAGGTTTTCAGGGCGAAAGCTTTTCTCGCTGCTCAGGTTCGGAGCACCTTTGTTCACCGTCTGGATGGCCGCCTTCGTACTCAATTACTCTGATCGCTTCTTCCTGCAGCGATTCTGGGGGATTGAAGCGGTCGGAATCTACGCCGTCGGATACAAGTTCGCCTACATCCTGAGCCTGCTGGCGATCCAACCATTTCAACTGATGTGGGAGCCACAATCGTACGAGATCAGCAAACGTAATGATGCGGCCGGCCTGTTCTCACGGATTTTCCTCTTGTACGCCGCCGGACTCATTTCAGTGGCTTTCCTGCTCAGCATGGGAATCCGCGAAGTCTTTGAAGTCATGGTGGGAGCGCGCTTTTCTGCTGGATACGTCTTTGTGCCTTTGCTCGCATTCGCCTACGCCATCCAGGGGATGGGCCTGTTTTTTGAAGCTGGACTTCTTATCCGTAAGAAGAACGTGACCCTGTCAGTAATTGGGATCGTATCCACTCTGGTCTGTCTACTGCTGAACCTGTTCCTGATCCGCAGCTTTGCCGCATGGGGAGCCGTGTGGGCCACGTTTCTAAGCTTCGCATTTTTGTCAGCAGCAAGCTACTGGTTCAGCGTCCGCGCCTATGCGTTCCACTGCAACGTTGCGATCATCTTGAAGCTCGCGGCGTGGAGCGCCGGACTGTTGCTGGCAAGCGTCGCAGTTCCTGTCCAGTCTCTGTCATTGCGAATTGTTTTCAAACTGGCACTGTCATTAATTTACCTGGCCGTCTTGTGGAGACAGCGGGTGCTGCCGGAAGGATTGCTGGCAAGCTTCTGGGCAGATGCGGCCGCATGGATGCGGAAGCGTCTCTCGCCAATTGCGAATCGTGAACCTGGGCAGGTAAAAGGAGTGAATTGAATCATGGTTGATGTTTCAGTTGTGATTGCCACATACAATCGCGCCACTCAGGTCAAAGAAGCGATTGACAGTGTGCTGGCACAAACCGCGCCCGTGCGCGAAATCATCGTTGTGGACGATGGATCCCGGGACAATACTCGTGAACAGCTTCTCGCATACGGCGACAAAGTTCGTCCGTTTTTTCAGAAGAATGGCGGTGCGTCAGCCGCACGGAACCTTGCCATGCGCGAAGCCAAAGGTGAGTGGATTGCGTTCCTGGATGATGATGACGTGTGGCTGCCAAACAAAATCGAGCGCCAAATGGAAATCGCCAGTGCGAATCCGGCGCTGGGGCTGGTCTATTGCAGTGACTATGCGGTGGATGAGCAGCTCAAGATTCTCTACACGCGGAACGCAGCCATTTCTAATCGAGACGACGTGTTTGAACGGCTGCTGATCAAAAACTTTATCTTCACATCGTGTGTTATGGCACGCCGGAACGCAGTGGAGAAGGCCGGCTACATGAACCTTGACTTCAAATTCGCCCAGGATTGGGACCTCTGGTTGAAAATTGCCGCTGAGCATCCAGTCGACTTTGTTCCTGAGCCCCTGGTTCTTTACCGTCAATCGAGCGCCGGCTGCCTGACAAAAGATATGAAAGCGGAAGACAGGCTTCGGGAGATGAAGACAATCTGCGAAGATGGCCTGAAGCTGAGGAAGGTGCCGCAATCCGTAGCACGCCGTGCACGGTTTGAAATAGAAAGCCAATGGGCATCCATGGCGCTGGTGCAGGGACAAAACGGGCACGCGTTTCCTCACGCACTCCGATCGATCTGGTTGCAGCCGAAGTCGAGTGAAGGTTACCGCCTGACTGCGCACAGCCTCGTCCCGAGCGGTTTGCGTGCGCGGGCGAAGCGGATCCTGAAGAAGGGTATTCAGTCTCACACCGGCAACGTGACCCAATCTGCACCTGTCAGTGCCGCCCAGAACAAACGCCAGAGCAGTTCCATGCCTCCGGTCATCATCATGAACATGTTTTATTCCGGCCTGGCGATTGCGCGTGACTTGGCGGGAACGGGAGCCCGAGTGATTGGACTGTCAGCTGACAAAGCTGCCTATGGCAACTTCACGCGGTTTTGCGAGGTCCGCTTTGCTCCGGATTCGCAAACGCAACCTGAGATGCTTGCCGACTATCTGAAGCGGGCTGCGGACGAACTGCGCGGAGCTGTAATCTTTCCCACTCGCGATGCCGATGTTGTATTCCTGGACCGCTACCGCGAAGAGCTGAAAGACTATCGGATTTCTATTCCGTTGCGTGATTGTCTGGCCCACGTGTTGGATAAAGGCTCTCTGGTGGAAGCTGCCCAAGCGGCTGCTGTCGCCGTACCTCGGACCATGGTGGCTCGTAACGCACAAGAGCTGCAACGTGTTCCGGACCAGATTGGGTTCCCCTGCGTGGTGAAGCCGGTGAGCTCTTACTTGTGGCGTGGTGAAGGGAAATGGGAGGCGGTGGGCTGCCGCAAGGCGTTCCGCAGCGACAGTTGGGAAGAGCTGAAAGCCGAATACGAGCAAGTTGCTCATGTGAATGCTGAGGTCCTGGTGCAGGAATGGATACCTGGCTCGGCTAAAGAGATCGTCATCCTGGGCGGATATTTTGGCGAAGATTCGAATCTTCTAGGTCACTTTTGCGCGCGCAAGCTGGTGCAGGAACCTGACGATTTTGGTACCGGATGCGTAGTGCAGGCAGTAGCGTTGAAAGAACTGATTGAACCCTCGATTCGCCTGTGCAAGAGTCTGGGTTATCGCGGCATGGCGGAGATCGAATACAAGCGGGACGCGAATACAGGCGAGTACAAGCTCATCGAAATCAACACCCGCCACTGGGACTGGCATCAACTCGGCCAGATGAGCGGCGTAAATTTAACTCGGGTTGCGTACAGTGACCTCACCGGTTACAAGCTGGACGCACAAACGTCGAGCCAGCCCGGAGGCAAGTGGGTGGCAGAGGATTCTCTGCTGCTTCACTCCGCGTCTGGCATTTACAAAAAGCGGATCACAATAAGGGCAGCCTTGCGGCAAATTTCCGGCCCCAGGATTTACGGTATTTTCCGCTGGGCAGACCCGATGCCATTTCTGCACCATGCGGTCGCATCCATGTTTCCCACCATGGGGAAAATGGCTTGGCGAAAGCTCCGAACCAAGGGATAAGTTTATGTTGAAGACGGTTAGCAAGATCGCATTGAAGAGAGCGGCATTCCTGCTGGTAACGGCAGCCTGCCTGCTGTCCTCGCAGGAAGTCCGGGCCCAGTCGCAGTGGAAAATTGATGTGGTTGACAGCGGCAATGGCCGCAACGTGGGCAAGTTCACCGCGCTCGCGGTGGATGGCGACAACAACCTGCACGTTGGCTATTACGATGAGACGCGCCAGGCTCTACGCTACGGATTTCGCAACGGCGCCGGTGGACAGTGGTACACCATGGAAGTGGACGCCAGCGGCGGCTATGAATCTCTGGCGGTGGACAAAGAAGGCCATCCGCATTTTGTCTATGCCGGGCCCAATGAGTCCGGACTGCGCTATGCCACGTGGGACGGGAAGAAATGGAATAAGGAAACTCTCGACTACGAACGCATTGATTTTTTCAACTTCATACGAATCGGCCCTGACGACAAGCCTCGCATAAGCTATTACCAGCGCCTGCACCGCGACGGCAGTTTTGCTCTTCACCTGAAATATGCTCACTGGGACGGTAAAACCTGGTTCACGGAAACCGTTGACCCGCGTTCAGCTACGGGCAAGTTCAACTCCCTTGCTCTCGACAGCAAAGGCCAGCCTCACATTGCTTACTCTGATGTTGACCTCGGGGATCTCCGCTACGCCACCTGGACTGGATCGGAGTGGCGCTTCGGCATCCCTGAGAGTCATCAGCAGGCCGAAGGCTGGGTAGGGATCGGCAGCAGCATTGAAATTGACGGTGCAGGCATTCCTCATATCGCCTATGTGGATGTTGGTCATCGCCAGATCAAATATGCAACCTGGCAAGCCGAAACCGGCTGGAAATCCCAAGTAGTCGATACCATCAGCGGAAAGGCTGACAATGTTGACCGCGTATCGCTTAAATTCGATAGCCGCCAGCGTCCTCACATTGCTTATTGGGACAGCGGCACTGGCGTCCTGCGCTATGCAACCTTGACTCAGAAAGGCTGGCACGCCGAAACCGTGGACGGCGGAGACAGTGTGGGCCTGTATCCGTCTATGGTGATCGATGGCCGCGACGAAAT
>DATEJX010000315.1:0-7331 GCA_035277785.1 Candidatus Angelobacter sp. | reverse complement strand
AACTTCCTGACGCTTCAATACTAAAATATTAAGGTATACTCCCTAGCAAATGGAAGCATATAGTTTGCGGCTTAATAAGATAATTGAAATCCGCCACTTACCGCGAGACTTTTATCTGTAACCACGGTTTCCTCTGATTTTGTTAGAGACTTTGTCTCAAGTGTCGCCGGATCTTAATTGTGATTGCCGCAAAGATTCGGCCTCTACAGCAGGGAACGAGCAATGACAGTTGAACCCATAACTGGAAGTTCTGGCGTTCTATAATTGCCGCTCTTCTTATGCGCGATTTGGGCTTCCTTCTTCTGTTGACGGTGGCATTGTCTGCCGCAGCCCTGGCGGCTCCGCGGCAGCACACAGTGGTGCTGGGGCGTTCAAAGACGGTGGTGGCTCCTGACCAGAATGGCCGGCCGCAGCCGATCAAAGTGCGCGAGCTCCTGGTGGATGGCCGGGTCCGCGAATATACCTCCGGTATCCCGCACGACGTGACGGACAGGCTCTTTGTTATTCGCCGCGCGAGCCGGATCAATGATTCGCTGCCAGGCGACGCAGGCCAGAGAGATCGATGGATCTGGCAACTGGAGGGCTGGATCAGCGTGAACCGTCTGACTGGTCATGTGGCGCAACTGAACCTGCCGGCCTTTGACCCCGACCTTTCAGAGGTGAACTGGTATCGGGATTACGCCGCGTATTGCGGCTCATCGGATGATGGCAGCAAAATGTACATGATGGTCTTCCAGCTTGGAAAGCGGAAGCCCATCCTGAAGAGGGAATTCGCCGGTACCGCATGTTCAACGCCTGTCTGGGAGCGGAATCCCAGCCGCGTTACCTTCACCACTGGCGAAGAGAAAAGCAGCTTTGCCGTACGGGCCCACGGTACCGCGCTGCAGGCTGAATCCAATGAAGACGAAGGACCACAGTGATGAAAACTCTTGATGAGTACCTGGAGGATGCGGCGGTCGCGCATGGCCACTTGTGCGCCGGGCAGGTCCTGGGTGTGCGCATGGCCATGTTCGGCCTGAAGACTCTGGGCCTCAACGATCCGCAGGGCAAGGACCGCAAGAGGATCGTGACGTTTGTGGAAATTGACCGCTGCGCTACGGATGCAGTGATGGTGGTTACGGGGTGCCGGTTAGGAAAGCGCGCCCTGAAGTTTCGCGATTGGGGTAAGGTGGCGGCAACGTTTGTGGATACAGAAACCGGCAAGGCGGTACGGGTGGCGGCCAGAGAGTCGTCAAAAGCGCTGGCCCGGAGCCTGCATCCGGAAGTTGAAGACAAGAACCAGCAGCAGATGATGGCTTATCGCGAACTGAGCGACGATCAGATGTTCCAGACTCAATGGGTACGCGTGCCGCTGCCGCCGGAAGAATTCCCCGGGTACAAAGGCGAGCGGATTGTCTGCGAGAGCTGCGGGGAAGGCATCAACTTCCGCCGCGAGGTGCGGCGCGATGGGAAAATTCTGTGCCGGGGCTGTGCCGGGGAGAGCTACTTCGAACCGGCCTAATCTGGGAAAGTCGTTTTTTTTAGAAGAACTTTTTCGGTCCCTCGTGCGTATCAACACCAGAGCCGCCACTCAGCCGCACTGTTCTGGCCGGCCCTCAGGTTACAGGAGGACTTATGAACATAAATTTGCGTCGGTTACTGGCGCTTGCCACGCTTGCCTCCTTGTTCCTGGCCGGGTGCAAAGTGACGACCCATGGGGAAAAAGGCAAGGAAGGTAAGGACGTGGATATCCAGACGCCTCTTGGCTCCCTCAGCGTGCATAAAGGGCCGGTTGACCCGAAAGAAACCGGTCTTGCGGCGTATCCGGGAGCGCAGGTGAAGACTGACACAGACGACGGAGATTCCGGCGCAAACGTCAATATTTCCAGCTCGATTTTCGGCATGAAATTGGCTGTTCTCAAATACCAGACCAGTGATCCTCCGGAAAAAGTGCTGGACTTCTACCGCAAGGAGATGTCCCGTTACGGCAAGGTCATAGACTGCAAGGGCGGCTTCAACATGACTTTTCATCACCGTGACCGCGATGCAGACGTGAGCTGTGGAGAGAGTGAAGGACCCAATCCGCATCACTACAAACAGGAACTCAAGGTAGGCACGGAGAATAACCAGCGGATCGTGGCGGTGAAGCCCAGCGGCAACGGCACAGATTTTGTCATGCTGTACGTCCGGGCGCGTGACGAGAAAGACACCATGTAGGCACGCCGGGCAGTCCTGTACAGCCTGGTCCGGCGAGTTGAAATTATTGGTTGCTGAAAAATGACCCAAAAACCTTAGTACTTAAGCATCCATCCATGAATTCTGCAGCATCATAGGTTGTCGGTTGAACGCACAGGCTTGATCGCATGGTCCGGCCCTGGTGTGATTCCCGGCGCGCAACAGGCGTTGATTCTTGGCTCGATTTCTCTGTTGCGCTTCTGCTCAGTCTGAACGTTGTATCGCCTGCTCGAGGCGGTGCTCAGAGCATTTGAGTAGCTTACTTTTTGAACTAAAAAACTGAACGTTGAAGGAACATGGGACTGACAATCCTTTGTGTAAGCCGGGCTTCCGCTGCCCAGGTTACGCGGAACCTGGTACTTGAACAGGCAGGGTATCGTGTGCTGGCGACAGAAGATCCCAGCGAGGCAGAGCGGATCTTCAGCAGTGGTGGAATCCACGCAGTGCTATTGGGTGAAACCATTCAAGCGCAACAGCGAATCGAATTGGGTGCAAGCTTCAAACGAATCAATCCCTCTGTGCCCATCGTGTTTCTGTATCGCATGAATGGATTCCGGGTTCCGCCGGGAATTGCCGACGAGCAGGTGGAGTCATTGGGAGATCCCCGGGTACTCCTGCAAGCGCTGCGCCGCGTTCTGGGCGACGGCTCCAGCATGGACGACGAAGGATAAATGAAGCACCGATTATAGTGAGCGAAACTGATGGCGACACAAACTCAAGAGCATAAACGGGAGCGGCGCACGCGCGAACGCCCGAGCAATGCGCTGCAGAAAGTTCCTACAGGGATTCGGGGCCTTGACCAGGTAACGCACGGCGGCCTGCCCAAAGGGCGCACCGCGTTGGTATGCGGCGGCCCGGGGACAGGCAAGACGCTTCTTGGTCTGGAGTTTCTGGTGCGCGGAGCAGAGCTCTATAACGAGCCCGGCGTATGCGTGGCCTTTGAAGAGACCGTCGAGGAACTCACCACCAACATGGCATCGCTTGGCCATAACCTGAACTCGCTGGTCAAAGCCAGGAAACTGGCCATTGACTATGTCGAGATTGAACGAAAACAAATTGAGGAAACTGGCGAGTACAACCTGGACGGGCTCTTCGTTCGCCTGAAGCAGGCCATTGATGCTGTTAAGGCCAAGCGTGTGCTGCTGGACACGGCGGAACTTCTTTTTCTTGGCTTGAGAAATGAAGGCATTGTGCGTTCTGAGTTGCGCCGCCTCTTTCACTGGCTGAAAGATGCGGGAGTCACCGCGATCGTGACGGCTGAATCCGGCGAGAATTCCCTTACCCGGCACGGCCTGGAAGAGTATGTGGCTGATTGCGTGATTGTGCTGGATCATCGCGTGACCGAGCAGATTTCCACCAGGCGCTTGCGTGTGGTGAAGTATCGCGGATCTTCTCATGGCACCAACGAGTATCCGTTTCTGATGGAAAGTGACGGCATTGCCGTGATGCCGATCACCTCAGCCGGCCTTTCTCATGGAGCTTCCACGGAGACAATTTCTTCAGGGGTTGCGGGACTCGATCAAATGCTGAGCCGGGGAGGGTTTTTTCGCGGCAGCAGCATTTTGATTACAGGAACAGCCGGCACCGGGAAATCCAGCTTCGCCGCCGCATTCGCCAGCGCTGCTTGCGACGAAGGAGAGAGCGCGCTCTATTTTTCATTTGAGGAATCTCCCAGCCAGATCCTGCGCAATATGTCCTCTGTGGGGCTGGATCTGACTCGGCACATCAACAAGGGATTGCTCAAAATTAACTCCTCACGGCCAACCACCACCGGCCTGGAAGCACACCTGGCCCAGATGTACAAGGATGTGGAAGATTTCGATCCCAGTGTGGTGATCATCGATCCCATTACAAACTTGATTGCCATCGGTGACCAGGGTTCAGTGAAGGCCATGCTCACGCGGCTGATCGATTTTTTGAAGATGAAAAACATTACCGCGCTTTTCACAAACCTGATCTACGGGGATGAAATGGACGAGCGGGCCATCGGAATCTCATCTCTCATGGATGGATGGCTGGTATTGCGGGACATACCGAATGGCGTGGAAAGAATCCGCACACTCAACTTGCTGAAGTGCCGCGGCATGGCGCATGACATGCGTGTGCACAGCTTTATTCTTGACGAAAAAGGAATCACGATCAATGGCGACTTCCAAACGATCGGCTCCCTCAAAGCGCAGTAGCATCAACAACGGCACGCGCGCCGCAAGCAGCGCAGGCCCGCCGCGTCGCCGGAGCAAAGCTCTTTGGGAACTGCGGCTGTACGTGGCAGGCATGACGCCCACGTCCATTCGCGCCTTCGAAAACCTGAAAAAGCTCTGTGAAGAGCATCTGCATGGCATCTATAGCATTCAAGTGATTGATCTGCTGGAGAGACCCATGCTGGCGCGCGGGGACCAGATTATCGCCGTGCCTACTCTGGTCCGGCGATTACCCACTCCCGTGAAGAAAATTATCGGCGATCTTTCCAACACAGAGCGGGTTCTTGTGGGACTGGACTTGAGACCAGCGGGGGGTTGGCACTGATCTCCTCCTCCTACCCACTCCGAGTGCATCATCTGCAACCAGCAAAGCATTGTGAGTGGTTCTTTGCCGAGGCAGGTCTGCTTGCTTCACTTTGGCTGTCTGGAAGCATGCAGGAAATGGCGCCAATTTCTGTGCCCAAATGATGAAATCCAGGCACAATGGACGGAAACCCACCATCCTGTTGCTGGTTGACCGGCGACAGAGCCGGACTGCGCGCAGCCTCAAAGACCTGGGTTACGGCATCATGACCACTTACACTCCAGATCACGCGGTTGCAATCTGCGTAAACAATAAAGTGGATGCGGTGGTACTGGATCAGCAGCATTACATTGAGACTGAAGGCTGGTCAGTGGCTAAGTCTCTCAAAATGATCCGGGCCACCATCTGCGTGATTCTGGTAGTGCGGGCAAAAGTCGTTACCGCGGAGTTGCCGGATGGAGTGGACGCGGTTGTTGGCGAACGCGATCATGACGGGCTCCTGCGGACTCTGGAGAAATTACTCCAGGAAAAGGGCCCGGACGAGTAACTTGCCTTACAACTACGCGGCGCGCGCCTGCGAGTAAAGCGTTTTATCCAGCCAATCTGCTACAGGGGTTCGGAGAGCAAAATGGAGTTGAACTTCATCCGGCTCCAGCACCCGCCAGCCAAGTCTTGCTGGGGGCGGCCAGTTGGGCATTACCGAGCGGAACTCCACATGTTTCTCGCGAATGCGGTACTGGTTGTCCGGCGCGCCGTCGTGTGAGGTGATGATAAAGCTTTTCAGCCCGGCCAGAATGATTAAATTGTTCTTTGGCATAACTAAAAACCTCCGGCAGAGAGGCCCTTTTTCAGCCCAGTATCCCCTCTTTTCCATGTTTGATGATGTCTCTTTTAAGCCGATGTTGGCTCAAAAAGAGAGTGCCCGCTCGAATAATCCGGCTTGATTCGTGATTCCGGCCTGCTCTAAAAAATGCACCATTCCCTGCACCATAAGACCGCTCACTGACGGCTTCTAACCACTTGGATTCACTTGACTTTAGCGGCTGAACAGGGATGCTAGAATAACCTGATGCCTCTGAAAACCTTGTTTCTGAATCCGCCGTCGTTCGAGAATTTTGACGGGGGCGCCAGCTCACGCTGGCCGGCCACCCGCGAGATCGAATCCTACTGGTATCCGGTGTGGCTGGCATATCCGGCTGGAATGCTGGAAGGCTCGCGTCTGCTGGACGCTCCTCCGCATCATGTTTCAGCGGCAGAGACGATTGAGATCGGGAAACAATACGAGTTCCTGGTGCTGTTTACTTCCACGCCCGGCTTCCCTGGAGACATTCAGCTGGTCACAAAGATGAAAGAGGCAAATCCCCGGCTGAAAGTGGCGTTTGTGGGTCCGCATGTGACCACGTTGCCGGAGCGCTCTCTCAACGAGTGTCCGGCCATCGATTTTGTCTGCAGGCGTGAGTTTGATTACTCAGTGGTGGAATACGCGAACGGTGCTCCGCTTCCAGAGATTCGAGGTATATCGTATCGGGACGCAAATGGAAAAGTAGTCCACAACCCTGACCGTCCGGACGTTACAGACCTTGATGCGCTGCCGAATGTAACTGAGGTCTATTATCGCGACCTCGACGTTCGTCGCTACAACGTCCCTTTTCTTCTTTATCCCTTTGTAGCGCTTTATACCACCCGAGGCTGCCCGGCGCAGTGCACCTTCTGCCTGTGGCCGCAGACGCTGAGCGGGCATCCATGGCGCAAACGCTCCACTGATGCGGTGGCCCGCGAGATGGCGCAGGCAAAGGAATATTGGCCGTGGGTGAAGGAATATTTCTTTGACGATGACACGTTCAATATCCAGAAGCAGCGCACGGTTGAACTCTGCCAGAAGCTGAAGCCGCTGAACCTGACCTGGAGTTGCACATCGCGGGTAACGACCGACTATGAAACTTTGAAAGCGCAGCGCGAAGCAGGCTGCCGCCTGCTGATTGTGGGATATGAATCAGGCGATCCGCAGATCCTGAAGAACATCAAGAAGGGCGCTACAGTGGAACGCGCCCGTCAATTTACCAAAGATACCAAGAAGCTCGGCCTGGTGGTGCATGGCGATTTCATTCTCGGCCTGCCGGGCGAAACGCGTGAATCCATCCGCCGCACAATTGATTTCGCCAAGGAACTGGATGTGGAAACCATCCAGGTATCCATTGCGCACGCCTATCCCGGCACTGAGATGTATGACTTCGCCAAGCAGAATGGCTTTATTGTGGGCACGGAACGCATGGTGGATGATGGTGGTCACCAGGTGGCGCAGATCCAATATCCTGGCCTGCCGCGCGAATACGTGCTGGAGATGGTGCACAAGTTCTATGACGAGTATTACTTCCGGCCCAAGGCCGTGTTCCGCATTGTGCGCAAGGCTGCCTTTGACTCCGGCGAGCGGAAGCGCCTGATCAAGGAAGCAAAGTCTTTCATGAAGCTGAGAGCGGCCCGCAACCGCGCTGCGAAGGAGATGCGCGCGAACAAAACATCCGGCAAGGAAGAAGCGCGCACGGCGGAAGTGGCGGGAGACTAGCTGCGAGTGTTACATGCAAGAGCAACAACAAGTGGGCAGAGCGCGTATC
>DATEJX010000314.1:0-3158 GCA_035277785.1 Candidatus Angelobacter sp. | reverse complement strand
GTACTACGTGCTGGCCGGCGCCATTGTTCTGGCTACCGTGCTGGACTTCACTCCGCGTGCCCGCCGTTCCACGCGCGGCGAGGGTGAAGAGAAGGGCTGGTTCTACGTTGCTGTGTGGATGGTCGTCCCCACTCAGCTTGCCGGATGGGCCATGTGGCGCATGGGCAAGTTCTTTGATCTTGCGCCCGCTACACTCGGAGATCTTCGCCTGGTCAGCTTTGTCGTGGTTGCGGCTGCGTTCTTTCTGCTCGGCTACCTTGGCAAGCTGCCGCGCACGCAGCGCTACTACATTCCTAAAGGCACCATCTCAGACATGGAAGTTTCTGCAGGCGTCTAGATCGTTTGAGTCCAGCTCGGTGCTGGTGTCTCCTTAAATGCATATAAAATGCTGAAGAAGCGTCTTTTTATGTCCATGCGCTTTGAGATCAGGAGATCGTTCCATGTCGCTTTCCCCCAGCCGCCGCGCGGCGCGTACTGTGCAGTCTGAAATTCGGGTGATGTCCATTGAATGCGAAAAGATCAAGGGCATCAACCTTGCCCAGGGTGTCTGTGACACTCCTGTGCCTGTGGAAGTGAGGGAAGGCGCGCGCCGGGCGATGGAACAGGGCAGCAATAGCTACACGCGGGCGGAAGGACTGGGGCCGATTCGCGAAGCCGTGGCCCAGAAGATGCGCCGCTTCAACGGCATTGAGTGCGATCCCGAGACCGAAGTCATCATTCATTCCGGATCGACAGGCGCCTTTTATGCCAGCTGTCTTGCACTGCTCAATCCCGGCGACGAGGTCATTCTCTTTGAACCTTATTATGGTTATCACCTGAACACAATCATCGCGGTAGAGGCTGTGCCGACCTACGTGACTCTGCACGCGCCGGAATGGAGCTTTTCGCCAGAAGATTTGGAACGCGCCGTCACGCCGCGCACGCGCGCCATCATGATCAACTCCCCGGCGAATCCATCAGGAAAGGTCTTTACCCGCGAGGAACTGGGCTGGATTGCCGACTTCGCCAGGAAGCACGACTTGTTCGTCTTTACTGATGAGATTTACGAGTATTTCGTCTATGAAGGCCAACACATCAGCCCGGCCACACTGCCCGGAATGCGCGAGCGGACCATTACCATTTCCGGCTACTCGAAAACGTTCAGCATTACCGGTTGGCGGGTTGGATACACCATCTGCGATCGCAAATGGGCTCAGGCCATCGCCTACTTCCATGACCTGATCTATGTCTGCGCGCCTGCCCCGCTGCAGATTGGCGTTGCGGAAGGCATTTTCAAACTGCCCGAAAGTTTTTATCAGGACATTGCGAAGGAGTACGTGCAGAAGCGCGATTTACTCTGCGGAACGCTGAAGGAGATTGGACTGACGCCTTCAGTGCCAAAGGGGGCTTATTACGTCCTGGCGGACGCGAGCGTTCTCGGCGGTAAGAGCAGTAAAGAAAAATCCATGACCCTGCTGCGCGAGACTGGCGTGGCAACAGTGGCGGGCAGCGCTTTTTATCATGGCAACGGTGGCGAGAACCTGGTGCGCTTCTGCTTTGCCAAGACCGATGCTGAACTCGAAGAGGCGTGTAAGCGATTGAAGATGCTGCCGGAGAAGTTGAGCCGGAAACAGCTCGCCGGTACTCCAACCTAACTTCCAAAAAAACAAAGCAATTCGCCACTGATGAACGCAGATAAACGCAGATCAGGGATAGTTCAGTTCTGCGAATTTTTGGGTCAGTGTTTATCTGCGTTCGTCTGCGGCTAAATTGTCTTTTTTGCCTTATTTCTTGGTCTCCGTGGTGGACGTTCTTCTCACATATAATGAACAACAATGAAACTCTCTGAGCTTTTAGCGGGGCTCGGTGTCCGGCATCGTGGGGGAGATCCCGAAATTTCAGGCTTGGATTACGATTCACGGCGCATCCAGCCGGGCTGGCTATTTGTCGCCATGCACGGAGAAACCTCTGACGGTAATCGCTATATCAATTCCGCCATCAAGCGCGGCGCTGTTGCTGTGGTCAGCGATTCTAGCGCTGAACCGGCCCGAGAGAACGTCGCCTGGGCAACTGTCCCGCACGGCAGAAAAGCTCTGGCGCTTCTAACCGAAAATTTCCACGGCCATCCCGCGGACAAATTGAAAATCATAGGCGTCACCGGAACGAACGGAAAGACCACGACAACATTTCTGGTGGAATCCATTTTGAGTCACTGCGGCAAGCGTTCGGCACTGATCGGGACTATTGAATACCACGTGGCCGGAGAAACGCTCACGGCGCCGCATACCACCCCTGAATCGCTGGAACTGAATCAGATTTTTGCCAAAGCTGTGAATGCCGGAGCCACAGATGCGGTTATGGAAGTTTCCTCGCACGCTCTGGAGCAGGGAAGGGTCTGGGCCCTTCCTTACGAGGTTGCGGTATTCACGAATCTCACGCGCGATCACCTGGACTACCACAAGGACATGGAGAGCTATTTCGCTGCCAAGAGCCTGCTGTTTCAGGGCACAGGAGCTCGGCCTCCACGAGCGGCGATTATCAATGCTGACGATCCTTATGGACGCGTGTTGCTTAAGAGCAGTCACCAGAGCAGCGAGCAGGTAATCAGCTATGGAATCGGGGAAGGTGATTTCAAGGCAGTCAACATCCACCTGCAGCCAACGCAGACGAACTTTGACCTGGTTACGCCTGCGGGATCGGTTCGCGTGCACTCCCAGTTAATTGGCAGGATCAACGTCTACAACCTGCTGGCCGCTTCGGCCGCGAGTTGGGCCCGTGGATGTTCGCTTGACCAGATTGCCGCGGCCATCAGACGATTCAATCAAGTCCCTGGGCGTTTCGAGCGTGTGGACTGCGGCCAGCCTTTCACGGTGGTGGTGGACTACGCGCACACCAATGACGCTCTTGAAAATCTCACTGCCATCGCACGAGATTTTGTATCGCGCTCGGGGAAGACGGGCCGGGTGATCACTGTGTTTGGATGCGGGGGCGATCGCGACAAAACCAAGCGCCCGCTGATGGGGGAAGCGGCCGGTGCGGGCAGCGATTTTGTGGTGGTGACTTCAGACAATCCACGGAGTGAAGATCCGCAGAAGATCGTGGAAGATATTCTTCCCGGGTTGGAGAGAAGTGGCCAGTCGCAGTACACGGTGGAACTCGATCGTAAAAAGGCCATTGCC
>DATEJX010000313.1:0-14777 GCA_035277785.1 Candidatus Angelobacter sp. | reverse complement strand
CGCGCTGATCGTTGAGCTCGGCGGAACCGTGCCACCGCGGGCAAGCTGAACTTTTTAGCGATCATCTTGAGCTCGCACAGTCTCCGACGCTTGCCTGCCATGCAGTGCAGACGCTGTGCATTTCCTGTGTACAACTTCGGGAGCGCCCCCAAAAACCCAGCACTCACCCGCAACAATTTAATGGTATGTTGGCTAGATAGAAATCCTCGATGGCCTCACAATCGCAACCCGCTCCCGAGTGTCCCATCTGCGGCGGCACCGGATGGAAATCCGTTGAGATTCCCGGAAAAGCCAGTCGCATGGCCCATTGCGATTGCCGCAATGAAGCGCGGACGGCGCGGCTGCTGAAATCGGCCCGGATTCCTGCTCGTTATGAGCACTGCTGTCTGGCCGATTTTGAAACCGGCTTTTCCGGCGCGCATCGCTCACTGGCTGCTGCGCGCCTGGCTGCGGGCCGCTTCGCGGAAGAGTATCCCATTGAAAAAACCGGGCTGCTGTTCATTGGCCCCGTAGGAACGGGAAAGACACATCTCGCGGTGGGCATCATCCAGGAACTGATCCGGTCCAAGAACGTTCCCTGCCGTTTCTGCGACTATCGTGAGCTGCTTAAGGAAATCCAGAACTCTTACAATCCCACAGTCCAGACCACTGAACTGGAAATCGTGCGCCCCATCTTTGAAGTGGAGGTGCTGGTGCTGGATGAGTTGGGCGCCGTGAAGCCGAGCGAGTGGGTCTGGGACACCGTCAGCCACATCCTGAACAGCCGCTATAACGAGAAAAAGACCACCATCATCACCACCAACTTCCCCAACCTTCCCCCCGGCGAAGGACAGGCTTTCCGTGGCTCAGCCTCTGAAGCCGCACGGCAGGCCGCACGCGGCGAAACGCTTGGTGACCGGATCACCGAACGCATGCGCTCGCGCTTACATGAGATGTGCCGCGTGGTGCAGATGGACGGCGTGGACTTCCGCCAGCGCGTCACGAGCGCCAATTTCAGATAAACGCGTTTGTAGCTGAAGTTTTGGAATCTAGCTAAAGCACCTCTCAGGAATACCCTCAGGCAATCCGCAGAATTCGCAATTTATGAAAGACTATTCAAAAGCCTTGGCGACCGTTGCGTCCTTTGCTGTAAATGCTCTCGCACTCCATCCCGTTCTCGCCCGACCAGCCGGCGGAATTCTTCACTCAATTTCCCTCTGCTCCCGCTGTGTTCATGCTGCGCGGCGCCGATCCCGCAGCCGAACCCTACGTCAGTAAGACCGCCAATCTTCGACGCCGCCTGCTTCGCTTACTTTCTCCGGCTGAATCCCAGTCCAAACGGCTGAACCTGCGGGAGCGTGTAGCGACAATCGAGTACTCGCTCACTGGCTCTGACTTTGAATCCACGTTGCTTCTCTACCGCCTTTTCCGCCAGGAGTTTCCCAGAACCTACCAGAAACGGCTGCGCCTTCATGCGCCCGCACTCATCCGCTTCAATCTGGAAAATGCTTATCCCCGGGCTTACGTTACCAACAAACTCGGACGGCTCTCTGCCCGTTCAATCTATTACGGCCCGTTCCGTTCCCGGGCGGTAGCAGAGAAGTTCATGAATGACTCGCTCGACCTCTTCAAGATCCGCCGTTGCACCTTTGAGCTGCATCCTGATCCCGCCTATCCCGGCTGCGTCTACTCAGAGATGAAGATGTGCCTGGCGCCCTGCTTTAAAGGCTGCACAGATGAAGCTTACTTCGCCGAGGTGGAACGTGTTCAGGCCTACTTTGATTCCAGAGGCGACTCTCTGTTGGGCGAGCTTGAGAAAGAGCGCGACCGACTCTCAGCAGAAATGGAATTTGAGGCCGCGGCCCAGGTCCATACCAAAGTGGCAAAGATCAAAGGCATTCTCTCAGCCTGTGATGAGATCTGCGGGCGTCTTGACCAGCTCGACGGCGTAATCGTGCAGCCATCGGCTCAGCCGGCCTCAGTCGCCCTGTTTCGCTTTCGCCATGGCGCCTTCACCGGACCGGAACAGTTTCCCGTGGAAGCGGAGAGTGAATCAGTTGATTCGCGTCTGCGCGCTGCGTTACAGCAAATGCCTGACGCGCACGCACGCTCCGCCACGCAATTCAGTGAAGAGCTGGCCATCCTCAAGCGCTGGTACTATCGCACGCACAAGAATGGGGAAATCGTGACGGCCGGGGAGAACGGTGAGCTGTCGGTGAGAAAGGTCGCCAATGCCATGATGCGTGTCTTCCGCGGAGAAAAGCTGCCCGCTAAAGTCACTCAACCTGAGGTGAATCCAGCCCCGGCTGAGCAGAACGGGCCTGCAGAAGACAAGCCGCTGCTCTAATCGATGGAATTGCCCGGCTGCCAGCGCCAGTGCTTCTTCTTTGCGTCCCAGTAAATCGCCGATTCAGAAAGCTGGGTTTCAATGGCTTTAATGACAAAGATCGGCGGTTTTTTCCTTTTCACCAGCATGCGTCCGAGCTGCACGCTGTCAAAAGGGACGTTGATGAGAACGAATTTTGCTTTTGGCGTGGCTGCATGCCAGGCTTGGGCCCCCGCGCCAAAAATCACCAGCAGATCGTGGCTTTGCCGCGGATCCAGGCGCCCCATTCCGGCAGTCTCGCGCGGATCGCCAAAGCCAAAAAATGCATTGTAAGGATCTTCCACCTGGTATTTGTACTGGTAGGAGTCTGGCAGAGGATCCTTGCTGTCTGCCACCATCACCACGTCTTCCACTCCGTCGCCGTCAAAGTCTCCTGTAATTACCGCTGTAGGAGTCTTCTCTGCAATGCTGAACGTCGCTCCGAACTGCTGCTGCGCCAGCGCGTTGAACGATTGCAGCTTTTCAGCCGACGACGCGGGTGAAGTCTGCCCCGTCGCCAGGGCTGCACACAGCAACAGCACTCTGCCCAGATACTTCATAAGACAGAGTTTATCCTCTTTTAATTGATTTTCTCGAGTAATTCAGGCTTCGTATCCGGCTCGATAACTACCTGAATGCGGTGGACATGCTGGATCTTGCGTCGCGCTCGGGTGAAGCACGTGGCTGCCAGACCTCCGGCGCACACCGCGCCGCCCACAACCAGCAACATGGATATCGGAAACAGCCGAACGAATATGCCCAGGGTGAACAGCACGTGCAATAAGCCGCGCCTGCAAAAATTTCTCTATTCAGAGTCGGACAGAGAAGCAGACCTTTGTAGGATGGCTGCTCTGAAATCCGGGTTTACCGTCCGGCAAACATTGTTCCCCACGCCGGCATCCGACCCCCAAGAGGGGAAAGAGCATGCATCGTGAAGGACATCTCGATGATGTGTACTGGGCCTTACGCATAGGATTAGGGTCCACGGCATTTCTGGCTGGGCTGGATAAATTCACCAACCTGCTGACAAATTGGGATAAATACATTGCGCCGCAAGTGCGCGAGCGTCTGCCCGTGAGTGGCAGAAAATTCATGTACGGCGTCGGCGTAATCGAGATGCTGGTAGGTCTGGGCATTCTCACGCGCAAGCCTCGGCTGGCAGGATACACCGCATCAGCGTGGCTGCTGAGCATTGCTGCTGATCTGGTGCTGAACGGCGACTATGACATTGCTGTGCGCGACATCAACATGGCTCTGGCTGCTTATGCCATGGCGCGATCGGAAGGCAGCCGCCAGCAGCGCCGTAGGCGCAAGGAACTTGGTGAAGACGTTCAGCTTGAGTCAGCTGCCTGACGTCGTCGCGTTCCATACAAGCGAAATTGACTTTAAATCGGGCTGCAACTCTTGTGGAGCGGAATTGAGGATTGCCCGATTCATCTGTCCGGCATCTAACCGAGACAACTAAGAGTTACTCTCAGGGGAGATTCCGGGCATGAGAAGTGTGCGTTGCTGCGTGTGGGCGGTATTGTTTTTGTTCCTTGCAGGTTGCGGTGGAGGCTCTCTCAGCAACTCAGGAAACGGCGGTGGGGGTGGCGGGACCATTCCTGCGGCAGACCATGTGTTTCTGGTGGTGCTGGAAAATCACAGCTTCTCTCAAGTCATTGGCAATCCAGCAATGCCTTACCTTAATTCTCTGGCTACGCAGAATTCTCTGGCCGCAAACTACTTCGCCAACATTCATCCTTCCATTGGCAATTACTTCATGCTTACCACCGGGCAGATCGCGAGTGCGGATGACGGTTTTACCGGCGTTGTTTCTGACGACAATCTGGTGCAGGCCCTGGCCGGCGCAGGTAAAACCTGGAAAGCGTACATGGAGAGCATCCCTTCCACCGGTTATGTCGGGGGTGACGTTCTTCCCTACATGAAGCGGCATGATCCATTTGCCTACTTTACTGACGTTGCCGGCGCTGATGGTCAAACCCCCACTACGCAAGCCGCGAACATTGTTCCCTTCAGCCAACTCTCCACGGACATGGCGGCCAATGCGCTGCCCAGCTTCGGATTCATTGCGCCCAACACCGTCGACGACGCGCATGACTGTCCTGGAGGTGGGCTTGTCTGTCCCGCTTCTGCCCAACTCGCGCCGGCCGACACCTGGCTCAAGACAAATATTGATCCGCTCATTCATAGCCCCGCCTTCGCCAACAGTGTGCTCATCATCACTTTTGACGAGAGCAGAGATACTGATCTGGCCTTTCTGGGAGGACAGGTGGCCACCGTTCTGGTTGGATCGCATGTGAAGACCGGATTCCGCTCCACAACCTTCTATCAACACCAGAGTACATTGCGTCTCATTCTTGATCTGCTCAAGGTTGGCGATCGTCCAGGCCTGTCGGCTACCGCCCCCAGCATGAATGAATTCTTTCAGTAGCCTGCAACTCGCCGGCGATCACACCTAAGCAGCTAAGAAGCTTGGTGAATAGATTCTCATTCTGCGCGCGCTTCGCTGTAAGAACTTTCAGATGTGCTCGGGCCAGCGCTGTTCTACGCTGCTGCATCCATTGTGTAAGCAAAGTAGCAAGGGGCCCCAGTTCTATGCGCGCCACAATTTCTCGTGCCTGCTCGTTGGCGGTTGTTCTTTTTTTTAGCGCGATTTGCGCTGCACAGACCGACTTCACCATCATTGCCCTGCCGGACACACAAAACGAATCGCAGTTCTTTCCTAACGTTTTGAGCTCCCAAACAAAATGGATTGCTGACAATCAAGACCGGTTGAACATCCGCATGGTGCTCGGCGAGGGCGATATTGTGAACGATTTCAGTGATCCGGAGCAGCAGGAGAGTTCCGATTCAGCATTTCGCGTTCTCGACAATGCCGGCATTCCCTACATGCTTGCCATCGGCAACCACGATTATGACGACGCAGCGCCAAAAAACGGTCGGCCAGTAAAAGGCTTCAATCGCTTCTTCGGACCCTCGCGTTATGCCGGGAAGGCTTACTATCGCGGCAATTTCCCAACCGGCAGCAATGAGAATTTCTTTGGAGTACTGAATATAGGCGGCAAAGACTTTCTCTTCCTGATCCTGGAGTTCATGCCACGGCCGGAATCCGTGAGCTGGGCAAAATCAATCCTTCAGGCAAACCCTGACAAGGAAGCGATCGTTGTGACTCACTCATTTACCTATATTGACAACACGCGTGTTGATTTTTGCGATACCAATGACATGCCGGCCGGCAACGCCACCGGCGACGATCTATGGCAGACTCTGAGGAAGTTCCCCAATGTGATTATGGTCTTAAGCGGCCATCTCACCAACGGCCAGGCTGGGCATCGCAGTGATATAGCGGACGGCGGCAACCTGGTAAATGAGATGATGGCCAATTACCAGACCTTTCCCAACGGGGGCGACGGCTGGCTCAGGATTCTGACTTTCCACCCTGCCTCGAACACCATCTCCGTCCAAACTTTTTCCCCATTCCTGAAGAGATTCAAAACGGACACAAGGAACCAGTTCACCGTCCCATATCACAATCCGCACCTTCAAACGGGGGCAGGGACGCTTAGCGGGATGGTACGCAACACATCTGATTGCACCCCGGTTGCGGGAGCGACGATCTCCACTGCCGGCAAATCAGTTACAACTGATTCGAAAGGCCGTTACTCTCTGCAGCTTGCTCCTGGTCCATACCAGGTTTCCGTTTCCGCGCCGGGAGCAACCGGTGATACAAAAAATGAGACCGTGGCTGACGGCTTCGATACTGACCTGAACTTTTTTCTGAACGCGGGACCGTCAACTCCATGCCCGCCGAATTCTGCGTCTCCTTCAATCACCATTTGCTCGCCTGCAGAAGATGCTGAGGTAACGTCGCCCGTCACCGTGGTGGCGGAAACCACTGATAAGAATCCAGTGAAAACTATGCAGGCGTTCCTTGACGGAGAAACGGTTTCCACTGGTTCCGGAGGCACGCTGACGGCGCAGATCAGTGCCGCAAGCGGCCGGCACTCCCTGACAATCCAGGCAAAAGATAATCAGGGAGCGATCTTTGTTAACTCGATTGACTTCACTGTTATTGCGCCTCCGGTAACTCCGGCTCCCAGCAAGCTGAGCATGAATGTCTCTCCCGCGCAGGCGACCATCAGCCTGGGAAGATCTGCCATATTCACGCTGGCTGTCGGCTCTGACGGCTCACTAACTCAGCCCGTGGCGTTCGCCTGTTCCGGACTGCCCTCGGGAGTCCACTGCGCTTTTGACCAGGCAAGAATCAAGCCGGCGAAGCTGCCTGCCAATATCAAACTTACGATTTCCACCTTACCTGTGACTTCGGCGCAGATCGTGGGGAAGCGGCTCATCTGGGCTGCAATCCTTCTGCCCTGCCTGGTGGTTCTGCCATTCACAAAAGGCAGGCAACGCAGGCGGAGATGCGTGGGTTTGCTTGGGGCTGTGATGGTTGTGGCCGTTGTAATCGCCGGATGCCAGGGACTCACAACACCCAGCAATCATGGATCTTTTGCGGTGACCGTAACCGGCACATCAGCAGATGTGCAGAGCAGCACCGCAATCAACCTCACGCTGAATTAGAAACCGCGTCGATGTTGCCGTTCTGTTGCAGTTATCTGCTCTCTGCAGAGGTCGCAGGGTTATCGCTAAAAAGCGGTGCTCTTGTGCAAAGAAGCGGCGGCGGGCTGCTGTTCACTGAGCGAAGCTCCGTTAAGATGCCGAGTTTTTCATCGTATTGGAAGCTTTGTAACAACCGCCTTTCAATAATCGGAGAAGCTCCTCTATCCGGCAAGGCTGACGGCCTGTCCAGCTTCTTCATCAGTCGTTTCATCAGTGGGCTCGGACGCAACTCTGCCACATCCTGGTCAGAATCCGCGATGACTTCGTTCTGGTAAAGACGCATAATGCCGGCCGCAAAAGTGAATGTCATGGCCCGTTTGAACACCGTGAGCTGCCCATGAAAGTTTCTGGTCTGGAAGTTGATCTTTTTGCACGCGAACAGCTTGTGGAGTAAAGGGAGCAGCGCGTTCCCAACTCATGTCAGGAAGCAGGAACAATTTCTGCTCTTGTGGCGAATCGTCGTTCAGCCGGCTGCAATCGTATTGTCCCACCACGTCCCAGGTGTCGCCCGGCTCTGTTTGCGCTGAACATGCGATCGCGGCCACGCACACCGTGGCCGGGAATAGCGCGAGAAGAATGCTTCGAGAATTCATTTCCAAAGAGCTCCTCTTTCAGACTCTGGAAACACTAGAACGCCATCATCATCATCTTTTTGCGCTGGTGTTTCTCGGCAAATGGCCGGTTGAGGAATTCCACGAACGGCGCCATGAGCTCGAATCGAGACGCGATCTCCTGAACGAGCTTTTTCGAAGTCAAGCTCTTGTTGGTCAGCGTGGCTTCCAGGAACCATTGGCGATGGCGCAGGAGATTCTCTGCCGGGTGATCAACGGGAAAGCCTTTGGGCATGCGCGTAAGCTGCTCGCCCTGAAGACCGCCGAGAGCGCGCTTAACGTTTCGGTCAGCCAGAATGGCCTGAAATTCCTCGTACTGTTCCTGGAGCAGGGTCCGATAGGCGAGCAGTTCATCCCGTTCCGGCCCCCACACGCCGCCGAAGATGAGAAGCTCTTTTTCCGTGAAATGAAAATAGAATACTGACCCTTCCCGTTTGCGAGCTGTGCAGCGTGGAAAGATCGCCGAGATGTGCGTCTTATACGGCGTCTTGTCTTTGGAAAAACGCGTGTCCCTATAAATGCGGTAAATAGCCTTGTGCGGCGGCGTAATATACTCCGGCGCAAAACGCGCAAACTCTTCATTCAGGCAGCCAATCAGCTCCAGCATCGGCTCCTTGATGAGCTTTTCATATTTCTCTTTACGCGGCTGAAACCACTCGCGCCGGTTGTTGCGCTTGAGCGAGCGGAGAAAGGCGATTGCATCAGGGGAGAAACCGCTAAATCTGGAATTCATCTGAAAAATTCAACACCTTTAAAACGCAGAGGAACAGAGGAAGCAGAGGTTCCGCTGTTCTATTGGTCTTTCATTCTGATCCGCGGGTATCCGCGTTCATCAGCGGTAAGATTTGTTCTCAGCTCAGCTTTACGCTTTTGTCTGCGATCAGTTTCTTCACCCGTTCCACAAACTGCGTCGCCGGCACCGTCCCCTCCGGCTGCTGCTGGCCACGGACACGCACGTTCACCGTGCCTGCTTCGGCCTCTTTTTCGCCGACCACCAGCAGAAATGGCACTTTGTGAATGGTGTGCTCGCGGACTTTGGCGTTCATCTTTTCGTTGCGATCATCGAGATGGACACGCACACCAGCGTCTTTGAGCTGTTGTACGACTTTCTTCCCGTACTCCACGTGCTTTTCGCTGATGGGGATCACGGCCACCTGCACCGGCGAGAGCCATACCGGGAACGCGCCCGCGTAGTGCTCAATGAGGACGCCAAAGAAGCGCTCTACCGATCCGAACAGCGCGCGATGCACCATCAACGGCTGCTTGCGTGAGCCATCTTCAGCGACGTACTCCAGCTTGAAACGCTCGGGCAGGTTCCAGTCAAACTGCACGGTGGAAAGCTGCCACAGGCGTCCGATGGCGTCCACCAGCTTCACGTCGATCTTCGGACCGTAGAACGCCGCTTCGCCGGGAATGATTTTGTAAGGAATATTCAGTTTCTTGAGCACCTTCTCCAGCGAGTTGTTGGCGAGGTTCCACATCTCGTCGCCGCCGATGAAGGTCTTTTTGTCATTCGGGTCCCAGGTGCTCAGCTCAACCTGATAATCATTGAAGCCAAACGTCTTCAATACGGCCAGCGCGAAATCAACGCAGCCCTCAACTTCGTCTTCAATCTGTTCCGGCGTACAGAAGATGTGAGCATCATCCTGGGTAAAGCCACGTACGCGCAGGAGCCCATGCATCACGCCTGAACGCTCGTAGCGATAGACCGTTCCAAGTTCGCCATAGCGCTGCGGCAGATCGCGATAGGACTTCAGCGAATCGGCGTAGATCAGGATGTGCCCGGGGCAGTTCATGGGCTTCACGCGATACTCGGCGTCATCCAGTTCCATGGGCGTGAACATATTCTGCGCGTAATGGCCTTCATGCCCGCTGGTCTTCCACAGGTTCACGCGGAAGACATGCGGCGTGTACACCAGCGAGTAGCCGCGTTTCAGGTACTCGTCGCGCATCCAGTCTTCCATTTCTTTGCGGATGATGCCGCCCTTGGGATGCCAGAAGATCAGCCCTGGCCCCGCCAGTTCCTGAATGCTGAAGAGATCAAGCTGTTGCCCCAGCACGCGATGATCGCGCTTCTTGGCTTCTTCCAGCATATGCAGGTGCTGATCCAGGTCCTTCTTATTGAAGAATGAGGTGCCGTAAATGCGCTGGAGTTGCGGGTTCTTTTCATCGCCCAGCCAGTACGCGCCGGCGATGTTGAGCAGCTTGAATGCCTTGATCCGGCCGGTGGAAGGCACGTGCGGCCCACGGCAGAAGTCAACGAACTTGCCGTTGCGATACGTTGAGATCGGATCACCCGGTTTGGTGAACTGCTCAATGAAGTGGACCTTCATGAAGTCGCCTTCGGAACGGAAGCGGTTCAGCCCTTCATCACGCGGAATGTATTCGCGCAGGAATTTCTCGTCGCGCTGCACCACGTCCTGCATCCGTTTCTCAATGCGCTCCAGGTCTTCGGGCGTAAACGGCGTTGGACGATAGAAGTCATAGAAGAAGCCGCTCTCGGTCGGCGGACCATGACCAAGCTTGGTTTCCGGGAAGAGTTCCAGCACCGCGGTAGCCAGCACATGTGCTGAAGAGTGACGATAAACCTCCAGCGCTTCCGGATCCCTGTCCGTTAAGAGACGCAGATCAACATCTGCTTCCAGGGGCCTGGTCAGCTCCGCAAACTGCCAGCCATCCCTGGATTTTTGTGCATGCATGCTGGCCGGGGTCTTCTCTGCCTCCCCCGAAGCTCCGTCGCCAGAATCGTGAAGGGTTGAATGCTGAGTGCTGACAGCCACGGGCTTGATCTTCGCCACCAGGGCGGCATCAGCAAGCCGCGGGCTAATGGAACGGGCGATATCGAGTGGCGTGCTACCGCGAGGAACTTCTTTTCTGCTTCCGTCGGGAAGCGTCACTTGAATCATGCTGGTCTGGACAGTCTCGGACATAGGGCCATTTTGCCTAAACTTCGAGTTTACAACATAGCGCAGCTCTCCCTCTGCTCTCTCAGCTCCGTTGGCCTCTGTGCGAGCTGTCGAGTCTACTCGTCTTGCCCAGTTCGGATTAGCAATTCCTCAGCCTGCTGGTCTTCAATGCCTCGGACTTAATTTCCTGCTGCCCGTTTCATCCTTTCCGGCTACAATCCTTTCTCATCTAATAGGAGCTTAGTCTTTCAAAATGAGATGGATCAGGTGGATAGCCCTGCTCGCCGGAATCGGCATGTTTGCCGTGAGTTTCATTCTGCCTGCGGTATCACAAAAGGGATCTGCTTCCGGAATTCCCGGAATTGTTTGTGCCACCAACACCTTACGCATCCCCTGGACCAAAGACGGCATGAACCTGCTCCATCAGGCTCCAGTGCAATTCTTTTCCCTGCTGTTAAGCGGGTGGATTAATCCGCTTTTCCTTGTCAGCCTGCCTCTGATTCTGATAAAACCAAGATGGATCTTTGTGAGTTTGCTCAGGTATGCCGTAACTCTGATGTTCATTGCCTGCTGGATCGTTTTCTACCAGATCCACTTGTATCCGCGGCAGGGCTATTTTCTCTGGATGTTCGGAATCCTGCTGGCCCTGTATTCGCACCTTTTTTCGCGGGTTCCTAACAGTGGCAAAGAAGCAAGGTAAAGACAAAAGAGATCGGTTATATCCGCAAGCTATTAAAGTTATCTGGAGAAGGAAAAAGTTATGGATGTTCAGCAGAAGACGGTACTACCCACTCGGGCTGAGTTGAAAATCTTGCAAGTTCTTTGGGGCCTCGGAAACGGCACAGTAGATGATGTGATCAGCAACTCCACGGTTACGCCCAAGCCCAATTACAAGACTACGCAAACCATTCTTCGCATCATGGAAGAAAAGGGTTTGGTTCGCCACATGAGCCGTGGCCGCGTTTTCGTTTTCGAACCCTGCGTCAGCCGGGAGGAAGTGGGCAGGCTCTCAGTTCAAACTTTGCTCGATCAGAATTTCGGCGGATCACCCTCCGAACTGCTCATCAATTTGCTGGAAGCTGGGCCGGTAAAGGAATCTGAACTGGAAGAGCTGGAAAGCCTCATCCGGAATTACCGCCTGCAGAAGACGCAGCCGGTGAAATAAGCGCACTGCACCACAGAGTCCCTCTACTCCCTTTTTATGGGATCGTACTCTCTCCATCTCGCGGGGGCGCTGCTGACCTTTATGTTGAAGGTGGCGGCGGGGTTCGTGCTTTGCCTTGGTCTGGCCCGTTTGCTACCCAGCCCGCGACATCGTTTTCTTACCTGGCTGGGCTTTCTTCTGGGAGCTGGACTATCCTGGGCTGCCCTTGTAACGGACCAGATCGTTTCCATGTTTGTCCGTTCTTCCGCTGAGATTGGCGTTGTCGCCTCAAATACCCAGTTCGCTGGTGAACATCTTCTCGTCCCGGCCAGTTGGAGTGTATGGATTGGCCGCGCGGCAGTAGTGCTGGGGACGATTTACCTGGCAGTTGCACTGGTGCTGCTGGCACGTGAAGCGCTGAAGCACATCCAGTTGCACGCCTGGTTGAGGCACGGAAAACGGCCCTCACCGGAACTTCAGCAGATCTTCGAGCGCCTGTGCCGCGATTTCAACATACGGCGCTGCCGCCTGATTGTCTTGCCCCACGTAAGCACTCCGGCAACCGTCTACTGGTGGACACCGCGCATTGTTCTTCCCGAGGTTTGTGAAGAACTTGTCTCGTCTCCGCAAATGGAAAATATTCTGCGGCATGAGCTGATTCATACGTTGCGCTGTGATTATCTCTGGGCAACACTTGGCGATCTGCTTTGCGCCCTGCTCTTCTTCCATCCTGCTGTGTGGCAGGCGCGCAAGAGGATGATCATGCAGCGTGAACTGGCGTGCGATCTGGGCGTGGTGGAAAGCCGCCCTGAACAGCGCGCCGACTATGCTGACAGTCTGGCCCGGTTTGTGAGGCTTTCCATGCTCAGGCAAAGCCCTGGTTTCGGTGTCGATTTTGCGGCGTCGTCTTCTTTCCTGGGCACCCGCATCCGCCACATCCTCACGGAACCCCCACAGGTTTCGCGTTGGAAGCAATTGCTGGATGACACCGCTTTTATAGCCTTTGTCGTAGCTTTTGTGTCAGTTTCTCACGCGCTATCGATCTCAATGGACTTCAGCGCTAAACCCGAGCTTCAAAGGATTTCCACGCCAATGCCGGCGCAAGTCTTGCCCACAGCAAACAGAGTCATTCGGCACCGCCGCCATAACCACCTCTCCCTGCCGGTGGCTTACCAGGACAACCTCACCAGCTTGCCTGTCCAGAATCGCGTGGAAGAAGGATTGCCGCAGTCGGACTGGGGGCAGTCTGACGATTGGAGCGCGCAGGAAGAAACGACTTACGCGGAGCCTGCTTTCATCGCGTCCCTGCCCGTCTCAATGCCGCCCTCATCCTCTATGCGAGAAGTTGTGATCGGCGAAACAGGAGCAGCCGTACTTTCTCGCGGCGAGCGCCACGTCCACGAACGCAGCAAGAGATAAGCGCCACAGCCTATTCGAAAATGTATTTGTCCAATTTCGCGTTTGCGAAATCCGGCCGCAATCCGGCGAAGAAGGCCTTGGCATTACAATTCCTGCATGCGTTTAGCCGGCAAAGCAGCCATTGTGACTGGTGCGGGCAGCGGAATCGGAAAGGCCATTGCAGCGGCATTTGCGCGCGAAGGCGCCCACGTGGTCATCTGCGGACGCGACGCCCGCAAACTGGAGCAAGCAGCTACCGAAATCGGCCCTCAGTGTCTTGCTCTTGCGGCTGATGTCTCCCACTCTGACGATACCAACAAACTTGTGGAACAGACCGTTGAGGAATTCAAGCGGCTGGATATTCTGGTAAACAACGCCGGTGTTCTCCTTGCCGGTACCGCCGAATCGCTGACAAGTCAGCAGTGGGAACAGACTTTCAACACGAACGTGCGCGCGGTATGGCAGCTTTCGCGGGCAGCTTTGCCCCACATGCGCAAGGCCGGGAGCGGATCCATCATCAATATCGCTTCCGTACTGAGTTCTCTTGGAGCACGCAATCGCGTTGCTTACTCAGCTTCCAAGGGAGCGGTCCTGGCCTTGAGTCGCGCCATGGCGCTGGACCATGCGGAGGAAAATATCCGCATCAACTGCATCTGCCCCGGAATCGTCGAAACCGAAATGGTGGCAGCCTTCAATCTGGATGAAAAAGCGCGCCAGCAGAGAATATCCGCGCATCCCATGGGCCGCTTTGGCCAACCCGGAGACATTGCCGGATTGGCAGTGTTTCTTGCCAGCGATGAGGCTTCATGGATCACAGGCGCCGCATTCACGGCAGATGGCGGTTATAGCGCGCACTAACAAATATTGGGGAATGAATGAAGAAAAAGAGCAGCCGCCGCAAAACTTCAACTCCGGTGCCCAGCCTGCCGCTTGCCGATGTTCTCCAGTTTGAGCCTCTCGCGCGCAAGAAGTTATCGCAAATGGCTTATGACTATATCCGTTCCGGCGGAGCGGACGAGGTCACCATGCGCGAAAACCGGCTGGGCTTTGAGCGGCTGGCGCTGGCGCCCCGTGTGTTGGAAGACGTATCACAGGTTGATACACGCATCGCGCTGTTCGGGGACGAGTTGCAGTCACCCATTCTGCTTGCTCCCATCGCTTATCAACGGGTCTTTCATCCTGAAGGAGAGCTTGCTACCGCGCGCGGCGCGAGTGCCGCAGGCGTCCCGCTCATCGTCAGTTCTTTTACGACCACCGCAATCGATGGGATCGCCCGCAACACACAACAGCCCATCTGGTTTCAGCTTTACGTGCAGCGCGATCGCGCGTTCACGCGAGACATGGTGGAGCGTGCCATCGCTCTGGGCTGCAAGGCCGTTTGCCTCACCGTCGATACTCCGGTCCTCGGTTGCCGTTATGGGCAGCTCAAATTCGCCTTGCCCGCAGGGATCGAATGCATGCACGTTCGGGGACTGGCGCAAAAGCTTATGGCGTCAGGTCATAAGCTGCAGGGATATGGCATCTACGATGCGCTTTTTGATCCGAGTTTCAATTGGAGCGACCTCGAGTGGCTGCGCTCTTTCACGCCAGTGCCGCTTCTGCTCAAAGGGGTGCTAACGGCGGAAGATGCAGCCCACGCTGTGGATGCGGGTGTGGACGGCATCATCGTTTCCAACCACGGTGGCCGCAACCTGGATACGGTTCCAGCCGCCATTGAGGCATTGCCGGGCGTTGTCGACGCAGTGGGCGGA
>DATEJX010000312.1:0-5567 GCA_035277785.1 Candidatus Angelobacter sp. | reverse complement strand
TCTCCGGGCGCGATTGTGGGCCGGGGAGGCAGCGCTGGTTCCGCCAGTGTTGTTGCGGAAGGGATGTCGACTTGCTGCGAAGAGCCTCCGAGGTACAGCGAGAGCAGTTGCACCAGGCCCGCCAGATCATGGGAATCAATGTATTCGGCAGGAGTGGAGGGCCATGCGGTGGCGATAGAGAGATGGATGGTGCGGTTCGGGAGTTTTGGTTGCGGCATATAGCCGCCCCGCGGTAACAAAGGTGCAGAAAAGTCTGTCTGCAAGGCAAGTTTGTTCTGCTCTGCAAGCTGCTTCAGTTCGGCGCCCACGCCACTGAGTTCGGAGCCACTCTTTTCTTCCGCGATCAACACGCCGTTGCCCGGCTGGCGGGAGAAGCCCGGGAGTTCTTCCTGCGGTCGATTGGGGTTTGCAACCGCTCGAATGAGCCGCCCTACATAAATCAGTTCGTCCGGTTTCTGTTCCTGCATCACGCGCTGCAGTCCTCGCGCACCGACCCACTGCTGTGTGACAAATGCGAAGGTAGTTGTGCCCTTCAGTTTTGTCGTATCAATGCCGTTAAGAAGTTGCAGCAGTACGGCTGCGCCAAAGCGGTCGCCAATGGCAGGTGACGCAAGCCGCCCATTGGCCATCACGTAGAGCGAACGCTGGATCGCCAACGGGCTCAGAACATCGGCGCCTGCGCCGCGTGCCTCGGCGGCGGAAGTGGCTCCCACGTCAACGTACATGTTATCCAGGTCCGCCATGCTGGGCGGATGCTGCCGTTGCGGCAGCAAATGGATGCTTATCCCGGCGACTGCTCCGTTGATCCATTTGTGTTGTGGTGTTTCTATTTTGACCGGCTCCGCAGAGTAGAGCTCATTGAACAAAGGTAAATTTCCGAGTTGGGGCAAGCGCTGCAATGTGAGGTATCCATCGGGCGTGATGCCGCTGACGACATACCCTGGCTCGTCGATGGGTGCCGCAATGAGGCGATGCGGCGTTCCGGAACCAACCGTCACAAGCACGTCGCCCAGATTGTCGACGCGCGGCTTGTGTGCGGCAAGCAATCTGGCGATTCTGGCCGAGAGATCCTGTTCAAAGCCGGGAACCGCGGGCGTCTCAACCAAGGTGCGCATTTGGTCCACAAGGGTTTGACGCTGTTGCGCGGTGGCATTCACCAGACAGAACGTAACTGACAGAAGAGTGATCGAGAGACGAACAGAAGATCGCCAGAAGCGAGTCATGAGTTCCCCTTAATTTAAAAGTAAGGGAGAAAGCGTAAATGAGACAGAGCACAAAATCCAGTCGCTCGCAAAAGCGCGTTTCTTGTTGACCTAAGAAATCGGGCTTACTATACTGCGCCTTTCATGCCAGCTCAGGGAACCCATTTTCATCTCTCGCTTTCGATTGCCCATCTAAATTACCAACTCGCTTCAGGGCGCAAGCGTCTGCGTACTCCTCAAAGTGCACGCGGAAGAAAACACCAGTCGCGCAGAGCGGACCATCCAAGGCGAGTACTGGTGTTTGGCCGGATACTAGAGCTGGCTTTATATCGCGCCGAGGTGCTTCGCAGCCGGGGCTATGCCGTTGTGACTCCGCGAAGTAAGGCAGACGCCGTGAGAGCGATTGAAGACGGTGAGTTTGACGCGCTGGTGCTCAGTTACACAGTGGAATCAGAAACTGCGGAAGAAATTGTTGAACTGGCGCGGCAAACGTGTCCCGGATGTCCTCTGATCACGATTTCTGACTCAGGAACATCTGACCGCAAGCTTCGTCCTGATCTGGTGGTGCGAGCCAACGAGGGACCTGCAGGCCTTTTGAAGGCTCTGCAAAAAGCTTTCCGCTTACAGTAACCTCGCGCGGAATTGGCATCTAGCCGACTTCAACCAGTCCGTATCGCCTTTGCCAGTGTTGCCGCAGGTGCTGCATGATCCGGTCGCGATCCTGCGCGGTGATCTCGGGATCCTTTTGCTCGACAATCCGGTTTGCTTCGAGACGGGCGAGATCGAGCAGCTTGCGGTCACGCAGCAGGTTGGCCACTCGAAACCCCGGCATGCCGGCCTGCCGTGTGCCAAAGAACTCTCCCGGACCGCGCAGCTCAAGATCGCGTTCAGCGATTTCAAATCCGTCCTGTGTGCGAACCATGGTTTTGAGCCGCTCTTCGCCTTCGGGAGAGATTTTTCCACCGGTCATCAGGATGCAATACGACTTGGCTGCGCCACGACCGATTCGTCCGCGAAGCTGGTGCAGCTGCGAAAGCCCGAAGCGTTCGGCATGCTCGATGACCATGACAGTGGCATTGGGTACATCGACACCGACTTCTATGACCGTTGTTGAAACCAGCACATCAATTTCACCTTTTTGGAACTCGCGCATGGTGCGGTCTTTTATCTCCGCATCGAGTCGTCCATGCAGCAGACCGACATGCAAGTCGGGCAGAATTTTGCTTCTGAGTTCCTCGAACATCTGCATGGCAGCTTTTAATCCGCTCTTTCCGCCGCTTGCGGTTGCTGCCGAGCCGGCAAATTCCATTTCCGGCTGTTCTTCTGCTGAGCCCTCAATGACTGGGTAAACCACATACGCCTGGCGGCCCATCCTGACCTGCTTCCGTACAAACTCCCACACTTCCTGCGCGTGATCATCTGAAATTTTGCGCGTGGTGATGGGCGTGCGGCCCGGAGGAAGTTCGTCGAGGATCGAGGTGTCGAGATCGCCATACAGAGTAAGGGCCAGAGTCCGCGGGATGGGAGTGGCCGTCATGACCAGCGTGTCCGGCTCAGCCTCACCTTTTTTCATCAGGCGGAAGCGCTGCATCACGCCGAAACGGTGCTGCTCGTCTACGATGACCAGCCCCAGTTTGTGGAACTCAACTTTCTCCTGGATCAGGGCATGGGTGCCGATGACCAGATGTGCATCACCATGGGAGATGTGCCGTCGCGTGTTGCGCCTGCTGGCTTCATCCTGTGATCCGGTCAGCAGCACCACGCGATAGCCCGCGTGCTCGAGCACCTGTCGGGCCGAGAAGTAATGCTGCGTAGCCAGGATTTCTGTGGGCGCCATTAGCGCAACCTGGTATCCGTTTTCGATAGCAATCACCGCGGCCTGCAGCGCAACAATGGTCTTGCCTGATCCCACATCTCCCTGCAACAGACGGCGCATGGGCGAAGGGTGCTGCATATCGGCAGCAATTTCTTTGAGCACGCGCTTTTGCGCGGCCGTGGGATGAAAGGGAAGAATCTTTTTGATTGCTTCGCGAACTTTGTCGTTCGGCTCAAAAGAAATTCCCACGCGCTGCCGCATGCGATGGCGCTTGAGTTCCAGCCCGACTTCCAGAAAAAAGAGTTCTTCAAAAATCAACCGGCGATGCGCCGGTGTGCGGTGTTCAGCCAGGTCGGCAAAAACTTCACCCGCGGGAGGAAAATGTACTTCGTTGAATGCGCGCCTGCGGTCCATCAATCTCAGACGGCGGCAGATCGGTTCGGGAATGCCGTCTGGGATGTCGGGGCCCACATTCTCAAGCGCTACGTGAACCACGCGCCGGAACCAGCGCGAGGTCAGCTTGCCGTTGGCGGTGGATTCATAGATAGGGACAATGCGCCCGACCTCGAGCGATTCGAAGCTCTTTGGATCTTCGCCTTCCAGTTCGCCTTGCGCGCCGGCGTTATCCAGAATTTCAAACTGCGGCTGTAGGATCTGCAGTCCTTTGCCTTTCCAGCCTTCGTCCACTTTTCCGTAGAGCGCCACCAGTTGTCCGGGTTTGAAGCGGTCACGCAGGTACGCGCCGTTGAACCAGATGCATTTCAGGCTGGATGGACCCTGTGCCGCCACCATTTCAAAGATGGGCATTCGTTTGGTGCGGAACACGCCAGAGTTGCGCACCTCGGCGATGACCGTAGCCATTTCTCCGGGCTTGAGTTCGCCAATACCGCGTGGATTGAGGCGGTCTTCATAGCGGAAAGGCAGGTAATAGAGCAGGTCTTCAACCGTGGAGATGTTCTTCTGCTCCAGCCACTCAGCGATGCGCGGCCCTACGCCCTTCACGAATTTTACTTCGGTCTGCAGATCCAGCATTTTTGTTGATGATAAATGTTCGGGCTTCTAAACCGCTCCCGCCTTGCGCAAATTTGCAATCTCATCTGCGGAATATCCAAGTTCGTACAGAATTTGATCGGTATCTTCGCCCAGCATGGGCGCGCGATGGCGGATTTGAGGCGGCGTGGCAGATAAGCTCAGGGCCGGAGAGGCAAGTGGAACTGGAGCAGGCGCTCCCGGGAACTCGACGTCCTGCAGCAGGCGGCGCGATTTTACCTGAGGATCGACGAGAACCTGTCCTGGATCCAGCACCGGCCCGGCTGGAATGCGTGCAGCTTCCAATTCGGCAATGGCTTGAGCAGTGGTGCGGGAAGAGAGCCAGGCGTTCATGGCGTTGGTAATGACAATATTGTTGTCGGCGCGTTGTTGGTCGCCCGCGAAGCGGGGGTCCGAGATAAATTCCTCATGTCCAACCAGCCGCGCCCAGCGGGCGAACATTTCCTGGCCGACAATTGACACCATGATCCAGCCGTCGCGAGTGCGATAGCAATCCGCTGGAGCAGCATAGAAACTGGTGTTGCCCGTTTGCCGGCGTTCGATTCCCAGCACCTGACGTTCTGCGAGGATTCCCTGCATGAAGGTGATGCCGGTGGCGAGCAGTGATGTGTCCACAATCTGGCCTTCACCTGTCTGCGAGCGGTGATAGAGGGCCACCATCACTCCAAAAGCTGTGTGCAGGGCTGTGCCGTAATCTTCAAAAGGCACCAGGGAACGCACTGGAGCGCCGGGAAACCCTGTGAGGTGCATTGCGCCCGTCATGGCCTGGGCAACGGCATCAAAGCCGACTTTCTTCGCGTATGGGCCGTCAGGGCCGAAGGTGGAGATGCGGGCAAAGATGATGTCCGGCTTGATGGCTTTGAGTGCGTCGTAATCAAGTCCGGCTTTTTTGAGGACCTCAACCGGAAGATTTGCCACCACCACGTCAGCGGTCTGCACGAGACGCTGCACAATTTCTGCAGCCTGCGGTTTGCCCAGATCGAGAGTGATGTTGCGCTTGTTGCGGTTGAGTGAAAGAAAGCTGGTGCCTTCGCCGCTGGCTGCCACTGGCGCGAGGTAACGGTCTTCACTGCCCTGGCGGCGGTCAATGCGGATTACGTCGGCGCCCATATCCGCCAGGAGCATGGCGCAGTACGGCCCGGCGATGAAGCGGCCGAAATCGAGCACACGGATGCCGGAGAGAGGAGAACTTTGCACGGCGCGATTTTAAACCAGCAACATGGATCAGTCGCAGCAAACAGGAATGCGAAAGGCTATTTTCCTGCGGGAACCTGCTTTACGAGCAACTGCACAATTGAATCGATCGCACTCAGCACACGTCCCGGAGGCAGATCGTGGTTATTGCACAAGATTGAGAAGACAAACTGGCTGCCTGTTCTGGTTTCACCATAGCCGGATAGCGCGTTGACGTGACTGAGCGAGCCAGTCTTGGCGTGGATCAATCCACCGGCGGGCGTGTTGAGGAAACGCTCTGCCAATGATCCGTCGACGCCGCTGAC
>DATEJX010000311.1:0-21082 GCA_035277785.1 Candidatus Angelobacter sp. | reverse complement strand
CCCAGTCCGCCATTCCCGAGTCCGGCGTCTGGTTCAACCTCGAGCACGTTCTCAAGATGGATGTCGAATTCCGCAAGAGCAGCCTGGCATTCCTGCATCAGGCCCAGATTGCACAGGTTATCGCTCAGCCAGCGCCCCATGAGAAATTCCATGGAAAGGTAGTAGAGGCGCTTTGCATCCAGTTCGCGGTAGTGCTGCTCGGTCTCAAGCAGACGATCGATCATGAGATCGCGAATCGCCATTGAGACCGGCTTGAACAGTTCGCGGGGAACCAAACCGGCATCCGGCCGCGCGAGTGTATAGCGGACGTGCCGCAGAATAGAGTCGCGGAGAGGCTCGTGGCCGCAGCGTGTACCGTTCAGCAAATCGGCAGACATTTTCGAGTGTTAGATGCCACTACGCTCAGGAAGAGTCGAGGAACAGATGTGGCCGGCCAAAACTCGGCGGAAGGCCATGTCTGTGCCTACAAACCGGCGCGCATCAATCGCAAGCACAGGTCCCTTTCAGAGCTCCTTCAAGTATGGCACACGCTCACACATGTGACACTAGGGTTTAACACCTGTGTGCTAAGTGAGTTTTGGATGCTGGGTATGCCACTTGGTGCGGGACTGGAACAGGCGCGCTACCTGCACCAGTTGACTGTCTGCCAGCGGACGACCTACAAACTGCAAACCTACAGGCGTCCGCTGCTGGCCAAAACCGCAAGGCACGCTGAGGGCGGGAAGTCCGCAGAAATTGCCGATGCCGCCGATAGGATCGGGAAAGCTGAGCGCATCGTCAAGGTTCTCATCGAGCGTTGTGGCCGTGACAGGAAGCGATGCACTCACCAGAACGTCTGCCTGGGCAAATACGGCATCCATGCGCTTCTGCAAAATGCTGCGGATGCGTTGGGCCAGAATGAAATCAGAGGCGCTGATCTCTTCATTCATGTAGCCGCCAATCTTGCCCAGCGGATCGTTCAGTTCCGCTACGCCGCCGGATTCAATCAGAGACCGGAATGCAGATGCGCCCTCCACAGAAACTGCGATCCCCGCAGCGGTTTCCCAAGGGCCCTCGGGCAAGGTCACGTTGATCACTGACAGCGATGGTTCGCTCTCAAGGACTTTGCGCGCAGCGTTGATAGCCTGCTCAACATCCGGATCAATCTTTTTCCATTGGTTGGTCACCCAGCCCAGACGCAGACGTCCTCTGCTTTGTCCGTACCCGGTGTAATGGGCCTGATCTTCCGGCAGTGAGCCGAGGTCCTGCGGATCATGGCCCGAGATGGTTTGCAGCACCAGATCACAATCTACGGCGGTGCGGCACATGGGACCAATCTTGTCCATGGAGTAAGCCAGAGCCATGGCACCGTATCGGCTTACGCGTCCAAAGGTAGGACGCAATCCGGTTGTGCCGGTGAAGCCGGAAGGACAAATGATTGAGCCCCAGGTCTCCGTGCCCAGTGCGAAGGCGGCGAGGCCGGCAGCCATGATTGCGCCGGAACCGCTCGACGAGCCGCAGGTCCAGCAGTTTGTGTTCCAGGGATTTTTGGCTGCGCCTGTCGCCGCGGCCGATGCGTAGCGATAGCCCATGCCGCCGGCCAGTTCAATCATCGCAGCTTTGCCGATCAGCACCGCCCCAGCGTCCGTAAGCTTGCGAATCACGGTGGCATCGTAATCAAACTGCTGCTTGGCATAAGGACGCGCACCCCAGGTTGTGGGATATCCTTTTACAGCGAGTAGATCTTTGGCAGCGTAGGGAATGCCGTGCAGCGGGCCGCGATATTTTCCCGCGGAAATTTCTTTTTCTGCGGCGCGCGCCTGATCAAGCGCGAGTTTCTCAGTCAGCGTGACATAGGCATTCAGCCGCGGACCAATGGTACGGCTCCGCTCCAAATAGCTTTGCGTGAGCTCCACAGGAGAAAGCTTGCCGGACTTAATGCGCTGTGCGAGTTCGGTGACTGGAAGGAAGAGAATGTCTTCGCCGAGCATTAATCTTTTTCTCCTTCGCGGCGAAGCTTTAGGACTGTGGCGGGCTGGTCACCGTTTTCGAGCACGAAGGCCCGCATCTTTTCGAGTCCATCCTGGGTTTCAGCCATGGCGCGGCGGATGTCAGCCTTCTGCTCGTCGTTTAGCCTGTTTCCGTATTTGCGGAAGATTGAGGCGACCTTCATCTCCACTTCCGCCTGGGCTGCTGGTGAAAGCTTGGCCATTGCGGCCTTGGCCTTTGCCGCCAATGTGCCAGTCTGGGAAGAAGCAGCGTTCTGGGCCTGTTCAAGAGCTTGTGCCGGATTAATCAAGGCAGTGGTTGCTGCTGCTGCCACGCCGAGCGTAAAGCGCCTGCGAGTCACGGAACTCCGGGCCATATTGGATCCCCCCTCGGGTGTTAAGAGGTGAAGGCGGAGGGTAAATGAAAGGGCAGAGGGGCGTCAAACACCTGAAGCAAGCTGCGCATCTAAGTCTCTGCCACTATAGTCACTCCGATTTCTACAAGGAGCGGCCGTATGCCGCGATTTCTGACCTTTGATGAGAAGACCGCGTCGACGTTGCGCCAGCACGTTCCGGAACAACAGGTATTTGAACATGGCGCAAAAGGCGCCGTGGACTATGCCTTGGGCAGCGAAAGGACAATGGTTACGGTAATGCCAACGGGCGCCGCGCGGGAAGCGGCTATCGCTGTCTTCCGCCGGCCCAAAGTGGTAGCCAAACCTGTGCCGCCAGCGGAACAGCGCCCTGCAGCGGCGGCGGAGATGCGCAAGCCCGCTGCGTCCGTTCCTGTGCCGATCAGGGAGTCTGCTTTGCGTGCGGGAGGATTTCTCGGCCTGCGGGATGAGATCGCCTTTGACGAAGAACCGGTGGTCAAGAAAAAGCAGGGCTGGTGGCGCCACTTCTGGCCTGAAGATGAATAAAACTTCGGGAAGCGGGTACTAGAAGGCGACCAGGCGCGCTGTGAACTGGATCTGGCGCGTGCTGCCGAAGTGGGCAGCATCGGGCGCGAACAGCGGCTGACCGGCGGACAAAAATGGAGTTGACGCCGGTCCGAACAGGCTTACCGCGTACGGCCCGAAATTCGTATTACCGGCTCCCGTGATGTTGAAGACATCCATAAACAGATCCAAATGATGCCCTTCTCCTTTCAGCGTGAAATCTTTCACGAAGCGCAGATCCAGGTTGAAAAGGGACGGCTGGCGCAAAATGTTACGCGGTGCGATTGCGCCTCCAACCAGCGGGCGATCATTCCAGTCATTCCCGTCATTGTTTGTGTCAAAACCAACGATTGGCGTATAAGGTAGCCCGGAACGGGCGACGAGTACGGGATTGACCTTGAATCCCAAAGGCAAATTCACGACGGCATTCACATTTAAATTGTGGCGGGCATCGAGGGATGAGAACGCCTGATCAGCCGACGGCGCAAAGGGATTGAGCGTCAAATCAGGATCGAAGGGGCTTAGCAATATGTCATTATCGCGGCTGCGCGAGAGCGTATAGTTGGCCGTGAGCTGTGAACGACGTGAGAGTTGAAGCGTTGCAGTCAACAGGAGCGCGTCATAAGAAGAATGTGCACCCGATTCATTGATCAACACGCGCCCCACGTTTCCAACAGGACGTGTTGCCGGGAAAATGGGCAGACCGGTGGAAGAAATAGTAGGAGGGAACAGGTTGCGGTCTGGCCGTTTGTTGAGGTCCCATGTGCTGTTGCGCAAATACCCCGCGACCAAGGTCAGCTTCTTGTTGATCTCCTGTTCCACTGTGCCCGACACCTGAAAAGAACGCGGGTTGCGAAAGTCAGGTGAGATACCCACCACTTCGGCCTGCTGCACGGAGAGCCCTGGCGGCAAAACCGTCAGTGCCTGCAAAGAAGAGACTGATGGCAGCTCAAGCAGTGAAGGGTCGAAGAAGCTATCTACGCTTGCCGTGTTTACTCCGTTGTCGGTAAACACTCGTTGGAAGATGGTGGCAGGAGTGGGTGCATCGTAAATCCCTGATGAAAGACGGACGACGGTCGCGGGCCGTGGATTCCAGGCAAGGCCCAGGCGGGGCTGCCATTGCATGAGATCGTCAGGAATTGTGGCAGTCTGGGGAATTGCAGGGTTGATGACATCTAGCTGCGGATTCCATTGCCCGTCCCAGCGGAGCCCTGCAGTCAAGCTGAGTGTTTTCGTCAGGGCTATGTTGCCGGTGGCGAAAAATGCCACTTGGCGAACCGCGCCCTGGAACAACGGGTCTCCTGCAATGAAAGTCTGCTGAAACCGCGTGATGTTTCCCGCAATAAAATCCGAGAGCGAGTTGAAGAGAAACCTGCCGTTCAAACCTGCTTCCTGTTGCTGGCGAACGGGATTGAAAGCAAACTGAGCACCGAAGTGTAGAAGCGTGCTGCCGTGAGAGATCTCAACGTCATCACTGATCTCGCGCCGTTGTGAGACATACTGGTTGGGCGCCAGGGGATCTCCTCCGAGAATGCCGAAGCCGGCGATGAAGATCTCAGGCGATAGATCGTTGGGAGAGATGGCCCTGCTATCACGCGACCATTGGGCCAGGAATTGATTCACGTTTTGGCCGAAAACTGTGTTCAGCGCACTATGAAGCCACAAGCTCCTGCCGGTCAGCGAATCCGAGTGTTCCGGGGCTGCCAGAGTGCGGCTCGAACCATCGCCTACAGATGAAGAGTCAACGCGATTGAAATCAGCCTGCAAGTTAAACGTGTTTGCGGAGTTGAGCAGGACGTCTGTGCGGAGGAAAAGCGCTGTGGGCGAGCTTTTCTGCAGAGACTTCTGCTGGAGCGACGAAAGAGTTGCAGGAATCAGGGTGCCTGGGGCCTGCGGCGCAAAGAGCGTCTGATAGGGAATGTGCAGGAAGTCCTGTTCCACGCCGGCATAGAAAAATGCACGATCATGCCGGATCGGCCCGCCGAACGATCCTCCGAACTGGTTCTGTGAACTGCTCAGCGAGTTTCCGAAAGCATCTTCAGAACTCAGCGGCGGGCGGCCGATATAGAAGAACTCTCCGCGAAACTTATTGCCGCCTTCCTTGGTGACAACGTTAAGAAAGCCTGCGTTAGTGCCGCCGATTTCGGCTCCGGTTCCCGAGCGGACCACCTGAAATTCGCGAACGACGGTTTGGGGGAAGAAGAGCGTGCCATCGCGAGCCCCTCGCTGGCCGCCCAGAAGAGGATCATTGAAATCAGCTCCGTCGACGGCGGTTTCAGAAGCGGATGGACGCTGGCCGGCAATGCTGAGACCTGCGGCAGATGGATCTACTGTGACCCCGGCGGCGAGTTGCGCAAGCTGTGACAGGTCACGGTCCCGGCTGGGGAGGTAAGTCACAGTCAACCCGGGCATATAGTTGCCAGTTTCTGATTTGCGCTTGTTGACTGCAGGCTGCACCGTGTTGCCTTCCACGGAAGGCCCTTGCCCAGTGACTGTAGTCTCCTGCGATACCGCGGCAATTTGAAGGGCAACGTTCAGCTCAATGCTGCTGCCTCCGGCGGATGAAATGCGTGAAAGCTTTTTGGAGGCAAATCCCGCCGCTCGCACTTCAACTGCATAGGTTCCCGCCGGCAAGCCGCTGAACACGGCGCGGCCCCTGTCATTGGTCGTGGCGGAACGCGCTATACCCTGATCAGCACTGCGGACAGCAACCGTCGCGCCCGGGATAAGAGCTCTCTGGGGGTCAGAAACAGTAACAACAATGCTGGTGTTCGCGGCTGTGGATTGTGCCCAGCTAACTGGACACAGCGGTGTGACGAAGATGAGAGCGGCCAGAAGTGCGCTCCATGAACTAGCGGACAAGAAATTCCAGAGCCTCGTGGATCTGCGGAAGGATTGTCCCGAGCAACAGAAGATACATCATCAAAAGCGACCCTACCCACAGCAGCATCGCAAGATGATGGCGCGAGGCCGTGGAGGCTTGCGGCTGTTCATTTTCACGCTCCAGCAGATCGCGCAGCCGCGCAACGCGCCCCATGGTCGACTCGGCACAGCCATCCACCAGATGAGACGCTGTAAGCAGAGCAGGACGCCGGCCGACGGAGAGCCGCCCAACTTTCACAAGCGCTGAAGCGAGTTCAAGCGCGGAGGCGCCCGACGTCATTGCCCGCTCGTCCGCAGCAAGCTCAGCGAAGCGGGCCCAGTGAAAGTCAACCTTTGCCAAAGAATGCAGCCAGTGTGGAGGGGAGGTTACTTTCAGAAATAGCTGCTTAAGATTATCTGTGGCGCTCACATGCGCCATTTCGTGAGAAAGCGCCGCATCCAGTTCCGCTGGCGTCAGGTTGTCAACAACATCACGGGAGACGAAGATGCGCGGAGAAAAGATGCCTGTTACGGCCAGCAGGGAAGCTGCCCTTTCCACGCAGTACACGGGAATGTGAGTTTTCGCATCTGGCAGCAACCTTGCATCCTCCAACCATTTTCCGCGGACCCGCCGAGTGGCGCGCATTGCCAATATGCAGCGAACTGACATCACCGCCATGAACGCAATGCCGGCGCCGGCGAACACAAGCAACGGCGCCCCGGGGATTTCATGCGTGGTGTGAGGCTCAAACTCCAGAAACGCGGGCAACGCCAGGCCCAGGCTCGCCACTGCGCCAAGCAGGATAGGGAAGGCCCGCAGCACGAAAAGAATGTTCGCCATGCCGGACGAGTCGGCCCGGTCTGCAAATCGATTCGCAAGACGTACTGCCGGTAATATTGCGAACGTGGCCAGCGCGATGCTCAGGAACATCACGGCAAAGAGCAGGCAGATGCAGAGGGCGAAAAACACGGTTCTATTCCTTGCGGCGCAGGGCCCGCCGTTTGGCCTTCACAATTTCATCAAGCTCATCAAGCATGGCCTGATCAGCGTCACTCACAGCCTCTACGAATCGCGAGAGAACGGCCCCGGAGTTCCGGCGATCATTCAAAACGATTCCGAAAAAGTGTTGTGTGAGCGATTCCTGGTATTCGCGTTCGCTCAATACCGGAGAGTAAAAGTAAGCCTTGCCCTGTTTGCTTCGCTGGAGAAGACCTTTCTTATAAAGACGGTCCAACGTTGTCATTAATGTGGTGTAAGCAAGACGGCCGTCCAGTTCCTGATGAAGATCGCGCACGCTGATTCCCGGCCGCGCCCAAAGACGGTCCATGAGTTCGGTTTCCAGCCGGCCCAGCGGTTCCAGCGAGGTCTTCTGCCGTCCGAAATAGCCTTTGAGCCACATTTGAAACAACGTTCTCCGGTTCCGTAACTTTATCAGAATGTGATGCGGGCAAGGAACTGCATTTCCCGCGGTTGTCCCACGTTGGCAATGCCCGCGGCGGGCACCCCAAAGGTGGGCAGCGGGGTTGCTGTGTTGCCGAACACGCCACTGCGGCTGTAAATGTTCTGGTGGTTAAACACGTTGAAAGCCTCGGCACGCAAGCTTATCCTCGCGCGCTCAGTCAGGCGAAAAGACTTTTCCAGAGCTGTGGCCACATCGTAGATCGGCGTGCCGTGTCCTGCATTGCGCGGAAACAGCGCACCATTCAGGAACGGACGGTCTGAATTTGAGCCATCTCCGTTATTGTCCACTCCAGTGGTGATGTTATACGGGAACCCGGAGCCCAGCTGAGCGAACGTCGAGAAGGTAAACCCGAGAGGGAACTGATAGGTCCCGCTCAGAGCGGCATTATGGCGCTGGTCGAAAATGCTGGTGGCTTTTTCCACGCTGCCGAGCAGGTTGGAATCGACCGGGTCCTGCTGCGCCGCGTCCTGGTCCACGGTGTCAATGGCGTGCGACCACGTATAGCTCATGAGCATGCTGAAGTGTGAAGAAAGCTGTTTGTTCAGACGAAGCTGCAAGGCGTTGTAGTTCGCGGTTCCCAGATTTGCGTTGGAGATCACGCGCCGGAAGCCGTTGGGCACCGGAACAATCGGGCGGCTTGCATCCGCCAGCGCCGAGGCATTCGCAGCGTTCGTCCCTCCACGGAACTCGCCCGTCGACGTGGGCAGGAAAGGTGTGGGAGCGTTGAGATCCACTGGACGCTCAATGCGAATGGTATGCAGGCCAACATAGTCGGCGGACAAGACCCAGCGGCTCCCGAGTTGTTTTTCCACTCCAAACGTCCATTGTTGCGTGTAGGGGTTGAGCAACGCATCCGGGCAGAAGTGCAGCGCAGAAACGTCAAGAAATTGTGAGACTTGGGCACACTGGCCGGGGCGAACCGTAATGTCACGGGCCGGGAAGACGGTACCCGGAGGGAAATTGGTGATGGGATTGAAAGAAGTAGGGAAGCCGGCCTGACCGGGACGTACACTGAAGGTGACTACCCCAGTGGGTCCGGCGAGGATGTCCGCAGCCGCCAGGTCAGTGCGCTCCTCAGAATAGTAGATTCCGTATCCGGCGCGAACCACCGTTGAGCGCGAGTGCGGGACCAGCCAGGTGAAGCCAAGCCGCGGCGCAATGTTGTTGTGATCGTCAGTAAACGTTTGCGCCTCGTAGCGAACGCCAAGGTTCAATGTCAGGTCCGGCCGCATATTCCAGCTGTCCTGCAAAAACATGTCCCAGAGCGTTTCTCGAATGTTGTAGTTCTGGTTTCCGAACGATTGCGTAAACGTGGTGACAATGGGCTGGTTGTTGCCGCCACACAGGGCAGGCTGGGGTTGTGAAGGGTCGAGGGTCACCAACTGCGAGAGCGGAATCGCTGAACAGGCTGGATTTACGGTGAAACGGCCGTCGACAAACCCGCCGCCGAACTCCTGCCCGAAGCCCCCGGAAGATGACCAGATCAGCCCCGCGCCGGCCCTGAGCGTGTGGCGTCCATGGATTGTGCTTAGCGTGTCACCAAACGAATACTGGTGGTTCATCAGGTCAGCTGAACGCGATTCGCCGGAGGTGTAGAAGCCAGGGAGAGTGATCTGGGGTCCAAACTGGACAGGAGTGAACTGGGTTATGGGCGAACCTAGCTGCCACTGCGCGCGTGCTTCATTCACTGTGTTCGAACTTAAAGTGGCTGTTTCTGACAGCGCTGCGGCGTAGGTCTTGCGCGAGAAGACGCGTCCGGCGCTGGGCAGGGTGATGCCGCTGACCACATCCTGCGGATTGGTATCAGAAAAGCGATCAAGATTCGCCCGCAAGGTAAGGTGGTTGGCGGCATTCAGGTCATGGTCGAGGCGTCCAAAGAACAACGTCTGGCCGAAGTTGCCAGTGAAGAGAGAGCGCGGCTGTATGGGACTGTTGATCACGGCGTCGCGCTGCTGGCTGCTGTATTCCAACGACCCAAAATAATATGTGTGCGTGTTGAAGATCGGTCCGGAGAGAGCGCCGCTGCCCTGGGCAAGAGTGTTGGCCGTCTTTTGCGGCGCCAGCGGCAGATTGACCTGAGAGAATGCCGGGCGTCCCATTCCCGCGAAGTCTCCGTGCAGTTTTTCTGTGCCGGACTTGGTGACGAGGTTAACCGCGGCTGAGGTCGTCCGGCCGTATTCAGCGGACGACGCGCTGGTGAGGATGGTAAATTCCTGCACCGCCGCAAAGGGCAGCGCCGTAAAGATGGTCTGCCGTCCCCAACTGTCGTCCGCCGTAGAGTTGTCGATGGAGTAAGTGGTCTGGCGGCGTCCGCTGCCGTTGGCTGCCACCAGCGTCTCATTCAGGAAAAGGTCACCTGTGGTTTGAGCCAGACGAACCGAAGAATCGAGCAACTGGAGCGTGGTCAGCCGGTTGTTGAGAATGGGAGTGCTTTCAATCTTTGCGAGATCAAGGCGCGTTCCAATTTCATTGGAATCCGTCGTGATGCTGGAGGCGGTGCCATAAACATCTACACTTACAGCATTTGCCTCCACCGTCAGCGTGAAGTTGATCACCGCGGTCACGTCAGCGCGCAAGTTGATGTCGCGTTGTTCAATGTTGCGGAAATTCTGCGCTTGCACGATGAGGATATAACTTCCTGTAAGCGGGATACCGGTAAAGGCGTAGTTGCCTGCTGCGTCGGTCGACTGGGAACGGCTGAAACCGTTTACAGTGTTGCGCAGTTCGACCTTTGCACCCTGCACCACCGCTCCCTGGGAATCCTGGATATGCCCTTTAACGGCTCCGAGATCGCGGGTTTGCGCCATCGACAAAACAGCAGCAGCTATGACCACTCCCAAAACACGAACGGCCTGCTTCATGAATTTCCTCGCGGTGATGTACAGAATCAAACAGATGGGCGAGCAAGACAGGTTACGGAAATCAAAGACTTACTACCACTGGTGGTAGCAAGCGACAAGCCCGACAGGATGTAAGGGGCTAGGGTAGATCCGCTGCCATGGTCTTGGCTGATTCGGCACGTCCGCGCATCAGTTTGTCAATCTGGGGCGCAACCCGGGAAGAAATGCCGCAGACAAGAAGCGCCGTCACAATGCCTGTAAAGACGTCCATGGTGTAGTGAACCCGCAGGGAGAGGACGGTCCCAATTTCGAAAGCGAGTACAAGGGATGCAAGGGTGGTCAGCCACGGGCGACGGAAGCGGGCCACTTCATAAAGACCGAGTACTGCGATGGCAGTATGTCCGGAAAAGAAAAAATCGTTGGCTACTTTGTAAGTCACGAGCAATGAAGGAATCCCTGGACTATGCCAGATGATTCCCTGCGGCGCGGGTAGAGCACAGAGTGCCTGCATCAACTGGCGCAGGGCCATGACCAGCAGGAGGCTAAGAAAGGGGCGCACGCTCCGGCCAAAGAGCCAGGATAGAAGGAGAAACAGCCCAAAGGCATCAATGAAAGCTGAACTGACCACCAGCAGCGTGTCCGTTGCAGCAGGATGATGGAGCAGATAAACATTAATCGGTTCAGTCAGCTGATGCAGAGCGTCTGTGATGCCGGGTCCGGATAGCTGGCGTGCCCCGATCAGTGACTGCGTCCAAAACCATAGGGCGAGCGCGCCCGCACTAATGGCGATGCGCTGGGCGATCGCTCGCTTACTGATGAGCGGAGCATCGGTGGACTGCGATCTCATGAGCTTCAGTCGTGTGCTCCCGCACGAACGGCTGAAACGTTTTCTGTCGCCATCTCTTTCAATCTTCGCAAGTCGAGTTTTCCCGTTCCCAGATAAGGCAGTTGCTCAACCCGGACGAACTGGTCTGGGCGTGGCTTCCACAAAGCGGGAAGATCGCAGCGGGCGAGCCTCTCCAGCACGGGATTCAGGTGCTCGTCAGGCAGAGTATGCAGGACGATCAGGCGCTCTCCTTTTTTCTCATCCGGCACAGCCGTTACAGCAAACCTTTGCTCCGTCAACTCAGCCAGTTCATGCAGCTTGTCTTCAACTTTTATGTGCGGCACCATCTCTCCGCCGATCTTGCTGAAGCGGCTCAGGCGGTCAGTGATGCGCAAAAAACCATCTTCATCCACCATGGCCATGTCGCCGGTGTTGTACCAACCATCGTGCAGCACTTCCGCAGTCTTCTCCGGACGATTCAGGTAGCCCTGCATCACATTGGGGCCGCGCACCAGAAGCAGGCCGGAGTCCCCGGGCTTGACGGGTTGTTTGGTTTCCGGATCGACAATGCGGATACTCATGCCGGGCAATGGATGACCAATGCTTCCTCGTTTGGCGCCAACCTGGCGGAAGTCGGCAGCGCGGAATCCCGGCGTGTTGACCGCCACCACCGGCGAGCATTCCGTGCAGCCGTAACCTTCCATGGGACGAATCCCAAAGTGATCTTCGAATGCCAATGCCAGGCGCTCCGGCAGCTTTTCCGCTCCGGCCACAACATACTGCAGGCTGCCGAACTCTTCCGGCGAACAGCGCCGCATGTAAGCCTGCAGGAAAGTGGGAGTTGCCAGGAGCATGGTGATGTTGTAGTTGCGCACCAGTCCGCCGATCACGCGCGAATCGAGCGGATTGGGATGAAATACGGCCCCGATTCCCGCCAGCGCAGGCAAAGCCAGCGTTCCTGTGAATCCGAAGGAGTGGAAGAATGGCAGAATACCCAGAATCTTCTGGCGACCGCTGAGCAGAAACACCTGATTCAGCTGCTCTGCATTGGCGGCAATGTTGTAGTGCGTAAGCACAACGCCTTTGGGATCGCCGGTGCTGCCGCTGGAGAAGATAATCGTGGCGGTGTCATCCAGTGATGTCTTTCGCGCCGCGCCGACGGATTTTTCGATCCACCGCGCAGGCATAAAGGAGAGCAACAGGGAGAGAATGCGTTCACTGAGGCGCGGGTTGGCGGCAATGTCTTCCAGCAGCGTGGGCTCCATGGGTGGACGCGTCTGAATGCGTTCAAGAAATGCCTGGGAACTGATGACCGTTTTCAATCCGCACTGGTTAACGCAGGAAGCAATCACTTCATTGGAAGCGGTGTAGTTCAAGTTGACCGGCACCTTGCCCATCAGCAGGGCAGCATAGTTCACCAAAGCACCACCGACTGAGGGTGGGAGCAGGATGCCGACCTTGTCCTGACCTTGCCACACGGTATGGAGACGGCGCGCGAGGTAGATGGTGCGAGCCAGCGCGCTGCCAAAGCGTACTTTGGGAGTGCGACCGTCAGCCATGGCAAAGCGCAGGCGGTAACGTTGCGCCGTCCGGATGAAGTTGCGCTGAATCGGCTTCATGTAGCGCTTGCGGCTGGTGAACGCCGCGCTCCCCAGCTCCTGCACAACGGTTCGCGCTTCCTGAGACGTTGCGCTGGATGGCAGCGGCGTTCCAAAGACGACGCTGACCGGATAAGGGATGCGACGAGGCACTTTCCAGAGAAAGCGTCCACGCTCAAAGCTGAAGATGGATCCCCACACGCCATCAAGGTTCACAGGGATGATGGGCGCATCCACATCTTTCATAATGCGCTCCATGCCGCGGCGGAAGGGCAGCATCTGCCCGATGCGCGTCATCTGGCCTTCAGGAAAGATGCAGACCAACTCGCCTTCGCGGATGCTCTTTGTGGCTTCGCGCAGTGACTGGATCAGCTCACGAGGACGCTGCTGTGAGGAGATGGGAATCACGCGCAGGATTTTTAAGAACGGCTTGAGCCATGGTCGCTCGTACATGTCCTTGAACATCAGGAAGCGTATGGGCCGGTCAGTTGATGCAATCAGCAGCGTTGCGTCCGCCATGGAGACATGGTTGGGAACCAGCAGAGCGCCGCCTTTGGCGGGAACGTTCTCGCGCCCGGTGATATCAATGCGATAGAGCGTGTGCGTGGCCAGCCAGAGCAACAAGCGCAACATGGAATCGGGCAGCAGGTAGATGACATAAGCCGTGGCGCCCACGGTTGCAATGGAGACGGTGCGAAAGATTCCTTCAGGGCTGAGATGCAGCCAGCGCGTCATCATGAAATACGCGGCTGATGCCAGGAACACACCCACAAAGGACAGCAGGTTGGCGGCAGCGATCACTGCGCCTCGCTGGTTATCCGGCGGGCGGTGCTGAATCAGGGCGTTGATGGGAACGGCAAAGAAACCGCTGGCGAATCCTACAGCGGCCAGAAGAGCCAAAACTGCTGCAAACGACAATCCATGGAGTGACAATGCGGCAGCCCACACGGTGATACCGATGGAGCCGAGCGGGATCAGGCCATACTCAATCTTGTTTCCGGAAAGGTAGCCTGCAGCCACGCTGCCCAAAGCGATTCCAATGGCCGCTGCGGCCTGAAGAATTCCGTTATCAAAGCTGGCAACCTTCAAAACGTCATGGGCATAGAAGACAATGTTGAACTGCAACAGAGCGCCGAGAAACCAGAAATAAGTATTGCCCAGAACCGCCAGGCGCAGCACCCGATCGGGGTAGATCTCGCGGCAGTTGGAGTAAAGGTCGCCCAGAAAGTTCAGGCGAAATTTCTTTGCCGGATCGGCGGCGGGTATGCGTGGAATCCCAAGCGCGGCGCCGAGTCCCACCACGGATAAGCCGAGCAACACAAACCCGGAATACTGGTCGCGACCGGAGAAAACCTGAGCCATGGCCGCAGCCGCGACGCCTGCCGTGATGAGTGCGACGAAGGTGGTCATTTCCAGAATGCCGTTACCCCAGGAAAGCTTTTCCTGCGGCAACAGTTCAGGAAGCAGGCCATACTTGGTGGGACCGAAAAGCGCCGCCTGCGTGCTGGCGAGAAAAATGGCCGCCATCTCAATATTAAGGTTGTGGCGCGTCAGGCCAACCGTAGCAAACAGAAGCACTGCCATTTCAAACAGCTTGGTGGCAATGGCAATAGTCCGTTTGCTGTAACGATCAGCAAAGTAACCGCCGGCCATGGAAAACAATATGAATGGGAGCGAGAAGAGCGCGCCTACCACCAGCACCATGCGATCCCGCTGTGCATCGGTGAGCCCCATGCCAAGCACAAGGAAGATGATGAGGTTCTTGAGTCCGTTCTCGTTGAAGGCGCCCTGAAACTGGGTGGCGATGAGGCTCCAATAGCCGCGCTGCCAGCGGGCTGGTGCCTGTGGTTCAGAGTTGGTTTCAGACATAGATTTGGTGCTGACGAGTGTACCCCGGAACGCGGTTTATAGATGATCTATCGGTGGTTGGCAATCGGGTGACCAACGCAATAGGGCATTTGCTGCCACACCCAAAACCTTGAAACGCAGAGGAAGCGATGGCAACAGAGGAATAAATGTCAGGATTCGTCTGCGCACTACCTGCTTCAACGGTATGCGAGTTCGCTTCCCCCAAATGGCGAAGGCTGATGCATGGCGTTTCTTCGGAATGTTCGAGGATTCAAGCCGAACTCGGCTTGGAATGCATGGTTGAAATTGGAGATGTCACCGAAACCGGAATCAAGCGCGATCTCCAGCACCTGCGCCGGTTCCACCGCCAGACGTGTTGCTGCGCGACGCAGACGCAGGCGACGAAGATAGCGGTGTGGAGTGAGTCCCGTGAGCTGCTGGAAGACGCGAAGAAAGTGGTAACGGCTGAGCCGGGCTTCGCGGGCAAGCGCACCGAGCTCGTGGTCCAAACCAGGACTGGTTTCCATCAGACGAACGATGCGCGTTACCCTTGCTTCCGCGGCCAACGAATTGCCGCGCTTTGAATCGCGACCATTGCCACTCTCCAGCGCCCGCAGAGCGAGTTCCAGGCTAATCTCCTCCCAGTTGCGTATGTCCGCCGAGCCAGCCAGGCTGGCAGCCGCGCGGGCCACCAGGGGTGAGAGTTCTTTCACCGGCGGAACACGCAACGCGGAGAAATGCTTTCTGCCGAGATGCACGCCGGATTCTTCAGCCAGCGTTTCAAAATATTCAGGATCAAAGTCAAAGGCGATGCAGTGATCACCACGCGCATGTTCGTGGCCACACTCGTAACATTGACCGGGGTTCCCGAGAAGGAGTGAGCCGGGCGTCATCAACTCGCGACCTGCAGCGGAGCGATATTGAAAAGTGCCTTCCAGAACCATGCCGATGGAAGCGCGCGAATGCCGCTCCTCAAAAGAGTGATCGCCAGGGCCGGCCGTGCAGATCACGTCTGAGACGCTCCAGCCCTTGCCGCGTGCCAGCAGCCGTACAGAAGGAAGTGAGCTCTGCCGGCTGGGAACCGGCGCTGCTTGAGGCGCGAATTTGACCGCAATTTTCGCCAAGAAGTTTTCCTATCCAAAACAATACAACATCAGAAGGGGCGCGGAAAGCCGGACTGTAAAGCCGTGCACTGGCTGCGTCCACGAAATCTGCGACTGGAGGGTTCAACATGGCCACAAAAATTGCACAGCAGGAAACAGTCTCAACCAAACTGATTGGCCGGTGGGAACAGGTGTGCCAGAAGCTTGCAGCGCTGGCGCAGGAGATTCCTGCCAACAATTTCGATTACAAACCGGTCGATGGCGTGCGCACCGTGGCTGAGATTCTGCGGCACGCAGCTTTCTGGAACCTTTATGTAGCGGATGCAGTGCGAGGAAAGAAAGGCAATGACACTGACAACGAACTATCCGCAGAAAAGTTTTCCAGCAAGAAACAGATCATTGATGCTCTAACAAGCAGTGCGTCAGACGTGGCGAAGGCTTTGCGCGAAGCGCCTGCCGAGTTGAGGCCGGAGACAGTGGAAACGCTTGTGGCCTTTATTGAGCACAACTGCGAGCATTATGGCCAGCTTGCCGTCTATGCGCGGCTGAACAAGATTGTCCCGCCGGCTTCGCGGGGATAAAAGCCGTGATGGGAGCAGTGCGACATTTTTCTTTTTCCTGAGGAGTGGAATCATGGCAACAACACACACATTGACTGATAGTTTTCTCACTCTCCTGCCTGCTGCCGGGCGATCACCGGAAATCGAGGCGGCCATGGACGTTTATGGCTGGCTCGTCGGAAGTTGGCAACTTGACGTGCTGCACTACAAGGGCGAAGACGTTTCTTCACAGAACCTCAAAGGCGAAGCGCACTTCGCCTGGGTCATGGAAGGCCGGGCCATTCAGGACCTGTGGATCATGCCCCGCGTGCAGGATCGCCACCCGGATTCCGACCGCGCGAATAACATGTACGGAACCACCTTGCGCATGTGGGACCCTGCAATCCGTGCGTGGCGGATTCGCTGGTTCAATCCGGTGAGCGGCCATGAAGAGCGCCAGACAGGCCGGCGAGTCGGCGATGAGATTGTCCAAGTTGGAGAGCGCCCGGACGGAACGGCAACACGTTGGCGCTTCACGGAAATCACCAACGACTCCTTTCATTGGCTGGGAGAAGCTCTGGAAGCAGACGGAAAGACCTGGAAACTGGAAGGCGAGTTCCGCGCTCATCGCATGCACACATAGCCACTGGCCGCCATCATCGCGGCGGCGGCTCCGCGCCCATCAGATGACGCACAAGATAATCGTCAGTCCTGCGCGTTGTATATGCAGGGAACTGCGTGGCATGAGCTGCTCCCGGCAGATAAATGAGGTCGAAATCTTTATCAGCTTTGATCAGCGCGTACAGAAACTGATTGGTTGATCCGGGTGGGACGTTCTCATCCAGATCCCCCATGATCACCAGCAGTTTGCCTTTCAGGTTGGCGGCCTTCTGGCGCATGTCAATGGACTTCCAGTTTTCCGGCACCTCATCTGGTTTGGGGCGGAGATGGCTGCCATTGCTGTAGACCGGAGGTCCCTGATAGGCATACCACTCTTCGCAGATATAAACGTTGTGTATGCCTCCGGGCGGAACGTCAGCCACTCCCACCTTGAAGAACTCAGGATAGTCGAGCATGCCCCAGAGAGCGCTCCATCCGCCGTAGGAACCGCCCACGATTCCAACGCGGCTGATATCAACGTATCTGTAACGTTCAGCCAACTGCTTGATCACCGCAACGTGATCGTCCAATCCCATGATGTTGAGCTGGCCATAGCCGAACTGCGAGAACTGACGCGAGCGGAACGGAGTGCCGCGGGCGTCGATGGCCACGACAACAAATCCGAGTTCGGCCAGCATGGCGTCCGTCGGCAGCGCCGGTACGCCGTGGATGGCATGGAGAAAATTGCGCGGCACGACCGCAGTCACTGGAGTAGCGTATTCAAGATCAATCACTGGGTAGCGTTTCGCCGGATCAAAGTTGCTGGGCTTGTAGATCAATCCCCACAGATCGGTTTTGCCGTCTGCGGCTTTGGCCACAAATTCTTCGGGCGGACGATAGTGTGAGGCCAGAAGCTCTGAAGCATCGGCTTTTTCAAAGATGGCAATCAGGCTGCCATCGCTGACTGAGCGAATCACGGTTTGCGTTGGCTGGTTTGGCGTGGAGAAATTGTAGACCACGAAGCGGCCATCGGGTGACACCACTTCATACCCGGGCGTGGAGTCGAGCGCAAGAGGCCTGTCTGCCGGGCTGGTGATCATGTGGTCGGCGCGCTCGGGCGAGAGTAGGGTGAGACCGGAACCATCAAAGTTTATGCGGTAGAGATAGCGAAAGTAAGGATTGCCTCCTTCGCGCCCGGACCCAGTAAAGAAGATGAGCTTGCGTTGTTCATCCACGTGGACAATGTCCCGCACCAGCCAGTCACCGCGGGTAATCTGATTTCTGAGCCGGCCGGTCTGGCCGTCATAAAGATAAAGATGGCCCCAGCCATCGCGCTCAGAAAACCAGATCACGTCTTTTCCCGTGGGGTTTACCCACACGTCCGGCGAGTCCCACGGATTTGGGCTCATTTCCATGCGCGGCATCATGTGCTCTTCGATCATGGTGCGAACCTTGCCAGTTGCGAGTTCAACATCGAAGAGGAGTGCAGACTCCATGTTTGCTCCGACAGCCAGAGCATAAAGATGGCGATTGTCCGCGCTCCACCATTTCTTGCGGATCGGCAGGCCGTCAGGATCAACCGCCAGCAGCTTGGCATAGGGGAAGTTGATGCGCGTGTAAGTCCCGGAAGGAACGTGGAAGGCAAACCATTCCAGTGTTGGCGGCTTCTCGCCCACCAACGCCATCTTTACCTTATGCAGCTCCGGACGGAAGCTGCCATCTTTGGGAACGGTCTCAACGTAAGGATAATCAGCCACAAAACGCTCATCACCGCGAGGAACAATCACCGTATGCGAGTCAGGCGACCAGTAAGACTCCATGGGCAACAGGTGATGTCCGGCGGCAAGCACGCGCTCGCGAGGAATGGCGGCGTCTTCAAACTCATCCAGATAACCGCCATAAGAAAAATGTGCTTCTCCGTCGCGCGTGAGCTGCGTGTCTTTGTGCGTCTTGTAATCACGCAGCCACAGATTGTAGCCGCGTGTAAAGACACCCCAGTTTTTATCGGGAGAGACAAGCACACCTTCATCCGGGCTGGGTTTTTCTTTTTCCAGCACAGGATTGGGTGTGAAAAAGCTGACTTCAATGGGTGGCGGCGGAAACACCAGCTTTCCGCTGCTGCAGTTGGCCGGCTTCAGCTTGCAGTCGTACTCCCTGTCGTTCGCGGTCACGTGAATCGAACTGCGGTCTGAGTTGAAAGCCATCTCTTCAAAGGGCAACTGCTCCGGAGCCACGTTCATGCCGGACGCTTTCGAAAAAGCCGCGGCCATCTCCTGGTGATCAAATGCCGGCTCCGTTTGGCCGTTCGCTGCATGGACAATGTCAAACTCGTGCCCTTGGGCTGTATCGCGGCGATACCAGAAATCATCCGTCTGCCCGATCCAGTGCGGGAGGACGAATCCGTTCTTCAACTTCTTCAGGAGATGAGGCGGCCGCATGCTCTCGGAGCGCGCGTAATCGGCTGCTGAGAGCTGAGTGGTATTCGTTCCAGTTTGGGCGGGCGCTGTGGCAGTGGTGTTCTGTGCAGAAGCTGTGGACACGAAAAACAGCAGTGCAGTGAGAGACAAAGAGCAGGGCGCAGAGCGCAGAGGCAGCGAAAACCGTTTCATGCGGAAGCACTCCTCAAAAAACGGCTCTAGAGTAGCAGAGGTCGCGATTCAGGATGCTGCGCTTCTTGCGCTTTCCTTGTAAGCACAACTACTCCCGATTTCCACCCTTCTGTGATCCTGGGTGCTCGGGCACGATGAACACGAATCCGGTCTATGCCTGCTCCTGCCGCAGTTCCCAGTTAAAGTCGTAGAACACGCGAAACTGATTGCCGTCCAGATCGGCCACCCTGAACTCGCGCAGGTGCCACGGTTTATCCTCGGGCTCAGCGAGCACCTTTGCTCCAGCCGTCCGCCAGCGATGGTAGAGTTCATCCACTTCCCGCTTGCTGTCGAGATTGAGCCAGACCATCACTGTCACGCCGTTGCCATAGTGCTGGTGGAATGCTGGATTCGTCAGGAACATGCGGCATTCGCCCTGCGAGATGCCGGCGATGCCGTCGTGCTCGCTATGCCAATCCAAGTGAAACCCGAGCGCATTCACGTAGTACTCGGCGGCTTTCTCCACGTTGCTGACCGGAATCTCCGGAATGGCCATGGGAAATTTCGTAAGCATGCCCACGAGTTTACGCCGATTTGCTCGGATTCAACTGAACCTGATTGTCCAACCCCCGGTTAGGTGTTTTCGTCCAATAGCAACAAGGAGACTGCAGGGACCTCGTTCAGCAGGAGCCGCGCCCATGCCATCTCCATGGAAGGAGTCCAACCATGCGCTCTGACATCATGCCCGGAGCCGCCTTTCCCAACTACCAGTTGCCTGATCACACGGACACGCCGCGCAAGCTCAGCGAGCTGCAGGGCGATGACCCGCTGATCCTCACGCTGGCGCGCGGGCATTACTGCCCCAAGGAGCACCAGCAGCATCAGGAACTGGCCGCGTTCTATCCCAGGATCGCCGTGGCGTACACGCAGATCGTCACCATCTCCACTGACGACCATCACACGCTGCAGGAGTTTCGCGCGTCGGTGGGCGCGCAGTGGCCTTTTCTCTCTGACCCTGAGCGAAAGGTGCAGAAGGACCTCGACATCCAGGAATACACTGACCCCGAACACAACCCCATGATCCCGTACACGCTGGTGCTTAAGCCGGGCCTGGTAATCCACAGCATCTACAACGGTTACTGGTTCTGGGGACGCCCTTCCATCGCCGACCTGTGGCGCGACCTGCGCGAAGTGACGCGCCAGATCCGTCCTGACTGGGACCTGAGCGCTCCCGGACTGCGTAAAGCCTGGGACGCGGGCGACTTCTCTCACTTCCACGGATGGGACAAGAAGGCCGCGAAAGAGACGGTTGGAAAGAAATAAGAGCTGTTCATGAAGGAGCAGGAATGAGTTTGCCAAACATTAATGTGGTCCCAGGCGCGGGTGATGTCGATTCGCAGAAACCGCAGGAGTCAGCGGCCCAGCAATTCGCCCAATTTGAAGAAAAGCTGCAAAAGACGCTTGATAAAACGTTGTATGCGGGCGGAAGTCCGGCAGCGCAGCGGCTACGTAATTTCCTGAACGGCACATGGCTGGGTGAGCCGCTGCACGTGGTGCTCACGGACGTGCCGGTGGGCGCGTGGACGGCCGCCATGGTTTTTGACGCTTTAAGCCTGAGTCGTTCCGGGCGTGAGTTCACGCGGGCCGCGGATGCGTCGATTGCGATCGGCCTGGCGGGCGCCGCATGTGCTGCCGCCACCGGCGTAACGGACTGGTCAGATGTTGATCCTCCGGCCCGCCGCAGGGGATTGATCCATGGACTGCTGAATCTGAGCGCCACCGCGCTGTTTGCCACCTCTTTTATTCAGCGCAAGCGCCGTAACGCATCGCGCGCTGCAGGACGCGTGAGCGCCACTCTGGGTTATGCGGTTATGGCATACGCCGCGCACCTGGGCGGAAAGCTGGTTTAT
>DATEJX010000310.1:0-3178 GCA_035277785.1 Candidatus Angelobacter sp. | reverse complement strand
GTGTTTGATGCCCTTAAAGCGTTGGTGGAGTCGGAGAGGCAGTAGGCGTGGGCATTGCTGTTGGAGTTGGCGTCTCGCTTGGAGTGGGTGTTTCCGTTGGACTTGGCGTCTCCATGGATGACGGCGTTTGGGTAGGACTGGGTGACGGACTTGGGGAAGGAGTGGGCGTGATGTTGTCTGATGGTGTGAGCGTGGAAGGCGACGACGTTGGCGATGGACTCGGCGTAGGACTTTGCTGGATTGCCGCGGTCGACCAGCCCAACACTCCCAAATAAATAAGGGCCATTGCAAGCACGCAGCGATACATAAATTTCACTCCTTTGGATTTTTGCTTATAGCGGCTTCGATTCACGCCTTGACGACCGGGTTGTGCTGCTCCGGGCGAGAGCAGGTGCAGCTCTGCTCCGGAGCGGGTAGAGTTACGGCGATTCCGGTAATCTCATTGCTCTGGCCTATATCGCGGGAAGTAAAGATTGGTTTTTTCTGATGTGATCCCCCAGCCTCTCAAGAATAACCGGGAAAAGGCTGGGGGGCTCTCAAGCTCTGACCTGACGCGACTCCGCTTGCGCTTCACTTTTCTGTTCTTCTTTCGGAGCGGCGGAGACTGGTTTTTTCTTACCGGCGGCGGTATTGCGGCGTGAGTGAAGTTCCGCCCACACCAGCCAGGCAACAGCGGCCATGACCAGCACGGTAACGAGTATCTCTTCAGCATTCATATGTGTTCTTCTCCTCTAATTTCGTTGTTCCCAACGAGTGTGATTACCCTGAAGTCCGGCTAAGGCGTAGAAGCCCTATGCAGCAATTCGCGCAGCTTCGGGCTGATATTCCACTTCCAGGATGAGCAGGCGCCGCATTCCTGACGGGACTTCCCACTCGACAATCTCGCCCGCCGCGCGTCCAAGCAATGCCATGCCAATCGGCGCGAGCACGGAAATTCGCTTACGGAAGACGTCCGCCTGACCGGGGAAAACGATCTGATACACGAGTTCACGCGCGCTGCAAAGGTCCAGCACACGCACGCGAGAATTCATAGTGACAAGTTCCCGCGGTACCTCGACGGACCCGGTAATGACGGCGCGGTCCAGTTCGCGCTCAAGAGCATCAAGGTGCTCGCCATCCATCGGCAGCAGGTCCCTCGAAGAGGCGATGATGCGCCGCAGGCGTCCGTAATCAGCCTGAGTAATGATGATCTTTCTGGTTTTCAAGATTGATTCCTCCTTGTCATACGAAACTTTGTCAGGTGGCGAGCGGCATCAGCATGAGCAGTACGCCGAATAACGCCGTGGTAACCGCAACCGAGAACAGAAAACGTCCCACTGGGCTGCTGCGCGGGATGTGGTGAATTTTTCTGAGCTGTTCAAAACTGTGAAAGTTCATCCTTCTAATCTCCTTGTTTCAGTGTTGATAGCTGTTGAGTTGATCCGCTGTCGCTCAAGCGGCCAGTCTGACTGACTCGCGGCCGAACCTTGAATCGCGTTCGCGGTCGAGTTGGCGGCCAAACCGGCGGCTGAGCATTGCCGTTGCGCAATCCACCGCAGCAAAAAGATCCGGCCTGGTTTCCTCCGCGATGATGCGCCCGAACGGAAGCATCTCCGCGGCGACCCGGCAGCGAGCTCTGCCGCGTCCCTCTGCCGAAATTCGTACCGTTATCAGCCCGACGCGGTCGCGGAAACGGGCCAGGGCAAAACGTAACCGCCTCTCCAGATACGACCTGAGTGACTCGCCAAGATCGGCTTCATTGATGTGCACTGAAATCTGCATCCATCCTCCTCATTCACCTTCCAGTCCACTGTAGCCGGGCATGAAAGTTAATAAAACTATATAAATGTGAATCGTTTGGTAATATTTAATTAACCTTTATCTGAACCGAGAACTCCGAATGGAATGGCTGAATTATCACCATCTTCTCTACTTCTGGACTGTGGTCCGCGCGGGAAGCATTCAGAAGGCTAGCCAGGAACTGCGGGTATCGCCGCCGGCCATCAGCACGCAATTGAAATTGCTGGAAGAACAGCTTGGAGAAAAATTGCTGACGCGCTCCGGCCGCCGGCTTGTGCTGACTGAAACAGGGCGCACAGTGTTCAGCTATGCAGAAGATATCTTCGCTTTGGGAAGCGAACTGCTGGACGTGGTAAGGAACCGCCCGACGGGCCGTCCTCTGCGCCTGGATGTGGGCGTGGTGGACGTGATGCCCAAAGTGGTGGTGCAAACACTGCTGGAACCGGCGCTGCACCTGCGCGAACCGGTACGGCTTGTATGCCGCGAAGCCAGCCCCGATCAGTTGCTGGGCCGGCTGGCCACGCACGAACTGGATGTGGTGCTGTCAGATTCTCCAGTGGATCCTACGCTGAAAATCCGGGCTTACAGCCATCTTCTCGGGGAATGCGGTGTGATGTTTGTCGCCGGAGCGAGCACCTCAGCGCGCTACCGGCGCGGCTTCCCCAGGTCGTTGGACGGCGCGCCCATGTTTCTTCCCGCCGATAATACAGCCTTGCGCAGAAACCTGGATTACTGGTTTGAAACTCATGGAATCCGTCCGCGCGTGTTGGGCGAGTTTGAGGACCACGCTCTGCTGCGAGCATTTGGAGAAACGGGGGCTGCTGTATTTCCCCTTCCATCGGTGGCCGGCACGCAGATTCGGAGGTTAAAGACGCTGCGCACCATTGGAGTCACCAACGAGGTGCGAACCCATTTTTACGCCATCAACGCGGAGAGAAAGCTGCATCACCCGGCAGTGGTGGCCATCCGAAATGCCGCTCGGCGGGAACTGTTCAAGTAAGCCTATGAAGCGATGGACACAGTGGTGGAGGCCCGTAAGGCAGCTCAAGCAAAAATTTCATCCTATACGCGGACAACATAACAACACTTGACCGGCCTTCAGCCTAACCCGTTACACTGGATGTATATGAACATCCTGCTGATTGGTACTGCTCTTATGGTTGGCATCACGAGTATCGCTTCCACTGAATTGACTGCCCCGGCGGCGCAGTTCGGCCCCGATAATCCCTTCTATGCTCCAAGCAAACTGCCGTTCTCGGCGCCTCCGTTTGACAAGATCAAGGATGAGGACTATCAGCCCGCGATCGAGGCTGGAATGGCAGAACAGCGAAAAGAGATGCAGGCTATCTCCGACAATCCGCAGCCGCCGACGTTCGACAACACGATTGTCGCCATGGAA
>DATEJX010000309.1:0-11631 GCA_035277785.1 Candidatus Angelobacter sp. | reverse complement strand
GCACGCTGAAGTTTATGTGAGCGTGGGCGTGATCCGCTGGCGTGGCCAGGATTTTGAACCGATTTTTGAGGGCATGGAGCGCGGACGCGAGCGCGGGCAGCGGGACTTTGGCGCATCGCTTCTCTGGATCTTTGATGCCGTGCGCCATTTTGGCCCGGAAGCAGCTGCAGGGGTTTTCGATCTGGCGGCGCGATATGTTGATCGCAATGTTGCGGGGATCGGAATCGGGGGAGATGAGCGGCGGGGACCCGCCGAGTGGTTCCGTGATCTCTACAAGAAGGCGGCGGATCAGGGACTTCGGTTGACTGCACACGCGGGCGAGACCACCGGGCCGGAGTCAGTGTGGAGCGCGTTGAACATTGGGGCAGAGCGGATCGGGCACGGGCTTTCTATTGCGCAAGACCCTGAGCTGGTGGAAGTGCTGGCGCACAAGCAAGTGCCGGTGGAGATTTGCCTGTCCAGCAATTTGCGGACGGGAGTTTGTGCCGGTTTCGGCGAGCATCCGGTGAAAAGCTTTTTTGACGAAGGACTGATGGTGACGCTAAATACCGACGATCCGGCCATGTTCCAGACCTCGCTCAACAGGGAGTACCAGATTGCAATGGAACAGCTGGGATTTTCACGGGAACATCTGCGGGAGATCGCACGTAACAGCTTCGAGGCATCCTTCCTTCCGGTGGAGAAAAAGCTGCGCTTTTTGCAGCAGGTGGATGTTTACGCGAAAGAGGAAGCGTGAAAACGAAAAACGCATTCCGGGTGGCGCTGATATTTGTGTTTGCTGGGGCGGTGTGGGCTCAGTCAACTCCGCTCAAAGATACTCCGAAAGCAGAGGAAGGCAGGTTTTACCTGCACAAGTTCGCTCAGAGAATCGGCGAAGAGACCTACAAGATCACGCGTGATGATCAGCAGATGCAACTGGCCGCCAATTTCAAATTTACTGATCGAGGGCGCGAAGTTCCTTTGACGGCCACGCTGACCATGGAACCCGATATGACGCCCACGAGCTTTCAGATCAAGGGGATGGTCTCAAGGTTTTCTCCCGTGGAGGACAGCATTCAAGGCCGCGAGGCGGGTAACACGGTGATTGGCCCGGCAGAGAGCTTTTTTGATGTTGAGGCGTATGCGCCGGTGTCAGTCCAAATGGAGATGGTGCGCTACTGGCGCAGGCACGGCAGTCCGGCAAATTTGATGACGCTGCCTCACGGAACCGTTCACATCCGCGACGAAGGCGGCGAGCAGTTTGTGATCGGCGGCAAGAAAACCACCTTACAACGGGTGAGCGTGCGGGGCGTGATTTGGGGAATGGAGTCGTTGTGGTTTGACCGGAATGACAATCTGGTGGCGCTGGTTGGGTGCGACGGCGAGATGGACCATTTTGAGGCCATTGCTTCTGACTATGAAGATGGGCTGAACGAGTTCATCAGCAGCGCCGGCCGGAACAACATGGCCACCCTGGCGAAGGTGGCAGCAGCCCTGGCGGGAACGGCCAACGATCAGGTGATCGCAATCACAGGAGGCAGGCTGGTGGACGGGACCGGAAGGCCGCCACTCAAAAATTCGGTGGTAATCCTGCGGCAAGGGAAGATTGTTGCTGCGGGACCAGCTGCGAGCGTCCCCGTCCCGAAGAATGCGCAGGTGATCCATGCTGAAGGCAAGAGCGTTCTTCCCGGGTTATGGGACATGCATTCCCACTTCGAGCAGGTTGAGTGGGGACCTATTTATCTGGCAACGGGCGTGACGACGGTGCGGGACGTGGGCAACGAAGAAGATTTCATTGTGAGCGTGCGCGATGCAGTTGCCAGCGGCCGGGGGCTGGGCCCAAGAATTCTGATGGCCGGGGTTGTCGATGGTTCGGGGCCGATATCGCTGGGTATGAACCGAGTGGATACTCCCGAGCAGGCGCGGGAGCAGGTCCGGCAGTATAAGCAGCATGGCGCACTGCAGATCAAGGTGTACAGCTCAGTAAAACCGGAGATTCTTAAAGTGGTAACCGAAGAGGCACACCGCCTGGGCATGACGGTGACCGGTCACGTGCCGAACGGAATGACGGCGCTGGAGGGAATCGAGGATGGCATGGACCAGATCAACCATGTGGCCTATGTGACGAGCGTGATGGCCGATCCCAAGACGAAGACTGTTACGCCGGATTCTGCACAGGTGAAGGCAGTACTTGATGCCTTCGCGCAGCATCATACGGTGGTTGACCCCACGCTCGCGTTGATGGAGCTGCTGATGCATTCATCAGCCAACGATATTTCCACGTTCGAGCCGGGATTCAACAAAGTCGCGCACGAGATCCGGGAGCTGCTTGGCGAGATGGGATCACCCCCGGAGAAGGCGGCAGCGGCTCAGCACCGTTTCAACAGCTTGCTGGAGACGGTCAGAATCCTGCACCAGGCGGGCGTGCCGATTGTGGTGGGAACCGATCAGGCTGTTCCAGGATACAGCGTAGACCGGGAGATGGAGTTGTACGTGAAAGCCGGGTTTACACCGATGGAGGCAATTCAGGCAGCGACGGTGGTTCCGGCAAAAGTGATGGGCCTTGAGAAAGATTCAGGAACGATTGAGCCAGGGAAACGGGCCGACGTAATCATTGTGGACGGCAATCCGGTTGAGAACATCAGTGACATTCGTAAGGTATCGGCGGTGTTCTCTGCGGGAAGAATGTTTGAACCCGGACCTTTGTGGAGCGCTGCCGGATTCAAGCGGTAGGACGTCATGACTAAACATATCGGAATTGTCGGGTGCAGCGCTGAAGGCGCAGCCCTTTGCTACCGCACGCTGTGCCTGGAAGCTGAGCCGCTGATGGGGCTGCATGCGCACCCCGAAATTACCATGCACACCATTTGCCTGGCCGAATACATGACGTTTCTGAACGGGCAGGAGGACTGGCAAGGTGTGGCGGAGCTGATGTTGCGGTCAGCGGACAGACTGAAACGGGCCGGCGCAGACTTTCTGATTTGTCCGGACAACACAATTCATGCGGCGATGAAATATGTTGTGCCGAATTCACCGCTGCCCTGGTTGCATATTGCGGCAGAAGTGGGCGGAGAGGCACAGAAGCGCGGTTTCCACAAGCTTGGGCTTACCGGAACCAAGTTTCTGGTGGAGAGCAGCGTCTATCCTGAGCAGCTGGAGAAGCTGGGAATAGCCTGTGTGTGTCCGACGAAGCAGCAACGTGAAAGAATTAACAACATTATTTTTTACGAGCTGGTGCGCGGAGTGCAGTCGCTGGAGTCACTCTTCTACATGCAGCAGACCATAGAGCAGATGAAGAACCAGGGCTGCGACGGCGTGGTGCTGGGATGCACGGAAATTCCACTGCTGGTCAGCGATGAGGATTCGCCGCTTCCAACGCTTGATTCCACGCGGGTATTGGCAAGAGCGGCGCTAAAGCATGCGCTGGGATGAGCAGCTTGCGCGTTGTTGTGAAAAAGACTTACCTCAGCGGCTAAGGCCCTGCTCCGCCCTGTGATCCCAAACAGTATGTGCCGGCAAAGAAGCCTAAAGGCTTGTTGCACCCTGCATTGCAAGCAGCATGGTGGTGGGTGAGAGGCCGAAAGGCTGCAGAATCTGTCTAATCTTTTGGAGCGGCGCTTGCCTCGCTGCTTACAAATAACGGCTAATCCGCCATGGCGGATTCTTTTTGGCGGGACTCGATCTGTACCAGCTCGGGTTTGGAAGCGGGACGGTAGACCTCATGTGAGGTTTCCGTTTGCGGATCGCGCCAGAAATCGACCAGTGAGGTCTGGTGAACGCAGGAGACAGTGCAGTTGGGAGCACAGGATTTCTGGGTGAAGTACTCGCGCTTGACATCCGCGACAGTGTAGTCGGCCAAAGGGATTCCGGGATAACCACGCTGCTGCGAGCAGTAGTGCACCAAGCCGTCTTCGCAGATATAGAGGTAACGAGAGCCGGCGCGGCAGCGCCAATTGTTGGGCTTGCCCAAAGCGATGTTGTTCTGGAACTGATTGAAGCGTGCATAGCTGTGCTTGCCCAGCTTCTTCATCTCGGCGAAGACGGTCTGTGCTTCCTCTGAGAGCGGTCTGAGCTGGCCGGTTCCATCGTGAATGATGCCGACGGTGGAGGTAAAGCCGAGTTCGACGGCACGCTTGCCGATGGTCACGGCGTCCCACTGGTTTTTCACACCGGCGCCGATTACGGAGTTGATGTTCACGTGGAAGTCGGCGTGTTCGCGCAGCCACTGCAGCTTTTTGTCCAGAACTTTGAGTGATTTCTTGGAGATATCGTCAGGCTGGACGTTGTCGATGGAGATTTGAAGGTGGTCGAGGCCGGCATCGTTGAGCTGCTGAATTCGCTGCGGGGTAAGCAGGTAGCCGTTGGTGATGAGGCCGGCAATGATGCCGTGGGAGCGGATGCGGCGAATGATGTCGTCGAGTTGAGGATGCAGCAGAGTTTCGCCGCCGCTGATGGTGATCAGAGTTGTGCCGAGTGCAGCCAGCTTGTCAATGCGGCGGTACATTTCCTCGAGCGGCACGGGCTGAGAGACATCATCGTATTCATTGCAGTAGGCGCAGGAGAGATTGCAGCGGCGCATGGGAATGATGTGGACCTGAATGGGATGGTCTTTAGAGACCAGTCCCTTGCCGATCATCCTGATCTCTCTCAGCGTACGCTGGACCGCCTTGAGGCGGCGTCTTGTCCTGGCGCCTGGTTGTGGCATGCGTAAACAGTTATTAGAACATACCAAGGATGGCTGGAACGGCGGTATGTCAGTAAACGGCTGATTTTTAAGGGTGAACGGGGAATTTAATCCCCGTTCGTTTTCCTCTAAAACGCGGCAGCCAAGCCGGCACGCGCGATGGCAAGGACAAAGTAGATGACGAAGATGGTGGTGATTGCGGTAGACGGAGACAGCTTCTTCCGGGCAGCAGAAGCCACTATGGCGAAGCCGAGTCCGAGCAGAATGATCTCCCAAATTCGGATAAGGTCAATACTGCTCATAAGAGTGTAAAGAAACTTGTTCCCGTTTGAGTCCATGAAAAAAGCGGGACTTGTAGGAATGGGGTTGCCAGATCCGAAATCGATTGAGTTCGGATCGGAGCTAATGAGCGTGCTGATCAAGAGCAAAACGGCACCTACGATACCAGGGAGGAAAGAGTAAATCGTTACCGATAGAGCACGTTCGAACGAGACCTCTGCACCAAATCCGAAATTGAAAACCGCCATCAGAATGGCGGCAACGACTATGCCACCGATTAACACAAGGCCGGGATAAATAAAAAACGTAACCTTTGTTATCGTGGCCTGCATAGCAATTCCCCTTTCGCGCTGATCCGGGGTTAGCTGCTCCATCCGGCGCTGAGCCATCGCGGAATGCTCAATGCCTTGACGGACCAGTTGCTCCATATCAAGCTTTTGCACTGCGACAAAGGCGAAAGCGATCGATATGGCCGCTATCAATAGCCATGGCCAGATCCATCCAGGTTTGCGCTGGATATCCGCGAAAGTTTTGCGTGGCGCTACGAACGTATTGATGATGCGAGCGGGCTCGGAAAGGGCCGGCTGCGCGGGTTCCTGGGGCAAAGCGGACTGCTGCATCGGTGGTGGAGGAGTGCTCATGTTCCATCCTACGTCTCAGATTTGGAAAAGTTACGCGAATTCTATATCAGCAGGGGAATGGCAGGATCATTTTCTGAAGTGCTGCCATCCTAAGGGCCGAAGAGTTCGCTGTTTGCCATTGTCGTCCAGAATCTTTATTGCGGAGCGGTAATCTTTTCGCGTGATGGAACCAATCCGGGTAGCCTTCACGCCGTGGATTGAGGCGGGAATTTTTGCCCTGGGTGAGGCAGTAAAGAGAAGCTCATAATCTTCGCCTCCGTGCAGCGCGAGTTGAAGTGTGGCGTTGCGGGCGATGGGCAGGTTGCGCGAATCGATAAGGGCGGAGACACGGCTTTCATCACAGATGTGGCCGAGGTCGATGGAGAGGCCGTCACTGAGATCGATCATGGCGGTGGCGAGGCCGCGGCGGCGAAGCCAGGAGCCGACAGTGAGTCGAGGCTCGGGGAAGAAGTGGCGGCTTGAAAGCGATGGACGGAGCCGGTCGCCCGCGAAAAGCTGTTTCAACTCTGCGGCACCTGCTCCAAGTTGTCCGGTGACGTAGATGAGGTCGCCGGGGCGGGCACCGGAGCGCAGCACAGCTTTACCGGCAGCGACCTGTCCTGCAACCACGATGTCTGCGGTGATCTGAGGCGCGGCAGAGGTGTCACCACCTGCGAGCTGGACACGGTACCGTTTAGCGAGTTGAGCGAGGCCATTAAGAAATTCGTCAGCCCAGCGCTGAGGCAATTTTTGCGAAAGACCCAGGGAAAGAAAGCAGGCCAGGGGCTCGCCGCCCATGGCGGCGATGTCGCTCAGGCCACGAGCGAGACAGCGGTGGCCGACGCTGCGGGCGGGATGCCATTTACGGCTAAAATGAACGTCTTCAATGGAAAAGTCAGTGGTAACGAGGAGTTCGTGCCCGGGAGCGAGGCGAAGCACGGCACAATCGTCGCCGATACCCTGTACTACCGTGCGGTTCGGGCTCCTGGCGGCGAGGCGGCGAATGCTCTCGATCAGCTTCTTTTCCGTGGCAATCAAGGCGAGCTCAACTATATCGAAGAAAAGGGCTTAGCTGCAGAAAAGGGCCAGATTTCACCTTCCACCAGGGCAGGCGTCAGGCGGCGTGGGAAACGCGGCAGTCTGACTGACCAAAGACTCATACGCGGGATGAACGGCCATCCTAATGGTGGGTAAGGACTTTCGTTACTGTACCTCCGGTTGACAGGGGTAAGAAGCGGCTAGTAAAGTTACGGAACCAAAATTCTCCCTAAACTGGCTGCTGATTCTCCCTCTGCCGGACACAAGGAGCCAGGAAAAGCTTTGAGTTTTTAGCCGTCGACGCGGCCTGTTGTTCTTGAGCCAAACAAGGCGCTCCTGAGAGCGTAGTAAAAGAAATTCAAAACTCGGAGTCATCCCTTGCGGAAACGTTTTTATATCATGCTGGTGGCCCGCAATTCTGAGGGCGAGCTGCTCAAGATTCCAATCCCTCTGCACTATGCCTACGTGTTCATTGCCGGGGCCCTGATTGGAATGCTCACGATCACCGGTATGGCTGGCTCTTATACCCGCATGCTGGTGAAGACCCAGCGCTTCAACCAGCTGCGGACGGAGAAAGAAGCCCTCAGGTCTCAATATTCTCAGCTGGAACAGATTGCCCAGGAAAACCAGTTACAGGCCCAGTCACTCACTTCGCTGGCGGGCGAAGTATCTTCTCTGTACGGACTCAAACCTGATCCCGCGTTCCAGGATGACGATCCGGCCTCAGCTTCCCTGCAACAGTTCTACGCCCTGCGCATGACGGCGATGACTGGCGCGGCTTCAGTGGGAATCGGTATGGGCGACATGCACGACGCAAGCACAAAGGATTGGCTGCGTCTGGCGCAAGCGCCGACTTTGTGGCCAGTCCAGGGACGAGTGAGCGGATCGTTCGGCGAGCGCATTGACCCGTTCAGCGGTGAGGGCGCATTCCATCGCGGTGTGGACATTGCCGCCGACGTGGGCACGCGCATTATCGCTCCGGCAGATGGCGTAGTACGTTTCTCTGAAATCGTGAACGGCTACGGCCGGACAGTGCTGATTGATCACGGCAACGGCATCAGCACGCTGTACGGACATATGTCAGGCTACGCGGTAACGCCGGGAGAACTGGTGCACCGCGGCGACACGATTGGATACGTTGGTCAGAGCGGCCGCAGCACCGGCCCGCACCTGCATTACGAAGTGCGCATCTTCAATACGCCGGTGAACCCGAACAAGTATCTGCGGTTTACGTTCACTCAGCAGGTGGCTTCAGGGGCTCCGTAGGCTTGTGCCGCCGGTGCGAATGATGGCGGCGTGGCTTTGGGGCCGGAGTTGGCGAGGCGGGAGCCGCTGAGAGCGGGCCGACATCAGAAACCAATTTCTTCAAGACTCGTTGTGAGAGCGTGGCAGTGAAGACTGCCACGTTTTTATTTTGCTCGACGTGAATGCTGTCAATGGCGGCCTTGATATCGGGGTCAGTGCCATGGGCGCCAACCGACTTAGCCACGGTGCGGTACATGGCAAGGAAGCCACTGGCGGAATCGACGACTTGTTTTGCGCTGTCGTCACTCGGAGAGATTACGTCCGCACGCAATTTGAGGTCGCCTTCATAGCGCACTGAGCCCACGGTGACGGTATTGTTCAGGAAATCGAAGCTCAGCGGGCCGGGCAGTTGTGCGGCTTGCGAGGTGCCGTTGCGGAGGAGCAGCCAGCCCAGGCTGGCGACCGGAACTTTGCTGTAGTAGGCCTGAAGAAGCGAAGGGCCAGCCGGAGAGGAGTCAAGGCCGTCGATAATCTCGTGCATTGGATCTGACGAAGCCATGTTGGTAACCGCGACTCGAGCGGTATCGAGCACGCAAACGCGGACGGTGTGGCCTTCATGCGGGATGATGTACAGCAGGCGGCCGTGGTAGCTGTCACGCTGGGCGGAGATGCTCTCAAGATAGGCTTTGAGCTTCTGGGGATCGAAACGGCCAGCAAAGATTTCAGTAGATTCGGTGTCTCTGCCGTCAGCAGTATCACGGCGGGACATGGCGACTTCGTCCAGGTCGCGCTCAAACTGAATCCCGGTCTGGTTGATGAAGTTCTGGTAGTCGCCTTCAGTAACAACCGGTGTGGATTGGGACAGATTCCAGAGGTGGGCTGGTTTCAGGTCAGCGTAAACAATGACGTCGCCTTCGGGGAGCAAGCGGGCAATTTCCGGCGGGCGGGCGGAATGGCGATAGATGAAAAAGGCCGCCACAGCAACCACGGCCAGAAAGGCGGCTAAAATCAGCAGTTTGCGCCGGAGGGACATCCGGGCCAGTATAAACGAGGAGGATTTTTGGGCGGGCTCCCCACAAGAGGGAGGAAATTCGTTACAATAACGGTGGAAGCCGTAATAATTTTCCCGGGCACGTTCCCGCAAAGATATCAGAGATACCAAGTGTTGCTGTTGCACGCGGATTGCCGTTGTGCTAACTTATTTATTTGCCCCATTTAAGGGGTAGTTTGCTGGCGTAGCTCAGCTGGTAGAGCATCTGATTTGTAATCAGAGGGTCGGGGGTTCAAATCCCTTCGCCAGCTCCAGATGTAAAACGGGTTTTCCCGAGGCGCGAAAGCTGGCGCGTTTCGGTTTGAAGCAGGCACTGCACAGAAGAGTTTTCTACCGAAGCATTCCACTAACAGACTTTCGATCACGTTAAAAGACGCCTGATGCGGAAGTATGTTCGCGCGTCTTCGTCTTCAAAGAGAACCCGCGTCACCAGCTTAGGAAAAAGCGACGTACGGCAGCTCGGCAGCAGAAAGAAGTTTTGAGTCGCGGCGATTGATCCGCGCGTTGGCGCGAGAGCCGCAAATGCACAGGTGGCCGAGTGGTTAATGGCAGCAGACTGTAAATCTGCCGCTCTCAGGAGCTACGGAGGTTCGAATCCTCCCCTGTGCACCAGGTTTTGTTGGAGCAATCAGCACTCAGCAGTCAGCATTCAGCCCCGTAGCTTTGCAGACTGAAGAAGGAGAGTGCGATGCAGTTAGCGAGTTTTGAGCTGATGTAGCTCAGTTGGTAGAGCACTCCCTTGGTAAGGGAGAGGTCACCGGTTCAATCCCGGTCATCAGCTCCAGAGTTTTGGAGGGTCACTCCAGAGTTTCGATGGACCGAGACAAGAAGTTCTGGATAGCAATGGCGGCGTATGCGGTTCTTGCTGTTCTCGCCTGGGCGACGATGACAAACGCCGGCATCCAGGTGGCGGGGAACGGCATAAGCCTGCGAGGTCTGGTTCTGATTCTGCTGGGATTTTTTGCGGCGCGAACGGTGCTGCACTGGAGAGCAGAAAAGATCAGAGCTGAGCGGGGTGAATAGTAGCAGTGGCAAGGAAGCAGGGCGGGAGTAACTCAGTGGTAGAGTCACAGCCTTCCAAGCTGTTGGTCGCGGGTTCGATTCCCGTCTCCCGCTCCAAAAGAGCAGTTAGCAATTAGCAACTGGCAATTAGCCAAACTGAGCCGGAGAACGGTATCGGCCAGGCGAAGAAGAATTCAGGAAGGGTGAAACGCGGAGCAAGCGCGGAAGGGCGCAAGCTGAGCGTGAGGGCGAAGCAGAGCAGCCCTTGAATTGAAGACAATGGCATTTCAGCAGGCGCCGATTGCGGTCCAGAAGACCGAAGATTTTGAACAGTTGAAAGCGGCCATTGAGCGCGTATTTGGCGCAGCCGCGGTACAGAAGTTTTACAGCCGTCTTGAGAGCAAGAACATGGGAGCGCGCGAGTTCGAGAAGATTGTGAACTCGGGGCAGCTGGAGCTGGTCGATGCAACGCTGGCGAGGTCGGGCAAGACGGCGAAAGAGCTGTGGGAGTCGCTGGCGCTGTCAGACCAGGCATTGATGCGGGAGCTGTACCTGGAAAAGATTGAGCAGGTGGATCCCGCGACGCGGAACAAGTACCGCAAGGTTTATCGGTATTACTGAAAAGGCTTACCGCGGATTACGCGGATGAACGCGGATCAGCGAACAAGCAAATTTGCAGGACTTATAAAAGCTAAGAGCTAACAGCTAGAGGCAAAGAAGAATATGGCAAAGGAAAAATTTGACCGCAGCAAGCCGCACGTGAACGTAGGGACGATTGGTCACATTGACCACGGCAAGACCACGCTGACGGCGGCCATCACCAAGGTGTTGTCGAAGCACAACCCCAAGATCCAGTTCCGCTCGTTTGATTCGATTGATAACGCACCGGAAGAGCGGGAGCGCGGTATCACCATCGCCACGGCGCACGTGGAGTATGAGACGGCGAACCGGCATTATGCGCACGTCGACTGCCCCGGCCATGCCGACTACATCAAGAACATGATCACGGGCGCGGCGCAGATGGACGGCGCGATCCTGGTGGTTGCTGCCACGGATGGTCCGATGCCGCAGACCAGAGAGCACGTGCTTTTGGCCCGCCAGGTAGGTGTGCCTTACATCGTGGTGGCGCTGAACAAGTGCGATGCGGTGGATGATCCTGAACTGCTCGACCTGGTGGAACTCGAAGTCCGTGAGCTCTTGAAGAGCTACAAGTTTCCTGGCGACGACGTTCCAGTGGTCCGGCTTTCGGCCCTGGGTGCGTTGAACGGCGAGGCGCAGTGGGAGAAGAAGGTTGACGAGCTGATGGATGCGGTGGACAAAAGCGTTCCTCTGCCGGCGCGTGACGTGGACAAGCCGTTCCTGATGCCGATTGAAGACATCTTCTCGATCTCGGGCCGCGGCACGGTGGTCACGGGCCGTATCGAGCGCGGCAAGGTGAAGGTGGGCGAGGAAGTGGAGATTGTGGGCTTCCGTGAGACCAGAAAGACCGTGGTCACCGGCGTGGAAATGTTCAAGAAGCAGCTCGATGAAGGCATGGCGGGCGACAACGCGGGTCTGCTGCTGCGCGGCACGCCGAAGGAAGACGTGGAGCGCGGCATGGTGCTGGCCAAGCCAGGATCGATTACGCCGCACACCAAGTTCAAGGGCGAAGTTTACGTACTGTCGAAGGAAGAGGGCGGCCGTCATACGCCGTTCTTCAAGGGCTACCGTCCGCAGTTCTACTTCCGTACGAC
>DATEJX010000308.1:0-2767 GCA_035277785.1 Candidatus Angelobacter sp. | reverse complement strand
CTTCAAGATTTCTTCCGTGCTCAGCCGCGTCAAACGATAGAGTTGCAGATCCAGGATGGCGTCAGCCTGGCGGGGCGAGAGCCGCCCTTCTGCGCCGCCAATCCGCTTCTGCATTTCCTTGTCGACGATCTTGAACTTGGCCGCCAGCAGCGCTTCTTTCGCTTCTGCGCGCGAACCGGAGGCGCGGATCAGCTTGATTACCGCGTCCAGGTTGTCGAGCGCCATCTTGTAGCCTTCCAAAATGTGCTCGCGCTCGCGGGCTTTGGCTAACAGGTACACCGTGCGCCGCCGCACCACGTCAATGCGATGGTCAATGAAGTGCTGGATTGCCTGCACCAGCCCCATCTCTTTCGGTTGCCCGTTGACCACGGCAAGAAAGATCATGCTGAAGCTCATTTGCATGTCAGTGTGTTTGTAGAGCTGGTTCAGAATGATCTGGGCCTCGGCACCACGCTTCAGTTCCACAACAATACGCATGCCATCGCGATCAGACGACTCATCGCGCACGTCGGAAACGTCGTCCAGGACCTTGTCGTTCACCAGCGCCGCAATACGTTTAATCAGCGCCGCCTTGTTTACCTGATAAGGAATTTCCGTGACAACAATTGCTTTGCGACCCTGCGTCAGGTCCTCGATGCCGGCCTTGGCGCGCATCATGAAGCGGCCACGGCCATTCGTGTAAGCAGCTTCAATTCCGCCTCGGCCGTAAATGTAGGCGCCCGTGGGGAAGTCGGGCCCCTTTACCACCTTTAGAATTTCCTTGAGAGTTGTGGCGGGATTGTTCACCAGCATGATCGCCGCTTCCACAATTTCTGTGAGGTTGTGCGGCGGGATCTTGGTCGCCATGCCCACGGCGATTCCCTCTGATCCATTCACCAGCAGGTTGGGAATGCGCGTAGGCAGAACCGTGGGCTCAACCGTGGACTCATCGTAGTTCGGAACAAAGTCTACGGTTTCTTTATCAATATCCTCCATCAGGGCGCCGGCAATGCGCATCAGGCGGCACTCGGTGTACCGCATTGCCGCTGGCGGATCATCGTCCACGGATCCAAAGTTGCCCTGCCCGTCCACCAGCGGATAGCGCAACGAAAATGGTTGCGCCAGCCGGACCAGCGTGTCATAGATCGCTGCATCGCCATGAGGATGGAACTGGCCCATGCACTGGCCCACAACCTTGGCGCACTTCGTGTGCTTCTTGTTGTAGTGCAGTCCCATGTCCTGCATGGTGTAAAGCACACGCCGGTGCACCGGCTTCAATCCATCACGGACATCAGGCAGCGCGCGCCCAATGATCACTGACATTGAATAGTCGAGATACGAACGTCGCATCTCCTCTTCAATGTTGATGGGCTGCACGTTCGCAGCTCCGGGGCTTCCCGGAGGCAAACCGCCGTCGCCACCACCCGGAGGATTCAATGGAAGTTGGGGATTCTGATCATCTGCCATAGATATTTCTTCTCACTCTCGGTTTACCGCAAAAGACCGCGTAAACAGGCACACCGCAAGCGTCAGTGACGGACCCCTCAGAGCCGCCGAAATTTCTTCTAAATGCTTGCATTTACAGGTGCTTATCAGCCAGAGGAATACAAGAAATTATAACACATTCAGGAGGTAGACAGAACCCTTGACGGCCGCAACAGAGTAGAGCGAATCGAGAATTTGGTGATTGAGTAATTTGGTAATCTTGTGAATTGAAAAGCGGTGGCCCCAAGCTCCGCAAATTACCCACTTACCAAATTATCCATTTACCAAATTTCCTCACGGAAGCTTCACCGTGATTCCGCGATCGTCGTTCGCCTTGATGGTTGCGCTCTTGTCGAGGTCAGTCAATTGGACTTTCTTCAGTACGGTTCCGGAGAAATCGTAGAGCGTCTCTCCCATAATGGCGAAGTTGCGGGTTTCAATCTGGTGGCCGTCTTTGAAGATGAATACCGTCGCCGGCTCATTATCTTCCTTAACGGGGGCTGCGGCTGGAGCCGGAGCTTCATCGGCGCTCGGCGCAGGTTTGGAAGTGCTCGCACGCTCCTGCTCGCGGGAGTCCAAATAGTGCTCGCCGTAGCGGCCACTATCCCGCTCCTTTTGCAGTGTATCTTTCAGGGCATCCCGCGCGCCCTGTAAATATGCCTGCCGCAAAAGGTCTTCATTGCTGGCCACGTCAGCCTGGTTTTGCGCGGCCGCCGCATCTGAAGAACTGGAAGAAGATGACGCATCACTCGCGGGCTGCTCGGCGGACTGAACAAACGGGTCTGCTGGATAGCCGGGCTCGCCATAGCCGTAAATGGGATAGAACACTGGAACCGGGACGACTACCTTGCGATGATCGCGCGGACTACCGAAGTGGCGCAGTGGGCCGTGCGGGTTGAATCTTCGTAAAGCAGGAACGTTGACGCCGGGAATGTTCACTCCCGGAGGTATCGGCGTAGGCGATTGCACATTGGAGGGAATTCCGTGCTGCCTGCCATCCGGCTCCGGCGAGGTTGCGCCTGCAGGCACACCATGACTGAATAACTGGGCTTGCGCTTGAATTACAAACAGCAGAAAAACCGAAAACACGGCCAATCGAGACATAGTCCTCACCTGCCCTGCCAGCCCTCGCTTGTACTTATGATAACTCTGCTTTTGCCCGGGATTCATTAAGGATTGTGAACCCAAGTCTTAAGAGCCCACAACCCCAGAACGATCCGAAGCACAAACCCTGCAGCTAAAATCGTGCCTAGGAATGCTTTCCGCCTGGTCTCCAGCAGGTCAGCCGCGACTCCGCCAACAA
>DATEJX010000307.1:0-23507 GCA_035277785.1 Candidatus Angelobacter sp. | reverse complement strand
CGGATCAGGGCGCGAAGCGCTCGAAGTCCTTCTCAAGAATGACGTCGCTGTCGTGCTTATGGACGTGAGCATGCCGGAATTGGACGGGTTTGAGATGGCGGAAATCATTCGCCAGCACCCCCGGTTCCAGAAGACCGCCATTATTTTCATATCCGCCGTTCACCTCACGGACCTCGATAGGCTCAAAGGCTACGAGCGCGGGGCCGTGGATTACATTTCCGTTCCTGTCGTGCCGGAAGTGCTGCGCGCCAAGGTAAGTGTCTTTGCCGAACTTCACCGCAAAACCCGCCAGTTGGAAACTTTGAATCGCAGCCTCGAACAGAGGGTTCTAGAGCGCACGGAGGAGTTGCGCGAGCGCGCTGAACTGCTCGATCTGGCCAGTGAGGCCATCATGGTCCGAGACCTCCAGGGCAATCTCAAGTTCTTCAATACCGGCGCGGAAACTCTCTACGGCTGGAACCGGGATGAGGTAATTGGCAAGAACATTCACGAGTTGCTGCAGACCAGCTATCCCATGCCGATCCAGCAGATTATGGACAACATCACCCAATCGGGTCGCTGGCAGGGCAATCTGGTGCAGTACTCAAGAGATGGCCGTGAAATCGTTGTTGCCAGCCGCCAGGCCCTGAAATTGGAGGAAAGCGGTTCCAACGCTGTGCTGCTGGAGATCAATCGCGATATCACTGCCCAGCTTCATGCCGAGGAAGCTTTACGCAAGACTGAGCGGCTCGCCGCCATGGGACGCGTGGCCGGCATTATCGCGCATGAGATCAATAATCCTCTGGAGGCCATCACCAACGCCTTCTACCTGTTGCGCGACCATCATTCTCTGGACCAGCAGGCGCGCATGCTGGCGAACATGGCGGAGCAGGAACTCCTGCGCGTCGCCCACATCACTCGCCAGACGCTCAGCTTCTATCGTGAGTCACAACAGGCAGTAATGATTTCTCTGTCCAGGCTCATGGATGATGTGCTGGAATTGCAGTCCCGCCTGCTGCGACTGAACGGAATCTCTCTCGACAAGAAATATCTTACGGAAGGCGCCATACTGGGATTCCCCTCTGAGCTCAAGCAGGTGTTCCTGAATCTGATTGGCAATGCCATTCAGGCCATGCCGGAAGGCGGCCGCTTGCGCGTGCGCGTCGCCAATACCAACGGAAATGGATCGCGGCGCTTCGGTGTACTCGTTTCGGTGTGCGATACTGGTGCAGGAATTAAACCGGAGGACGCCAAGCGTCTCTTCGAACCGTTCTTTACCACCAAATCAGCCAAGGGCACCGGGCTTGGTCTCTGGATAAGCAAGGGCATCGTGCAGAAATACGAAGGCGCAATTCGCTTTCGCAGTCTGCGGATGAACGGCCGCAACACTACCTGCTTTTCCGTGTTTCTGCCCGGTCTCAGGGCCACACAGGTTGGTGAGAACCCAAAGGTGCAGGAAGCGATTGGTTCCGCCTAAATCCACGATTCTATGCGTCGATGATGAACCCAACGCCCTCATGCTGCGCAAGCTGGTTCTGGAGAAAGCCGGCTTCAACGTAGTCACCGCCCCGTCATCGGCGGAAGCCCTGCGCGTACTTTCAAGCACCGCGGTTGATCTGGTGCTTTCTGACCAGCTTATGCCCGGTGGAACCGGCACGGACCTTGCCCAGAAGGTCAAAGCCCTGCACCCCAACCTTCCTTTCGTCATCATCTCAGGAGTGAATGAGCTGCCTCCTGACTCGGTGCGCGCTGACCTCTTTCTTAGTAAAGTCGAAGGCCCTGTTGCCATGTGCGAGAAGATCTCCGGCCTGCTGGAACGCTTTCGTCAGCAGACTGGAAACGAGTAAACAGCCTCATGACTGGCGTTCGGGTTGACAAATGGCTCTGGGCGGCGCGCTTTTTTAAAACGCGAGCCATGGCTGCACGAGCTTGCGATCTGGGCAGAATCCAATGCAATAAACAACCGGCGAAGCCGGCGCGCGAGGTTCGCATCGGCGACCTGATCCACATCAAGACTGATGCGCATGAGTTTGAAGTCGAGGTCTTGCAACTGAGCGTGGTGCGCGGTCCAGCGGCGGTCGCACAGACCCTCTACCGTGAAACTGATGCCAGCCGCGAGCTGCGGATGAAGATGGCTGAAGAGCGCAAGGCCCTCAGGCTCTTCTCCCCCGCTCCTGAGGGCCGGCCCACCAAGCGCGACCGCCGCAAAATTATTCAGTTTCGTAACCGCGGGTAAAACACGAACGGCCCGCGAGAACCGCGGGCCGTCAGGATATTTGCCTGTTATCTTTCCCAGCCAAAACGATTCCGTCGCGCATTAGATTGAAAGAGAAATTTGCTAAGAATTGTTGATTTACCGGTGAATTAGGCCAGAATCCGACTCCCTGAGGTAATATCCTCACGCGGTAAAACAAAATGTTTCGAGGGTTGCACGATGCTCAAGAAACTCCAGGTTGTGGCAGTCGTCCTTCTGGCAAATGTTCCTCTCGTCGCCCAGTTCAGCCCTCGGCCTGAGCAGCCAGAAAGTGTACCGGTAAAACTGACTCTCGATGATCTGGTTATCGCGGCGAAAAAGTACTTCAGAGACACCGCCGAATTTCCCATGCTTCAGACCACCACATTTTCTGTGGTCTCTTCCTCCGGACGGACCAGCAAACCGAAAATCATCTTCCGGAACTATCTGTTTCGCGGTTACAGCCGTGAAAACCGGACCGCAAATGCCACGATCACGGGAGGAAGCGAGTCCATGTGGGAGGTGCTTCGCGGCTCCAAATTAGGCAAGGCATCCGCAAACAGCGTGATATGGAGCATGATTCCTGGATTGTGGTTATATTCGGACCCGGGTGCGTACACTCTCACGTTCGGGCCTGCCGCAAGCGGCTCGGAGTTTCTTGAAGCTAAGATGGCGCCGGTAAATGCCTGTCCAACATTGAGCATGAGCCATCAGAACTCGAAATGGTATTTTCCTGACAATGCATGCGGGGAAAGCGAGTTCCAGTTGGACAAGGATCTGCGTTTTAAACAGTTCTCCTTTCAAGCCTTGGGGCTGCCTGCTCAAGTAGATCTCGCGCCTTTCGGCCGGTGTAACCTGGAACGCTACCATGCAGAGCTGGAATTTCAGGAAGTCACTTTGCCACAAGACAAGGCGCCCTTCCTGGTGCCGAAACGAGTCACAGCAACGCTTGAAACCGATAAAGGTACGGTTGTAATCAGCAGTATTTATGGTCCAAAAGTAGAGGGCGAAACGGGTAAGAGACACTAGAATCCGTAAGTTCATGACTGCTGCATTACAAGTTTTTACGCAAACTGCGCCGGGGAGGAGCGTTCCTGCTCCTGTAACATCAAATATGAAGTTTCTCTGAAGGCTGACCTTGAAGATCGACTTGAATCGTGCTTTGTACATTTCGGAGCGGGTGTTCCGTATTGCGTTTCTGCCGTTCTTAATGATGCTCGCCGGATGCGTGATTTCACCGCGAGTCACCGGCAACGGGAACAACAATCCTCCGCCAACAACATCCGGAGGCGAACTTTACGTTGCCACTCCCAATTCCATCCTGCGCTTCTCGCAGGCGCTGAGCGCGAATGGTAATGTCCAGCCTGCGGCAACCATCACCGGTTCCTCCACGCAGCTTTTGAGACCTGGTTTCCTGCATGTTGACACCACAAATGACCGCCTTTTTGTGGCGAACAACGGCAATGATTCCATCCTGGTCTTCAACAACGCCTCGACCCTCGCGAGCGGTAACATTGCGCCTTCAGCTGTGCTCGCTGGAAGTGCCACCGGGCTTTCATCTCCGGTAGACGTTGCTATCGATTCTGGAAATGACTTGCTCTACGTTGCTGACGGTACAACCATTCGGGTTTTTAGTGGCCAGTCCACTTTTTCCGGCAATGTGAATGTTGCTCCTGTACGCACCTTCCTCCCAGGAGGGGCCATCTCAGGAATTCTTCTCGATACTTCCGACGACACTCTTTATGTTGCTGACGCCAATGACAACCAGGTGATCGTCATCGGACAGGCGAGCCTGCAGGTGTTCGCTGCCGTGCCGACCGCTTTGATTCAGGGCAGTAGTACGCAGCTTTTCGGCCCCAACGGCCTGGCTCTGGACGGAACAGGTCGTCTGGTGGTCAGTAATGCGGGAACCAACATCAACTCGACCCCCAGCGTCACCATCTATTCGAGTCCCACGGTAGCGAACGGAAACATACTTCCAGACACCATTATTGCCGGCGGGAATACCGGCTTTGCTGTTCCCTCACAGCTTGCCCTTGCTCCGTCCAGCGCGAACGGCGAGCTCTTTGTTGCCGACGAGACCGCTCAAAAAATCTCCATCTATAACAACGCCAATAACCTGCGTGGGAACATTGGCGCCGCGCCGGACGCTTCCATTGCCGGCGCTAACACCGGCCTTTCCGGCGTCAACATTTCCGGAATGGCACTCGACCCCACCCGCTAATTCCGCCTTTCGCAGCCGGGGTAATAGCCTCGACGCCCGCGTTGCTATAATTCCTGCGTTTCGGCTCCATCCAGCTCACAACAGGCGGATTTATGAAAAAATCAATGTTTGTCTTTTTTCTTGTCATGAGCACAATCTTGAATGCTGACGATAAATCCACCCCGGCAACAGCTTCGGGGACTGCTTCCAATTCTCTGCCCTCACCGCCTGTGGCCAAAAAGATCCACACAGAAAACCACATCAATGGCTCTACTCTGGCTGATGACTATCATTGGCTGCGCGATAAACCCAATCCTGAGGTAGCGCAGTATCTCGAAGCAGAGAACGCGTACGCTGATGCGGTGATGAAGCCCACTGAGGCTCTGCAAAAAACACTCTTTGACGAAATGATCGGCCATATCAAGGAAACGGATGTAAATGTTCCCTACAAGGAAGGCGATTACTTCTATAACTCGCGCTGGGAGAAGGGTCTGCAGTACCAGATCTATTTTCGCCAGAAAGGCACCCTTCAGGCGCCGGAGACCGTGACCATTGACGGCAATGAACTGGCCAAAGGACAGAAGTTCATGGGGCTTGGCCTCTATCTTCCCAGCGACGATGGCAACCTGCTGGCCTATTCAGTCGATTACACCGGCTTCCGCCAATATCAGCTCTTCGTCCGCGACTTGCGCACTGGAAAAGACACTGGCGTCATCGCAGAGAAGGTTGGCTCAGTGGCCTGGGCCAATGACAATCAGTCTCTTTTCTATACCGTGGAAGAAGACAGGACCAAGCGGCAATACCGGCTTTACCGTCACCAGATTGGCAGCGATCCAGGCAAAGATGTTCTGGTTTTTGAGGAGCCCGACGAGCACTTCAACATCGGCGTGCAAAAGTCGCGTAGCGGAAAATACCTGGTTCTTGAGATCAGCAGCCATACCACCTCTGAAGCTCGCTTCCTTGATGCTTCCACCCCCACAGGTGAATGGAAGCTGGTTGCTCCCCGGCAGCACAACATTGAGTATTACGTGGAGAATCACGGCGACCAGTTCCTGATTCGAACCAACGATCAAGGCCGCAATTTCCGCCTGGTCTCTGCGCCTGTCTTTTCGCCGTCTAAAGAGAATTGGAAAGAAATTGTTCCTCATCGTCCTGATGTAATGCTGAACGCGGTGGAAGCTTTTGCGGATTTCTATGTCCTTGCCGAACGGGAAAATGGCCTCACGGAATTGACCGTGGTTGACTTCGCCACCGGGAACAAGAAGCGCATCGCCTTCCCGGAGCCGGTTTACACCGCGCTTGTCGGCAGCAATCACGTCTACAACACAAAACTTTTCCGTTACCAGTACCAATCTCTGGTGACTCCGCCTTCTGCCTTTGACTATGACGTGGAGAAGCATACTTCCGTTCTCCTCAAGCAAATGGAGGTTCCCGGCGGCTACGATCCCGCCAGATACGCATCGGAGCGAATCTGGGCAATAGCGAAAGATGGAGTGAAGGTCCCGATTTCAATCATTTATCGCAAGGACCTCAAGAAGCCTGATGGTTCGAATCCGCTGTACGTCTATGCCTATGGCTCTTACGGCTTCAGTTTGCCCATTATCTTTAACGCCGCGCGACTTTCCCTGCTCGACCGTGGAGTGGTCATGGCCTATGCCCACATTCGCGGCGGCGGCGACATGGGTAAACCCTGGCACGATGCCGGCCGGATGATGAACAAGATGAACACCTTCACTGATTTCATCACCTGCACCGAATTCCTGGTGTCACAAAAATACGGGGCACGCGACAAAATTGTGATTGAAGGCGGCTCTGCCGGCGGCCTCTTGATGGGTGCTGTCACCAATTTGCGTCCGGACCTGTTCAAAGTGGTTGTTTCCCACGTCCCGTTTGTTGACGTGATGAACACCATGCTTGATGCGTCACTGCCGCTTACCGTGCCCGAATATGAAGAATGGGGCAATCCCAACGAGAAGCCCGCGTTTGACTACATGATGAAATATTCGCCGTATGACAACCTGAAGAAAGGCGCATATCCGGCGATGCTGGTCAAAACATCTTTCAATGACAGCCAGGTTATGTATTGGGAGCCGGCCAAGTACGTGGCCAAACTGCGAACGCTCAAGCAGGACAAACACGTCCTTCTGCTGAAGACCAACATGGCTGCCGGTCACGGCGGTTCTTCGGGACGTTATGATCGCTTCAAGGAAGTAGCGTTTGACTACGCATTCATGCTGACTCAGTTGGGAATAAGCCAGTAGCAATCAGCAATTAGCGAATAGCAATCAGCCCATCTGGAGCGCGGTTGATAACGGAAATGTTTCACTCGGCTTTAGCTGGGCTAATTACTAAGTGCTATTGCGAATTGCTGTTTTCCTACGCTGCCGGCTTTTTCTTCTTTTTGCCCTTTCCCATCCAGCGCAATTCGTTGAGGATCCGGTCACGATCGCGTTTGTGGCTTTCAAATACCTCTTCCCCGCTGGGTTGCGGAGGCGTCGTCCGCCCTTGCGCTTCTTTCAGCTCTCGCTCGTCCCCGCCGCCCTGGCTGGACAAACGAGCATTGCTTCTCTCCACTGCCTGATCCCTGCTCTGGGCGATCTCCTGCATGCTGCGCTGCCTGCTCTGACCGCCCGCTGCGCCATCGGTCTGGTCCTGACGATCCCGATGCATGCGCAACGGCTCCGTGCCCGGGTCCTGCCCCTCAGTTTGCGCCGTTTCAGGATTCACAATGTAAAGCAGATCGGCAAGATCGTCAGCATGCTCTTCTTCGTCATGCAGAAGTTTCTCAAGGATTACACGCGTCGTCGGATCATCGTTAGCGAAATAGCGGATCATGCCCTGATAAACCTCAATCACGATACGTTCGGCAATCAGGTCTTCACGGATCATGTCGGCCAGGGTCTCGCCTTCCACATATTGCGTTACTGAACGCTCGACCAGGTTTTTGGGATTGAAATCTGGCTTGCCGCCTAATTGCTGGATTCTTTCCGCCAGCATATCAGCGTGTTCGCGCTCAGCATCGGCATGCTCTTTGAACTCGTCAGAAACGCCCTTGCCGTGGACTCCGGTCGCCATGAAATAGTGGTGCATGTAGCGAAGCACGCAGACAATCTCAGTCGCCAGCGCTTCGTTCAGAATTTCAATGGCTTTTTTGACGTCCCCTTTGTAGCTTTGCGTGACCGCGCCTTCTTCCATTTTTTCTTCCGCGCGGTGGCGAAGATCTTCCAGGTCTTTTGCAAAATGTGCCATGAGTGCCTCTCCCAGGAAAAATCAGCAACAAGGGTAAGATTGCGGCAGTGCCGGGGGAGATGCCTTTGCTAGACTTGGGCGCTATCGTATGAAATTAAAACACCGCGTCGAATTGTTATTGTCCGGATTCCTTCTCTGCTTTTACGGAGTGCAAAAGCACTCCCAATACGGCGTATTCCCATACCTGAATTATCACAATCAGCCGGTATTTCCCATCTCCGTGGTCTTGATCGGAGCTGTTCTTGCAGCTCTCGCGTTCTTACCTTCCGGTGAGTGGGTTTACCGATTCCTTCACCGTCACATTTCGCGGCAGCCTCGCGTTCTGCGCAATAAGAATCCTTACCAGCACTGAACAGCTTCTCTGCTCGGCAAGAAAAAACCGGCTGCAGCATTGTGAGCTGCAGCCGGGTGAGGATGAACAAGGACTAAACTTAGCGGATGCGCCGGGCGATCATCTGCCACGAAGTTCCGGTCCAGAACAACAGTCCGCGGACCCGCACATTTGCGCCGTTGGAAACCGTCGTACGTATGTCGGTGCCCGAAACCGTGGTCACGTGTACCACGGTCTGGCCTGAGATCACCGCCAGCGCCGAGTCAGCCGCCAGGTTGAGGTCAAATGTGGCGCCTGAAGCGTTGGCCACAGTTCCGGCAATCCCCTGCTGCTGCAGATTGATCTTGTCCGGAGTAATGGCTCCGTTCTCTGCGGGCACCGGAGCATCAGTATCAACCTCAATCCGCTGACCTTCATGGATGGTGGTCGCGTTGAAGGTTAACGTGCTCGGAACGCTGCCGCCGAACCCGTCGCCGCCTTTTACACGGAACTTGCTGGCGCCCAGGCCGGCAATGTTCACCGTGAACGTGGCTCCCACTTTCGAGTCATCCATGCCGTTGCCGATTCCGTCCTGAGCATTGATCGTCAGAGTCGTGCCGCTGATGGCCGTGATCATGCCTTCAACTTCGCCGCCAGCCTGGTTTTCCAGACCTTCCACTTCTTTCGCGAACAGGCTGCCGTCAGCTTTCGTGAATCCTTCCACAGTTACAATCTGATTCAACAGCGCGGCTACGCCAGTAACGCCATCTTTGAATTCAGTGGTGCTGTCAGTTGCGAACGTGAGAGTGGAACCGGTGCCGATCTTCAGGTCAAAGCTGCTGCCATTCACGGCCGTGACTGTGCCCTGAACATCTTCAATTTCGCCATCATCGTCCTGTTGGCCAGCCTGGGCGCCAGGTGCTTTGGCCGTGATGTTGAATGAGGTGGGACCAAAACTGATTCCGTTTACTACGCTGCCTGCCAGAGTGATGGAGTTGGCCACATTCACATCAATGTTGAGCACCAGTGGGGAACTTCCCACCGTGATCGCGGGATTCAAGGGAACTGAAATAGAAGAGCTGGCCGGGCCATTGATGTGGACCGGGGTTCCGCTGCTGTTCAGGAACGTAAGCTCTGAATTCACAAGGGTGAGATTCACAGCGGAGAACGTACCCTGCGGCAGATTTCCGATTACAAACGGCTCAAATTTTCCTGACTGGTGCGTGAGTTCAATGCGGTTGTTCGCCGGGATGGTTACGGTCACATTTGCTCCACCGCCGCTGGGTGTGAGGCTCAAAGCTGAAACGCTGACTTCAAATGAGATCACGCTGTCAGCGGGCGCATCCCCAAACCTGACCTGCGTGTTGGCGGCGCTGCTGCCGGGTGCGGGCGTTGGGCCAGGATTCACGCTGGAACCGCCTCCACCGCAACCGGCGGCGAACAGGACTCCAGCAATCAGAACAAGGGCAAAAACGGTCTTTGTGACCGTGTGAGCAAACGATTTCAAGTTTTCAGTGCGCATGTCTTTCAAATCTCCTTCGCGTGGGGGGACGTAATTTGATTTTTCTTGGAAGTGTTGTCCCTGGACCCAGAGTGCTTTGCGGCGGAGCGTGATAACTTGCCGTGGTGCGTTGGTCCTGCCGGGGCCAAACTCGTCCGTCGAAATCTGAACATCCTTTACTTACTTAGTGCCTGTTTGTAGATGCTCTGATAGGTAAGACACTGCTTTTTTACCCACAGAACATGTTTTTGACGACGCATCTGCGATTTACACCGGACCGTGGCGCCGGTCCTCTTTGGACCCAGGTAATGCAAGCGATGTGATCGCTATCAAACTTCCCGAATCGACTAGTCCCCTGGACCGCTGAAAGTCGGTTCGCCATAAAAGATAACTTGGGTTTTGTGAGCTGAATGTGATAACGGTCACTCTACCGCGCAAGGCTTTTTACTTCGGCAAAACGAATCGATGCAGGAACACAATTCGTCTCGCCGATGACAATAACCCATTGATTCCCAAACTGGTTGCGAGCTGCCGTCTGCCCACGACGGGACCGACACTATCCGCAAAGCCCTGATTTCTCTGACTTTCGTGCCATCACCAGAAAGGCGAGCAGCGCGTCAAATCGGTTAAACTAAAGAGAATGGCTATCATCCAGCGCAGAAAGAGTGTGGCGGCCAACATTGGCGGCGTCCGCGTGGGCGGCGATGTGCCTGTGGTCGTGCAGTCCATGACAAACACTGACACGGCCGATGTTCCTGGCACCGTCCAGCAAGTGGCTCAGTTGGCTCGGGCGGGCTCCGAGTTGGTTCGCGTAACGGTGAACAACGATGCCGCAGCCAAGGCCGTCCCGGCGATTGTGGAAGGTCTGGCCAAACAGAACGTCCGCGTTCCCATCATCGGCGACTTCCACTACAACGGGCACCTTCTGCTCACCAAATATCCGGAATGCGCGCAGGCGCTGGCCAAATATCGAATCAACCCCGGAAACGTAAGCGTCGGACGCAAGGACGACAACAACTTCCGCGCCATGGTGGAAGTAGCTATCAAGAATGACAAACCTGTGCGCATCGGCGTGAATTGGGGCTCGCTGGATCAGCAACTGCTCACCCGCATGATGGATGAAAACTCACGTCTGGCCGAGCCCAAAGACGCTCGCGATGTGACCATGGAAGCCATGGTGGTGAGCGCTCTGCGTTCCGCTCAGATCGCCGAAGACACCGGCCTGCCGCACAATTACATTCTGCTCAGCGCCAAGGTCAGTGGGGTTCAGGATTTAGTTGACGTATACCGCAACCTGGCTGGGCGTTGTGATTATCCGTTGCACCTCGGTCTCACCGAAGCCGGTATGGGCGCCAAAGGTATTGTCAGCAGTACAGCTGGCCTGGCTGTTCTGCTGCAGGAAGGCATCGGCGACACGATACGTGTTTCACTCACGCCCGCACCCAACGGAAATCGCGCCGAAGAAGTAATTGTCGCCCAGCAAATTCTTCAGTCGCTGGGAATTCGCAGTTTCACTCCGCAAGTCACGGCCTGTCCTGGATGTGGCCGCACTACCAGCACGTTCTTCCAGGAAATGGCGGAGCAGATCCAGAGCTACCTGCGCGAAAACATGCCCCTCTGGAAGGAAAAGTATCCTGGCGTGGAAGAGCTGAAGCTCGCCGTGATGGGCTGTGTGGTCAACGGACCGGGCGAGTCGAAACACGCCAACATCGGCATTTCTCTGCCCGGCACTTTTGAAGAACCCAAAGCTCCAGTATTCGTTGATGGCAGGCTTATGACGACGCTGAAAGGCGACAGAATTGTCGCTGAGTTTATCCAGATTCTGGACGAATACGTTGACACCCGCTACGGCTCGGGCCGAACCAGAGAAAGACTGGTCGTTCAAGCCTGAGAGTTGGTTACACGCGTTTTCTGATCAGTTGCGCCTTTCACTGGCCTGACTGTTTATACAGCCAGCAAGCCGTAGCTGATCGCCAGCCAAACTCCAAAAAATGCAAGCATCGCTGCAATACGCACTGCAGCATTGTCGACGACCTTATTCCACTTCGCATCCATGACCTTCTCCTCAAACCAGCCTTGAGATCTCTTTATTTTTTGACGTTGTTAAGTTTTTTTGGTCATCGCGTGAACATACGAAGCTGAACCTTATAGGTCTGCAGGTTTCAACGAATCTTTACAAAAGTTTTGCTACCACTGGGCTTTTCGCTTCGTCATATCAGTATTCATTCTTTTCTCTCTCACCCTGATGGGAGCGAACGGATATAAGGAAGCGGATGAGCGGCCCGGTATTTTGAAGTTGGCTCAGACCTCACGACCATCGTCAGAACTCGTGCCGTAAACCCGTTGCCTGAGTTCGTCAGTTCTCCTCAGGGTGTCAAATCTTCTGCAACTCAGTCCAGCAGTTTCCATCTTTCGCATCCCCTCATCCAAGCAATAACAAGGCCGAACGACTCCGTAGTGGGGACAGAATGCGTCTGTACAAATTCCACAGCAAGCCTCAGGATCCTCGAGTTCAGGAACGTGCAAAGAAGAACGCCTCGCCCTGGAAACTGGGCGGCCTCACGCCCTGGAAGCTCAGCAAAAGAGTTTATGAAGAGATCTGGGAGGATGAGGTCCTTACCCGCTCTGCTGCGCTCTCCTTTTATTTTGTTGCTGCTCTAGTTCCAATGCTGTTCTTTGTTCTAACCATGCTGGGCTTTTTCGCCCAGAGTCATGACCTCGAAACCAGCCTCTTCAACTATGCCGGCCGTGTTTTGCCGCCGGATGCATTTACATTGCTGGAGAGGACGCTGCATGAAATCGCGCGCAATGCCAGTGGCTTCAAACTGGCAACCGGCCTTGTGCTGGCTCTTTGGTCGGGCTCCGGCGGGCTCAGTTCCATCATGGACGCTTTGAACCGCTGCTATCACGTGAAAGATACCCGGCCTTATTGGAAGCAAAAGCTCATTTCGATTCTCCTGACCATCGCCATTGCCGCGCTCACAATTGTTGCCCTGGTGATTGTCCTCTACGGCGGGAGCATTGCGCAGTTCGTAGGTTCACACACCGGACTCAGCGACATCACTGTGCTGGGATGGCGCGTACTGCAATGGCCGCTGGCCATATTCTTTATCGTATGGGCGTTCGCTTTGATGTACTACTTCTGCCCGGACACGGAACAGCAATGGTCATGGATCACCCCAGGATCTTTGTTCGGAGTGCTGTCATGGATTGGCGTTTCAGTTCTCTTCCGCGTCTATCTTCACTTTTCCAATTCGTACAGCAAGACCTACGGTTCGCTCGGCGCGGTCATTATCCTTCTCTACTGGCTGTTCATTACCGGCCTGGCAATTTTGATCGGCGGTGAGATCAATTCTGAGATTGAAAATGCCGCCGCCAAACGAGGCCATCCCGAAGCCAAAGCTGAAGGCGAGAAGGTGGCGTAAAAACAGCTCTGCTTGTTTGCACTCGACCGCCAGAGAAGACAAGAACGAAACATCTTATTACCCGACAGTCTGCTCTGGCTTATTGCCAACTGCTGATTGCTAACTGCTCTTAGTAATTGGCTGCTGCTCGGTCGCGGGTTCCGGCACGGCAGAACTGGGAGCGAGCGGAAGATCGATGGTGATCAGCAACCCGTGGCCGACATTCTCCGCGCGAACAGCGCCACCATGCAGCTTAATGGTCCGGTCGGCGATTGAGAGACCCAGACCCACACCGCCACTTGCGCGCTCACGCGCCTCGCTGACCCGGTAAAAAGGCTCAAAGATGTGCTTAAGTTCTTCCTCTGGAACCCCCGGACCGTAATCACGAACCGTAAGCACGGCAGTATCGAGGCGCCAATTCAATGAGACCTCAACAGCGGTGCCTTCCTCTGTATAACGAATGGCGTTTCGAATCACGTTTTCCACGGCGCTGCGCAGAAGCTCGGATGAGCCTTTCACACGGCACTGGTCCATGTGAATTGCGTGCACGCGTTTACCCAGAGATTTGGCCTCAAAATCGGCATCATCAATCACCTGCTGAAGCAGGTCTTCCAGGGCCACTGTCTCTGGCGGCACGCGTTCCGCTCCGCTTTCCAGGCGGGTAAGAGTCAACAACTGTCCCACCAGCTGGTTCATCCGGTCAGACTCCTGCTCAATGCGATCCAGAGCCGGCGCGGGACGCCCATCCACAACGTTCTTACGGGCCAGCTCAAGAGCAACGCTCAGACGAGCCAGTGGCGATCGCAACTCGTGAGAGATATCAGCCAGCAGCCGTTTTTGTGAGGAAATCAGCGCTTCAATGCGCTCCGCCATGTGATCAAACTCGCGGCCCAGATCAGCCAATTCATCGCCGCGATTGCCCAGTTCCGGTGACACGCGCACATTCAAATTGCCTTCAGCAAATGATTTCACGGTGGATTGCAGCTTTTTGAGCGGCGATGTCAGATAAAGCCCCAACAGATAACAGACCAGACCCACGATGAGAATTGCCACCGCAATCCGTTGCGCACTAAGAAAAGGCGGTGGACTGCCGGGCCGGCTGAAGCGGGCCGCAAAAATATAGCGAGTGCCGTCAGGCGAGGTCACAGGACGCGCCCAGACAGAGCGTGCCACGCCGGGGACGAATAGCGGCAGCGGTGGACGCTCGGGAGCGCCATTCTTTACGACATTCAGCACCACTTCGCGCACGTTCTCAGGCGGTTGCGAACCAAGCGCATTGCCGTTTGCATCGAAGAGGTAAATCTCACTGGTGGATTCCCGCGCCGATCTGCGCGCAAGGTCAGAAAGCCCTTTGGCGCCTTCGCGCTCGTAGACACGCGCAGCCTGCTCGGCATAAAGGGTAAGCGCCTCACCAAAAGCTCCCTTGGTGGCTCGTTCCGGAAGAGACTCCATATTGGAAAGCCGAAACATGAGGTTCAGCGCGCCGATGATCAGCGCCATGGTGAGCCAGAATGAGATGAAAATTTTGAAAAACAGGCTGCGGAAGCCGAACATGCTGCGGGGTTTCACTGCTGCTCTCCTGGCAGCAGATATACATATCCGCTGCCGCGAATGGCTTTGATGCGCTCCTGGTCCCCATTATAGGAACCCAGCTTGCGCCGAAGATTGCTTACATGCACATCAATGCTGCGGTCCATGGGAGACATAGGCCGTCCCAGCGCAGCCTGCGTCAGGTCCTCACGGCTGATGATTTTCCCCGGATTACGCAGGAACGTATACAAGAGGTCAAACTCTGCTCCGGTCAGGGTAACAGGCCGGCCACTGCAGTTCACGCTGCGCGACTCCGGATGCAGTTCCACATCCGCCACGTGCACAGGTTGCGCCGGCGATCCTGATGCCACGCTGGAAGTACGGCGTAGAATTGCGCGCAGGCGCGCCACCAGTTCCCGGGGATTGAATGGCTTGGGAAGATAATCGTCAGCCCCGAGTTCAAGGCCCAGAATGCGGTCAAGTTCGCTGCCGCGCGCTGTCAGCATAAGCACGGGCACAGAGCTTTTCTGCCGCAATTGCTTGAGCACATCCAGCCCGCTCATGCCAGGCAACATCACATCCAGAATCACTACAGCGTACTGGTTGGCAAGCGCTTTTTGCAGGCCGCCCGGACCATCGTGAGCTGCATCCAGGTGAAGCTGCTCGCTCTGCAGATACTCTTCGAGCAACTTGCTTAATTCCGCGTCGTCATCAATGAGCAGCACTGAGACCATGATGTCACCATAAACCCTTCAAACATCGTGGGTTAGTTAAGAACTGTCAAGGTTCCGGCCCTGGGATTTAACAACTCCTAACCTTCCCGTCCCAAAGCCAGGGTTAATACTAATGGCAGACCTGACCTGATTGCTACGGGGGCGCGGCTGCCGCTCGGAATTTTAAAAGGAGTTCGATGATGAAGAAGAAATTTTTCCTCGGCGTATCCGCAATCATACTGGTTGTGGCCGCCGGCATGGCGGGCACTCTGCTGGCCCAGGGACCGGGCCAAAATTTCCACCGGGGATTCAGGCACCACGATGGTTGGATGCTTCAGCACATGACGAAAGAGCTGAACCTGACCACGGATCAACAGACCCAGATCAAGAGCATCATGCAGGCGCAAAAAAGCAAGGTACAACCTCTGATGCAGCAGATGCGGCAAAACCGGCAGGCGGAAAGCGCAAATATCACGGGCAATTTTGATGAGAACCAGGCCCGCGCTTTCGCCAACAAGCAAAGCCAGATCATGAGCGATTTGATCGTGGAACAGGAGCGCAGCAAATCGCAGATTTATGCCGTGCTCACACCGGAGCAGCGCCAGAAAGCTCAGCAATTGATGCAGCAACGCGAGCAACGCATGCAGGAACGCATGCAAAAACATTCACAACAGCAGCAAACGCAACAACAGCAATAGCAGTAGACCTCCTTCATTGCTCCCTCCAGAGGTTCCCCGGACGGCACTCGCAACTGTCCGGGGATTTTTTCTGTCGCTGCGCTCCAAACCGCCAACCAGTCGTGTTCAGCAAAGCGTGATTAGGCGCTTGCAATAGGCGCTCGGCGCGCAAGCCGGCCTCGCCGCTAACGTTTCCTTCCAGAGTGGATTTCATTTCAATTTTGGCAATTTTGGCAGTCTTGGCAATTCTCATCATTAAGATACTGCTCGGGCTGAGCAGACTCGCCTTACGTTGATCACTGCTAAAATTAAGACACAATGCCCACAGGCTCAGAGATTCGCGAACAATTCCTGCGCTTTTTTGAAAGCAAAGGCCACAAACGCGTGCACTCATCGTCGCTGGTGCCCTCGAATGATCCTACCCTGCTCTTTACCAATGCCGGGATGAACCAGTTCAAGGACGTGTTCCTTGGCCTGGAAAAGCGTGACTACACGCGCGCTACTACCTCACAAAAGTGTGTGCGTGCCGGGGGCAAGCACAATGACCTGGAGAACGTGGGCTTCACCAAACGTCACCATACCTTCTTTGAGATGCTGGGCAATTTCAGTTTCGGCGACTACTTCAAACGCGACGCCATTGCTTACGCCTGGGAGTTGGTTACGTCGCCAGACTGGTACGGAATTCCCAAAGACCGCCTTTACTGCACTATTTTCAAAGGCGAGCAGCAGGTAGCGCGAGACGATGACGCGGAAAAATTCTGGCTGGAGGTAGGTGTTCCCAGGGAGCGCATCTTTGCCATGGGCATGAAGGACAACTTCTGGTCCATGGGCGATACCGGACCTTGCGGCCCGTGCAGCGAAATCCACTATGACATGGGGCCGGCAGCCTCGGATGAAGGCCACGCTGACTGCAAGTTTCCTTGCGAGTGCGGACGTTACGTTGAGATCTGGAACCTGGTTTTCATGCAATTTGATCGTGATTCGGGCGGCACCCTGAATCCGCTTCCCAAACCTTCCACCGACACTGGAATGGGGCTGGAGCGTGTTTCCGCCGTTTTGCAGGGGAAGCTATCCAATTACGAAACCGACCTGTTCACACCGCTGATCCGGGCAGCGGCCAAAGTCACCGGAGTCGACCTGGGAAGAGAGCTGGCGGCAGAAAGAGGTTCAAAATCAGCAGCGTCATTGCGGGTGATCGCCGATCACGCACGCGCAACTACGTTTCTGATCTCTGATGGCGTGCTCCCGGCCAATGAAGGTCGTGGCTACGTGCTGCGTAAAATCCTGCGGCGCGGGATTCGCCACGGGCGCCTGCTCGGTGCGAATAAGCCATTCATGCACGAAATGGTGTTTGCCGTCCGCGACCTGATGCAGAACGCCTATCCCGAGCTGCAGGAAACGGCGGATCGCGTCGCCAAAGTGATCCATGAAGAAGAGCGCCGCTTCGCCCACACGCTGGATGCTGGACTGGCACGGCTGGAGGCTGATCTTCAGGCAGTGCGCCGTGAGATGGCAGACGCGCAGCGCATCGTCACCGCGCAAGAGCAGCTTACCGACTCTGGTGTAGGCCGGGCACAGGTAGCGCAGCACCGATACCAGGTTGAACGCGGCATGCGCTATCGCGGTGACCACGCGTTCAAGCTGTATGACACGTTTGGACTGCCCTTCGACTTCATCATGGATACGTGCCGTGATGCGGGCATTGCTCTGGATGTGGAAGGTTTTGAGCGGGCCATGGAAGCCCAGCGCGAACGTGCGCGGGCTTCGTGGAAAGGCGGAGCCAAACAGACGGCGTCCCCTGTCTATCGCGATCTGACCAAGACGATTTTTGAAGGCTATCGCAAGACCGAGTCAGAGGATTGTGAAGTCCTTGCGCTGGTCAAAGATGGCCAGGGCGTAAAAGTGCTGAACGCGGGCGAAGAGGGCGAAGTCGTTCTGGACCACACACCTTTTTATGCTGACTCGGGCGGGCAGGTGGGCGATATTGGCGTCTTTTATGACGAGCAACGCACAACGCTGCTGGCGGACGTAAACGGCTGTTACATGCCGGTTCAGGGCGTTCGCGCACACAAAGTGAAGGCGCGTCAGCCGATCCGTGTTGGGATGAAGGTGGATGCGGTGGTGCATGCGGAAGTCCGCGAGTCCACCATGCGTAACCACACAGCCACACATCTTCTGCATGCCGGGCTACGGGAAGTATTGGGCAAGCACGTGAAGCAGGCTGGCTCGCTGGTGGATCCAGGGCATCTGCGCTTCGACTTCTCCCACTTCACCGGCGTTGCCGACGAAGAATTGCAGGACATTGAAGACCTGGTCAACAAACAGGTCCTGCGCAATACGAAAGTTGAAACCATTGAAGACGTCCCAATCGAGGTGGCCATCAGCGAGTACAAGGCCATGGCCCTGTTCGGGGAGAAGTACGGCGAGCGTGTGCGGGTCATAAAGATCGGCGATTTTTCTACGGAGCTCTGCGGAGGCACGCACACTGGCGCAACCGGTGAGATCGGGTTGATCAAAATCCTGCGCGAGGAAAGCGTTTCTTCCGGCGTACGCCGCGTGGAGGCAATCACTGGCGAGATTTCACTCGACCATTTCCGCAAAGACCACCAGCTTGAGGGTGTTGTGTCGTCGTTTGTTTCACGCGGGCAGCAGACGGTATCACCGGCAGAAGCGCTCAGGACGGAGCTGGAGAAGAAAGAAGCTGAGATTCGCAAGCTGCAGAAAGAGCTGGAGCAGTTACGAATGAAATCTGCCGCATCCACAGTAGCGTCCGTGGATGATAAGGTCAGAGAAATACGTGGAGTAAAAGTCTTATCCCATCGCGTTGACAACCTTGAACGCGGGCAAATGCGCACTCTTGTCGACAATTTGCGCAACAAGCTAGGTTCCGGTGTGGTGGTGCTGGGCTCGGCTCAAAACGAAGACGGCAAGGTCGCTCTTACGGTGGGCGTGACGGCAGATCTCACCAGCCGCGTGCAAGCGGGGAAAATCATCAAGGCGGTCGCAGAAAAAGTGGGCGGATCAGGTGGTGGCCGGCCCGATATGGCTGAAGCCGGCGGAAAACACCCCGAGCACCTGGATGCTGCGCTCACTGAAGCTTATGCTGCGGTAGAAGCTCTTCTGAAGTAGAGGCTAAGAGGGCAGGCTTGTTTCTCCACTTCCTGTTTACTTCCGCACCTTACTTACGCATTGCGGTTACGGGTCCACCGGGCGGATTCTCTGCCGTCTGCGGACGCATCTGGTCATTGCTCATGGAGATGGGACTGAGGATGACCATCTTCGAGCGGCCTTCCCTGGCGCCCGGCATGAACAACATCCGGTGCTGGGGATCGTAGACTATGCTGAAGCCCTTTACATCTGTAGGCAATTCGTGGTCCACCATATTGCGGACCAGATCTATCGCCAGCACGGAGCCGTCGCCACCGGCGGCATAGAGCAGGTTGCCACTGGGGTCGAGCACCAAGGCATCAGTTCCACCGGGTGCGGGAAAACGAAACATTTCAGCGCCGTTGTCCAGATTCAACGCCAGCACGGCATAACGAACCGCCACATAGAGACGCTTTCTGGTGCTATCCAGCGCCATGCTGGTGGGCTCAGACGCGGTCAGGTTGAACCGGTTAACAATCTGGTTGTTGGCATCAATCACTGCAATCTGGCGAGCGTCCTGCAGGCTCACAAAGAGTTCACGGCGGCCAGTGTCATAAACTATGTCTTGCGGCAGCGCATTCATTGCAAGCAGTTTGTTTTCTCGGCCAACCAGAGGATCTACAGTGCTCACGCTGCGGTTGAGAGTGCTGGTCACATAAAGGGTCTTCGTTTCCGGAACCCATAGAAGCTTTTCCGGGCGCTGCTGTACCGGAATAAGCTTCTCCACCTGCCAGTTGTGGCTGTTGATCACCGCAACGCTATCGCTGCCGGAAAGAGCCACGTAAACCCTGGCCCCCTGATCATCCACAGCAATGCCCCGCGGACCTTCCACTTGCGAGATACGCGCCACCACGCGGCGTTTGACCGGACTGAAGATTTCAATCGTGTTGGTGGCCGGGCGGCTGATCACTACGTTGCCGGCGGCCATGGCCACTTCATTGAAGCCCGGCTCGCCAGGCAGGTCGACAACGGCTACCTGGCGCAGCTTGGCTCCGTAGCCCATGGCCGCGCAGCTCAGGATGATCAGGAAAAGAATAGACTTAACTTTGTGCATTCAGGGGACCTGCCGCTCAGGGTAGTGGGATGCGGATTAAGGCGGTTCTGCTGCCTTGGTGTTTTTTCATCCGAAGCGAAGCGAGAGGGTGCTACGGGCGCAGTAGCGAGGGGCTAGCTTCGCGGCAATTTCGACCCGGGAATTCTGTTAAGAACAGCAATTCCTCGCTTCGCCAGGAACAAAAGAAAAGGCTTGATCCTCCCCTTGCGTCAGCCCTCAATATGGTCCTCAAGAGATGGCATTGATGTTTAAAGTCAGTGAATTTGCAGAAAAAGCCGGGGTCACAGTCCGCACCCTGCACCATTACGACCGGCTTGGCCTTCTCAAGCCCAGCGAGCGAAATCGCGCCGGCTACCGGCTGTACGGCGAGCGTGACCTGGTTCGCCTGCAGCAGATCGCCACCCTCAAATTCATCGGCTTGCCTCTCAAACAAATCAAGGATGTCCTGGACGGCAATGATCTGGACCTGCCAGCAACCCTCAGCCTGCAACGGCGCCTGCTGACGGATAAACGACGTCAGATCGAACTCGCCCTGCGAGCCATTGAGGAGGCGGAGCGCTCGATTCGTCCAGATCTCGGGCCGGACTGGGCAGCCTTGAAAAAGATCATCGAGGTGATGGAGATGGAAACGAAGAACGAGTGGATGCAAAAGTACTACAGCGATGAAGCCCAGGCAAAGATCGCGCAGAAAGCCGCAAGCTTCACGCCGGAAATGCAGGCCCAGGTCACGCAGCAGTGGAACCAGTTGATCAGGGAAGTAGAAAACGCCATCCGCGGTAAACAGGACCCCGCCGGCGCACCTGCACGTGAGCTTGCGGAGCGCTGGGCCGGCATGGCGCGCGGCTTTACTGGAGGCGATCCCGAGATCCAGAAGGGCTTGAACAAACTCTATGCAGATCAGTCCAACTGGCCTGCAACGTTCCAGAAGCCGTTTAGTGATGAAGTGTGGAATTTCATCCGGGAGGCGATGATCGCACACGGAATTTCCTGCGCGTGATCCTGCAAGTTACTAGACCACAAAGGGCACGAAGGTTTGATCAGCCGCCCGGATCAATGCCTTCGTGCCCGGTGATGTCAGGTCAAAAAGAAGCTCAGCCACTCATGTGACAATTGCCTCTTCCACTCGATCAGCCCCTGCGTATTTTCTCAGCAGTTCACTCGCGCGGCTGATCCACGGGGGCAATCCGTCCGCCCCGGCGAAAGAAAAGACCACCATCAACAGTTGTTCTGTTTGCAGCCGAATCATGGCTCGTTCTGAATCGCTGGTCGGGCTGCCGAAAGCTCCCCGGGCGTCGGCAAAAACCGGCAGGTTCTCAATATTGATCTCGTCCTTCCCAATACCTTTGTAAATCTCACCCACGTTACCAATGCGCAACTCAATAGGCTCCAGATTGGCAGTATCGTAGGACCCCATGGGCAAAAAACTTTCAAGAGAAACCAGGTTGTTTATATCAACAACGGTATTGATTTGATAAAGACCTTTCCCGGAAAGCACCCTGCGCAACAAAGCTTCGGCCGACCCACGGTATCGTGACGGATCCTTGCCGAGATTCTTGTAAGCGCGGCGCATGGCTGCAATGGTAGGAATGGAGTTGATCTGGTCGGGCTGATGGGTCGCTTTCAAATGCCCCAGGTGCCGGTCAATATCGTGCCACAAGGATTCGCTGTGCCCCTCGACCTTGACGTGAGCGCTGACACATCCAAGCGCAAGATCGGGAAGAACGCGTTTCAGATCAGCACTGATGGAAACGAGAATCATCATGCACCTTTGGCATCCTGTGTTAGGCGCAGCATGGCATTACCGGGTATGGAAAAGCTAAGGGCTAACGGCTAAGAGCTAAAAGCGGCTTTATGCCAGATTTAGTGCCCGCTTGAATGATCCACGTTCCTTCTGGATCTTTTCCTGCAGCAGCGTGATGGCATAAATCAATTGCTCCGGACGAGGCGGGCATCCGGGAACATAGACATCCACGGGAATCACCTGATTCACACCCTGAACCAGTGCGTAATTGTTAAACACGCCGCCTGAGGTGGCGCAGGCGCCCATGGAGATGACCCACTTGGGTTCGGGCATCTGCTCCCAGAGCTGACGGATCACCGGCGCCATTTTCTGCGATACCCGGCCGGCAATGATCATCAGGTCAGATTGCCGGGGTGATGGACGGAAAACTTCCGCCCCGAACCGGGCGATATCGAACCGCGATGCGCCCATGGCCATCATCTCGATGGCGCAACAGGCAAGGCCGAATGTCATGGGCCAGATAGAGCTTTTGCGCATCCAGTTCACCACGTTGTCCAGGGTGGTCAGCACCACGCCCTGCGGCTGGTCGTTGCCAAAGAGAACTTCCCGCATGTGGCGCGCACTTTCCACTGCCGTGTTGCCGGCTGCGTTTTCATAGCGCTTGGTCAGCATTTCCCGTTCAACGTCTGGATTTACAAGATGATCGCTCATGGCTGTTTCTATTTTAATTGGATGCTTCAGGTATGAAAAGGACACTTTCGTCAGCGGCTGAATGCAGACTGGCCGTTAGCCATCGCTTCTTTCGCCCGCTTTTCCCTTCGCCAATAGAAGTAAAACGGAACTCCCATCAGAACAATCACAATTCCCGCCAGAGCTTCCTTTGGCCGTGCCCAGAGTGCATTCAAGGCCCAGATGCCTCCGAGTGCTACATACAGCGCTGGCAGCCACGGATAGCCGGTGCAGCGGTAGGGGCGTTCCCGATCGGGCATTTTGCGGCGTAGGACAAAAAGCGCAGCTACGGTCGAGACGTAGCTGAGCACCATCATGAACATCACGTAAGTAAAGAGCTGTTCGTACTTGCCGCTCAAGGCCAGCGCCGCTGACCAGATTCCCTGCAGGACAAGGCTTGCGACCGGTGTATGCCATCGAGGGTTTACCTGGGCAAGCCTCTTGAAGAAAACGCCGTCTTCCGCCATGGCGTAGTACACGCGCGCCCCGCTCATGATGCAGCTTGCCATGGCTCCAAAGCAGGAAAGTGCAATGACCAGACCCAGCCAGTTCGCCGCTCGGGCCGAAAACAGCACCAGGGCGGATGATTTCGCAACCGCTGTGGCCTGGGCGATCTCTCCCATGGGCAAACCGTAAATGTAAACAGCGTTGATCACCAGATAAATAACGCCAACCAGCAACAGCCCTGAGACCAAAGCGCGTGGAATATTACGCTGCGGATCTTTCACTTCTCCCGATACCCATGTGATATAGACCCAGCCGTCATAGGCCCAGAACACGGCAATCAATGCCACGCCGATACCGGCCAGCAGAGACGGTGATTGCGGCCCCACAGGAATGCTTGAGGCAGAAGACAAATGACTCCAGGAACCTTTGCCAATCGCCAGCCCCAGCAATACAAATCCCGCGATGGCTGCGAACTTCAGCCATGTGGCAACATTCTGCAGGATTGCTCCCTTGCGCACTCCAAAGATGTTGATCAGCGTCTGCAGGGCAATGGCGCTGATGGCGACAAGATGGCCGCAGGTTAGCGTGAA
>DATEJX010000306.1:0-8049 GCA_035277785.1 Candidatus Angelobacter sp. | reverse complement strand
GCACAACTCTGAATCTGCGCTGGCTGAACTTGCCGACCTGATCGAGCTCGCTAATCGCTACCTTTCGCGGCTCTTTAAAGTCGAGCACTACTACAACCGCATGCGCGACATGGAGATCACCATTGCCCAGATGGGAACGGTCATGCAGAGCATGGCTGACCCGGTGATCCTCACAGACACGCAGCACCGCGTCATCATGCAGAACCGCGCCGCGGAGCGCTTCTTTAAGGTTCCCGATGAGATGACGGAAGGTCTGGTTCGCGCCGTCGAACTCAACAATCTGCTCTTTTCCGCTGCGCTCTCCTCCATGCTGGTGTCCGGCAGTGATTCACACCGGGATCTCACTCTGGTGGACGCTATTGAAGGCGAAGAGATGCTGTTTGAAGCGGTGTCCGCCCCCACTTATGGCCCGGATGGGATCCAGATAGGCACCGTCACCGTGATGCGCGATGTCACTGACCTGCGCCGCGCTGACCAGGAACTTCGCCTGAACTATGACAAGCTGCGTGAAGCCGAAGAAGTCGTTCGCCAGGACCGTGATCGCCTCAACCTGATCATTGAAAACGTCGGTGACCCCATTGTCGTATGTGACAGCCAGGCCAAGATCGTGCTCGTCGATCCTCTGGCGCAGGAGCTTTTCGGGACTTCGCTGGACAGCGCCCGAGATTCCATTCAGAACCGCAATCAGATCCAGTTCGGCACTTATATTGACGCGTTTACATATTCCTTTGCCGAACGGGAGACCGCACCGCTACGCCTCTACAATCCCGCGCTGAGGCAGGAAATTGAATACGATGCCCGTTCCGGAAAGATCTTTGATGAACGCGGCCAGGTATCGTATACCGTAACTGTTCTTCGCGACCTTACCGCTCTGCGCAAAGTCGAGCAACTCAGGGTGGAGCGGCGCATGCTGGAAATCGAAAAGTTTGCTGCCACCGGCCGTCTGGCTGCAACCATCGCCCATGAGGTCAACAACCCCATGGAAGCCATCAAGAATGCTATCTACCTGCTGGCGGGCGCCGTTCCTGAAAATGCCATGCCGGTGTACAACATTCTGAAGTCTGAAACCGAGCGCGTGGCTCGCATCGTGCGCCAGATGCTGGGACTCTACCGCAACACTGAACAAGTCAAGCCGGTTAACGTAAACACCATTGTGGAAGATACGCTCCTGCTGTTAAACCGGCAGTTGCAGCGCGCCAATGTTGAGGTCCTTTCCGACCTGCGTCCTTTGCCAGATGCGGTGATTGCCGCCGACCAGATCCGCCAGGTACTCTCCAATCTGGTCATCAACGCCAAAGACGCCATGCCCCATGGCGGCAAGTTGCGTATTCGCAGCCGTCATATCCCCGGTAAAGACGATCTTCATGGTTGGGTGCGGATTCTCATCGCCGATACCGGCACTGGCATCTCAAGAGAAATGATTCGCACCATTTTTGAGCCTTTTGTCACTACAAAAGGCGAGAAGGGCACCGGCCTGGGTCTGTGGATTGTCAAAGGCATCATCCAGAACCATGCCGGCAAACTTTCAGTCCGCAGCAGCCAGGGGAATGGCACGGTTTTCAAAATAGATTTGCCGGTTGTTAAGTTGTAAGAGCAGCCATGAGCGATCCTGGCACATACCGGATTCTGGTGGTCGATGATGAAGCCTCTGTGCTGATCACCTATCAGCTGATTTTGGAGCAGCAGGGTTATCAGGTATCGGCCTGCGCCACTTCGGTGGCTGCCATTCGCGCTCTTTACCAGCAGAAATTTGATCTGGTCCTGTGCGACTATTCGCTGGAAGAGCAGCATACGGGTTTTGAAGTAATCGCTGAGGCAAGAAGGCGCCGTCCAGACATTCCGGCGGCCCTGCTCACCGGTTACGCAACCAAGGAAACGGCGGACGAGGCGTCCGGCCAGAACATCGGCATCATGTTCAAGCCGATTGAGATCGAAGAATTCCTGGCAACTACCTCGAAAATGCTGAGGAGAGACCATGAGCCCGACTAAGAAGGCGGCGAAGAAGACAGCCGTCGTGCGCAAAGCGGCGTCAAAAAATGAACCTGTGGCGGCAGTCATGGAACGCGGCCCGCGGCCCGTTCCCCCAAAGGTGGAGTCCTCCTCCTCTTCACAGCAGGAGGGCCTTTACGTTTATGGCGTCATCGAATCGCGCGCCGGCGTGAACTTTGGCAAGAGCAGCATCGGTGGCGTGAGTGAGGATGTCTCCACCGTGCACTATGGAGACATAGCCGCTGTCGTCAGCCGCACTCCGGTTTTCATCTTTGACCCAACCCGCGATAACGCTCTGGCCCATGAGCACGTGATCGAAACTGTGATGAAGAACTACACCATTGTGCCCATGGCCTTTGGCACCGTCTTCCGCACCAGTGAGGACATCAAGGAAGTCCTCAAAAGCATTTATCCCTCGCTCAAAGACGTTCTCCGGCAGATGACCGGCAAGCTCGAATTCGGCCTCAAAGTCACCTGGGACCGCGACCGCATTATTGAAGAACTCAAGCGCGAGCACGATGAAATCCACCGCTTCCACCAGGAGCTTACCCGCAAGCACCTGCAGTCCACCTACTTCGCGCGCATGCAGCTCGGCCGCATGATTGACAAAGCGCTGGCTGAGCTGGCCGCCAACTACGTGCGCGATATCTATGACGGACTCCGCGGAGTCTGCGTCGCTTCGCGGGACAACAAGCCCATCGGCGACAAGATGATCATGAACGCCGCGTTCCTCATCCAGAAAGAGCGCGAAGCCGAGTTTGACGCTGCCGTAAATCGCATCGCCCAGAAGTTTGGTGATCGCCTGAATTTCAAGTACACCGGCCCCTGGCCGCCTTACAACTTCGTCAACATCCGTCTTAAACTGGAGCGCGGCACTGCCGGTTAAGAAAAGCTGAATAAGGAAAGTTCTGCCCGAAGAAGAATTTGTGGTGCACAGGCCGTAGGTCTTGATTTTCAATTTTGGCAATCTTGGTAATTCCCGTGAATTTGTAGGACATCCATGTTCTTAATCGATGATCTTCTTCTCGCCCCCTTCAAGGGATTCAGCTTCATCATGAATACCCTGCGCAAGGTTGCCGAGGAGCAATGGACTGACGACGCGCCGCTCAAAGAGCAGCTCCTTGAACTTCAGGTCCATCTCGAAGAAGGGACCCTCACGGAAGAACAGTACCTTGAGGCGGAAGCAGCCATTCTGCGCGAAATCCGTGAGGTCCAGCGCCGGAAGATCGAACTTGCCGGCGGCGACCCGGATGCCATGGCCGGCGGGCTCACAGGCTCGGTTGGAGAAGGCTCCTCGGCCTCCATCACCTGGAACCCGGAAGACTCCGAGAAATAAACGCTCAATAATCACCCCCCCAACTATCTTGTCCAGCCTGCTCGTGATTACCTTAGTTAACTGACCTTCAGGGTCTGCCGCAGAAATCGTACCCGTGATAAAGATTGAAGCAGAGTTCCTGTTTGCCGCTTCTTGTCTCATTCCTCTCCCCGGTCTGTGTGTCGAACGGTTCGGAATGAATCGGCCACTCGGGGTGAATTTTTCATGGGTCAAATCAAATTCCTGCTCGCAATTGCAGCTCTCAGCCTGCTGAATGCTTGTACCGGTCCCAGCCATGTAAGTGTTGGCATGAACTCAGCCACAGCCAACCTGAGCTCTGACAAAGCTCCGGATGCCGCGTTGCACACTGTTGCGGATACTGCGTCGCCGGTTAACACGCAAAAGCTCATCGCGCTCACATTCGATGACGGCCCGCGCCCTTATGTGCTGTTCGGCGCCAAAGGCGACCAGCCCACGCCCGGCTTGCTCGATATCCTCGGCCAGAACGGCGTGAAAGCCACTTTCTTCGTTGTTGGCTGGCGGCTGACCCCCAAGACTTGGGGCGAACCGCGCCATGAAGACAACATCGGTATTACCTGTCTTGACGCAGCGGAACAGGTTATCCGCCGGGGCCACGAATTGGAAGACCACACCTATAGCCATTTGGAACTGCGCAGCGCAGAGAGGAAAAACGGCGAGCAGTGGGTCATGCACGATGTCGACCGCGGAGCCCAGGCCATCAAGGCCGTTACTGGCTCGCAGCCGCGCTATGTCCGCCCGCCGGACTGGATCATCACCAGTGATGCCCGCCGCGATCTCGAGCACGAGGGCTACCGGGTGCTGACTATTTCTTCTGAAAATCCCATGGCTCTGCGTGATGTGAACTCCCTCGACTATCTTTGCGCCGGCAAGGCTGTCGGCTGTCCCAGGCCATCACTCGTTGACGGAGTCCTGAAGCAGATCGATCAGCGCGAAAGGAAGGGCACCTACACCCACATTCTTGCCTTTCATGAACTCTCCACCACCGCAGCCGCCATGCCCCGCCTGATCAGTGAGCTCAAAGCCCGCGGTTACCGCTTTGTGACTCTTACCGAATATATGAGCCTGGTTACCGCTAAGCCCGGCACGACGTTAAAACAGCAGGCAGCTCTAACTGGGCACCACACACACGAGCGGTAGATTAAAACCTTGTGCGCACAGGCGCCCTCGCCTGTGCGATTTGGCATTGACCATAAGTTTTTCCTTCGACGGAAAATCTCACGTCGAGAAGGAGCCTTGGGCTTTCAACCTGCACTCTCACCCCACGAGTCGTCATCCCGAGCCGTCATCTGAGTTTTGCTTGTGATGAAACTGGGGCGAAGGCGAGGGATCTGCTCCGCTGCTGCTTCGCGGAAGCATTTCCGAATTCAAAGTTTTCACAATTTCGCAAGGATAACGGTTTCCGCGTGCGTTCAGGGCATGGCGCTGAGATAAGTTCGTCGTTACATGACTGTCCCATCCCGGCACCGCTCCACCCACTTTATGCCTTCAGGCGTCATATCTGAACGGTACTCATCCAAATACAGCTGCACCAGCTTGCGAACGCCGGGATGATGGAGATGGCCGAGGCCATGCAGTGCACAGGCTTCAGTTCTGGTGTCGGGCAGAGCAAGTATTTTTGAAAGCGTTTCAAACATTGCATCCAGCAGTGCTCTCTGGTCCGCAGATAGGCAACCCGTGTCTCCTTCGGCGATATTGTTACTGAAGTTCATTTGTTGCCAAAAGCTGCCTGCCACACAGTCCCACCACATGTTGAAACAGTTCTCCATCATCTCCACCGTTGACTTTGCCACATAATCTGAATACACCGAATACATTGAACGGATGCACTCTAACCGTTCTGGCAGAGGCGCGGCTTCAAGCCACAGATGCTTTTGAACTACGAATCCTCCATAGGAGAACATTGCCCATATCCCGGCATTTATCTGTTGCGCCGAGTACTGTGATGCAATAGAGACAAACTGTGTGAAAACACGAGTCATATGTCCAACCACCACCGCTGGAGACAAAGTATCGTCATCATCAAAGTCGTGGAAATTTTCGAGCGCTGGCTCCTGATACCAGCGCTCTTCCTTATCTACGTCATGGTTGAAGAAAAAAGACACAAACTCGTCAAAAGACAGTTGGGATAGGTCAAATAAGGCCATCTCATTAGTCAATTCTTTATCAACAGGAGAGTCAAACGGCAGCGAAACCTTATACTTTCACAAAAATCTTCTTCCGGTACAGCCCCCATGCCACCAGTGTCCAGAGTGCCACATAGCAAATGGCAAACGCCAAGGACGCATTTTTCGCCTGCGCGAATGGCGCAAACCAATGATTGTAGATCCAGGTCTGAATTGTGATCGCGTGGCCGCCGCCGCTCACGTGAATGATCTCTCCCAATTTGGCCATGAACGTTGAAAGCGCATACACCAGAATTGCGTTTGAGCCCAGCCACAAGAACGGCATCGCCCACGCGCGCCATGCTCGCATTTCTATTAGCCACCAGCACAGCGCCAGTGTCAGGCTGGCGGCGCCGGCTGTGAAAAGCACGTAAGAACTCGTCCACAGGGGCTTCGAAATTGGGAACCACGGATGCCACCCATACCCGGCAACCACGCCTATGATTCCGGCAAAAACCAGGCCACGCAACTTTTGTGACAGGCTCGCCGCTCCCCGCAGAAACTGCCCGATTAGCGTTCCCAGCAGCGTGGTCGCAATCGCCGGAAACGTGCTCAGGACGCCCTCCGGGTCAAAATCTTTACGATAGAGGTGACCGAGCATCAGCTTGCGGTCAAGCCACCCCGCCAGGCTGCAATGCTGCGTCATCCACGCCGAAGGATCACATCCGGGCACGGGCACGAACCGCATCACCACGTAATACCCCGCCAGCAGCCCAACAATCCACATCACGCGCCCGCGCGTCTCGGTCCACAACGTAATCGCCGCCGCAAACAGATACACCACGGCAATCCGCTGCAATACTCCCGGGTAGCGCATTGTGGAAAAGTTGACGTAAGGCAAAATTCGTATCGCGTAGCCGATCAGCAGAATCAGCGCGCTCCGCCGCACCGCATGTTTCATGAGTTCCCGGCGCGAATCGCCGCGAGCGCGCCGCGCCGCGAAGGATAGAATCATCGACGCGCCGACGATAAAAAGAAAGAAAGGGAAGATCAGGTCGGTGGGCGTCCACCCGTTCATTGTCACCCACGCCTTGCCCGCGAACCAGCCGGATGGGTGCGTACTCATCAGTTCGTCGGCATGTCCCAGTGGCCAGTAAAAATTGTCTGATCCGGGGTCGTTCACCAGGATCATGCCCGCAATCGTCAGCCCGCGAAATACGTCCAGCGATTCCAACCGCCCGGGCCGGTTCACACGGATTTCATCTCTAGATTCTTCCGGCTTCTTGAGCGATGTTGGAATCGTGGTTGCCATTCAGCCTATTGTGAGGTCAATCTTCCTTTTGGCCAAATGGAAAGTAGAAGTCGGGCGGGCATGTACGGCAGAACGACAGCAGGACGCAGGCGAATGAAGCGAACTACCTAAGTCACCCTCAATCGGAAAGGACAAAGGACAAATTCTTCCTTCGTGCCTTTTGTGGTTGAAAAATTACGAATATGCCTCGTCCAGCAGCTCCATAACATGCCGCACCGGCTGTTTCAGTCCGCGTTGCTCCATCCCGGCGCGCAATTGGATCATGCAGCCCACATTCGCCGTGGCGATGATCTCTGATTGAACTGATTGCACATCATCCATCTTGGCCGAGAGAATCCGCAACGACAGATCCGTCTCTAAGACGTTATACACACCAGCGCTGCCGCAGCACTGGTCCTGGTGAGGCAGTTCCACCAGATCACAGCCGATCGCCTTCAGCAGGGCCCTTGGCTGGTCTTTGATCCGCTGCGCATTTGCCAGATGGCACGGGTCTTGATACGCGACTTTCCGCCCGACCTTCTTCTTCGGTTCTCGCAGACCGATTCCCGCCAGATACTCGGTCACATCCTTCACCTTGTCACGAAACTGTTTGGCCTTGCCGGCAAACTCAGCGTCGTGCTCAAGCAGATCGTCATACTCTTTCATGTGCGATCCGCAACCCGCGGCATTGGTGACAATGGCGTCATATTCGCCATTCAGGAACACGCGGATGTTGTTCCGCGCCAGCTCACGCGACTCGTTTCGATAACCCGCATGGGCGTGCAGCGCTCCGCAGCAGCCCTGCCCTGCGGGTATGTGGACTTCAATTCCGTTCTGTGTAAGCACCTTCACCGTTGCGTGGTTCAGGTGGGAGAAGGCGACATTGTTGATGCAACCGGCCAGGAATGCAACTTTGCCTCGCCGCTCGCCCACTGCAGGGTAGGTCTTGCCGATCTCACCGAAGTAAAACTCCGAGTCGATACGCGGCGAAAGCTTCTCCACCTCTGCCACGCCCATCAACTTTGTAATGCCTATGGCCCGTGCCAGTGTCTGCAATCCTGATCGTTGGTAAAAGCGCATCATGCTGGCGGTGAACTTCAGTGTTCCGTAGTTGGAAATAATCTTCCGGTAAAAAATGTCCCTTACTTTTTTCTGGAAAAATGGCCGACGATATTTCTGCTCGATCTGTGACCGCGCCCTCTCCACAATGCGCCCGTACTTAACACCCGACGGGCAGGCGATCTCGCAGGCCACGCAACCCAGGCAACGGTCTATATGCGTGGCAAATGATTCGCCCATCTCCAGATGGC
>DATEJX010000305.1:0-5868 GCA_035277785.1 Candidatus Angelobacter sp. | reverse complement strand
CTGCGAGGCCGTCCAGCCAATCAAGACCACTCCGGAAGCGGTGCGTGGCGGGTTCCTTGAATTTATTGTCCGCTATACGCCTGAGAAGGCGGGCAACTGGAAGAGCACAGAATTTATAAAAGCGGCGCAGGCAGAGGGTGTTCCGATATCCAAGGAACGCTATGCCCAGTTGGGGAAGAGCAAGCGCATGCTCAGCGAGACACCTATCTTTACAACGTTGGACAGCTCAGAGCTGGGCGGCTACCTGGAAGCCAGTCGAGCACCGCACGATGCGCCTGCCAGCCATGAGTTGCCGGTGGTGAAGGGTCTGGCTGGGCGTTTGCTGACCCTGCCGCCATTTACAAAAGTGTCAGAACGATTTGTTCGTGAATGTGCGGCGGCCCTCCGGAAAGTGGCGGAATATGCGGCGGCCCGGGGACAGGACCCAGCGCCGCGGGGCCAAGCCGCCTGAGTTTGACGATGAACATGAAACTTTTTGTTGGACAGGAACGGCGGGACTGCCGGAGCGCGGGGGAGTGCACGTGGCATGGAAAGTTTAAAAACGTGTTCCATATGTCCCGCAGTTTTGTCTCAATTCACAGGGGCAGGTGTCGCGCCCGCCAGATTGGCCTCCTAGGAGCACAGGACTAATGAAAATTCTGGTAACAGGAGCGGCAGGTTTCATCGGCATGCACGTTGCCCAGCATCTGCTGGCGTCCGGTCATTCAGTCGTGGGTGTGGATAACCTGAGTTCCTACTATGACGTCCGTTTAAAGCGTGATCGTCTGGAAATTCTCGGTCGTCATCCGAATTTTAAGTTTGCTTTGTTCGATCTTTCCGAGTCAGCCAAGGTGAATGAGCTATTTGCTGTCGCGAAATTTGAGCGTGTCATTCATCTCGCAGCCCAGGCCGGCGTACGTTACAGCCTGGAAAATCCGCACGCCTATATCCAGAGCAACATTGTGGCTTTTACCAATATTCTCGAGGCATGCAGGCACATGCCGGTCGAACACCTGGTCTATGCAAGCAGTTCAAGCGTCTATGGCGCCAACACCAAGCTGCCGTTTTCCGTTCAGGACAACGTAGATCATCCTGTCAGCCTGTACGCGGCCACGAAGAAATCCAACGAACTGATGGCTCATGCGTACAGTCATCTTTATGCCTTGCCGGCTACAGGACTGCGCTTTTTTACGGTTTATGGTCCATGGGGACGCCCGGACATGGCTGTCTATTTATTTACGCGTGCAATTCTCGCTGGCAAGCCGATCGATGTCTTCAACCATGGCAAGATGCAGCGGGATTTTACCTATATTGATGACATTGTGAACGGCATACTCCAGGTTGCTGACCGCCCGCCTTGCTTCGGTTCCGGCAATGGCAACAGCAACGCTCCGCACCGGATCTACAACATCGGCAACCACAAGCCGGTCGAGTTGATGAGGCTGATTGAAATCCTGGAGGGATGCCTGGGCAGGAAGGCTATCAAGAACATGCTGCCGTTACAGGCAGGAGATGTCTATGCCACGTTCGCTGATGTGGATGATCTTATGCGCGACACGGGTTTCCGGCCCAGCACTGCGATCGAAGATGGAATAGCAAAGTTCGTGCAGTGGTACCAGTCCTATTACACAGCAGACAAACAGTCGACGATTGCGCCTCCTGAGAAAAATCAATCGCATTCTGCGGCCTGAACTTTTATCTGCAGAACTTCGAAGAGGTTTTAGCTATGAAGATTGCCGTGATTGGCTCCGGATACGTAGGCCTGGTTGCCGCCGCATGTTTGTGTGAACTCGGACACGAAGTCACCTGCGTTGATAATGACCGCGAAAAACTGCGGCTTCTGGAACAGGGCGTGGTCCCGATTCATGAAGAGTTCCTGCCGGAATTGATTGCGCATCACCACCGGAAACAGCTGAGCTTTTCCGGCAACCTCACAGAGGCCGTCAAGACCAGCGCTGCCGTGTTCATTGCAGTAGGCACGCCGGGCAAGGAAAATGGCGAAGCGGACCTCTCTTACGTGGAGTCAGTCACACGCGAGATTTCGCGGGCCATCAATGGCTACAAGGTGATCATCACCAAGAGCACTGTGCCGGTCTATACAAATCACTGGATAGGTCAGGTATTGCTTCTGAACGGCGCCCAGCCCGGAAGCTTTGATGTGGTTTCAAATCCGGAGTTCCTTCGTGAAGGCAAGGCGGTAACAGATTTTCTCTATCCGGACCGTATTGTGATTGGCACAAATCGCGATCGCCCGGTGCGCGTTATGGAAGAGATCTATGCGCCTTTGACCAGCGGGTCCTACTACAAACATCCAGACGCGATTCCGGCGCCCGACCATTTCAATGGAACTGCGCGAGTGATCTTTACCAGTGCTGCCAGCGCTGAAATGATCAAGCACGCTGCCAATGCCTTCCTCGCGATGAAGATTTCCTTCATCAACGCAGTGGCCAATGTTTGCGAGGCAGTTGAAGCTGACATTGAGGATGTCTGCCGGGGAATCGGCTCTGATACACGAATTGGCGCCAGGTTCCTCAACGCCGGCATCGGGTACGGCGGATCTTGTTTTCCTAAGGACGTGGCGGCCTTCCGCTGGTTATCACACAACTATGGATACGAGTTCAGCCTTCTGAACGAAGTAGAACGCATCAATCACGAGTGTCGCACACGTTTTATTCAAAAAGTTCGCTCAGCGTTGTGGACCCTGAAAGGCAAGCAACTGGGCGCGCTTGGAGTCGCCTACAAATGCGGCACAGACGACATACGTGAATCGCCAGCTCTGGCCATTATCCAGGAACTAGTGCAAGAAGGAGCACAAGTGAAACTCTACGATCCGGCGGCAATGGAACGCGCCCGCAAAGTTCTGGGATCGCGCGTGGCCTACGCTCGCGATGCGTATGAGGTCGCAACTGGAGCTGACGGACTCCTTGTGCTTACCGATTGGGAGGAATTCGGACAGCTGGACCTGAAGATCCTGCGGACAAAACTCCACTATCCAATTGTTGTGGACGGCAGGAATGTCTTCAGTCCGGAAGAGATGGCTGAAGCAGGCCTCATCTACTACAGCATGGGCCGGCTGCCGGTCAACGCGCGTCGCATTGCAGCATCGTCGATGGGACGAGCAAGCTAAAGGCTCCGGGAACTTCTTCTTTGGGGGCCAGCCAGTTCTCGCTGATTCGCCAAGCCATTGATTCTCGGGCGTTCTCGTCGGAAGAATTTTGAACCAGTTACGCCTGAAAGTCGGAACGTTATGTATCGTGATCGGTGTATGCGAGCCGTTCGCTGCCATCCCGCCTGTCCTGCAACCCCAAAACTGAGACGGTGAGAAGGTTTCACACTGAAGCAGAAAGCAGCTGCACTGGATTCGGGGTTGAACCAAGGGGGCGGGGGGCGCACATAAGAACTAAAATTTTTCTGGACAATTTGTCGAATTCGGTCTCGCCATTCGTCGTTATAGTGAAGGCCGGGGCAACTGCCCGGCTTCACCCCAGCCCGCCTGCCCACCCCTTCCGCAAAGTACGCGGAACGCGTGGGGCCCGCAAAGCGGCGCGGTCCGGGGATCCCGGCTGAAGGCCATTTTAGGAGACGATATGCCGCAATATCTGGTTTCTGGTTACCTCCCCGACAACTACGACCCGTCCGCGGAAACTGAAGAGACTATTAAGGCGATCCACGCGCTCAACAAGGAAATGATCGCTGCCGGCGTCAGGAAGTTTGCCGGCGGCTTGGGCAAGGCCCACACACTACGGCCGCAATCCAACGGTGACCTGCTGGTCACCGACGGGCCGTACCTGGAGACCAAGGAGCACATTGGCGGTTTATGGATACTGCAATGCGCTGACATAGACGAGGTGCTGGCGTGGGCGCGCAAGGGCGCTAAAGCGTGCCGTTTCCCGGTCGAGGTACGAGAGATTTTCTTTGTGCCGGCCCCCGAAAACAACTGAGCGCGTACGGCAATAGCGAACTGGTAGACTTTGTTGATACGCATTCGCACGCATGATGCTGAAAATCCCGCAGCCTGAGGGTGAGACAATGGCTTTTTTCCGTGATCTGAGAGTGGCACTTCATTCCCTGTGGCGCACCAAGGGGCTTGCGGTGGCAGTGATCCTTACGCTGGCGCTGGGTATTGGCGCCAACGCTGCCATCTTTACGCTGGTCAGGGGCGTGCTCCTGAAGCCGCTGGTTAATCGCGACGAGAACCGCCTGGTTTATATCCGGCAGAGCGCCCCCGGCATAGGCTCCGACAACACTACATTTTCCGTTCCCGAGATACAGGATTTGCAGGCCAGCGTGAAAACGCTGAGCTCGATCGGCGATTTCTCCCCCATGGGTTTCACCATGATTGGACTGGGTGAACCTCGCTCAATACAAGGCGGCGTTGTCAGCGGATCATTCTTTGATGTGATGGGGCTTCATCCCGTGCTGGGCCGTCTGATTGGACCTCAGGATGATGGTCCTCAGGCAGCGGGCGTGGTCGTTCTCACATACCGTTTCTGGGCCAATAGCCTGGCCAAGGATCCCACGGTGATTGGGAAGACGGTTCGCCTCGGCAGTATCGGCGACCGCAACGCAACCATTATCGGCGTGCTTGAACCATGCGTGCCCTATCCCCAGGACACGGAAATCATCTCCAACATCGTTACCAGCCCGCACCACATGTCCGCGACCATGGTCACGGGGCGCGTCCATCGCATGACTGAGCTTTTTGGCCGTCTGGCTCCTGGAGCAACTCTGGACCAGGCGCGCAGCGAACTGGGTACCGCTTATGCCGCGATGAAGAAAGACCATCCGGAAGCATATTCGAAACAGGCGAACTTTCAGATCGGGGCAAAGCTGCTCCGCGATGAGATCACCTCCGGAGCGCGGACCGTGCTGCTGGTCCTGCTGGCGGCGTCAGTTCTGGTCTTCATCATCGCGTGTTGCAATGTCGCCAATTTGATCCTGGCGCGAACAATCCGTCGGGAAGGCGAGCTGGCGATCCGTACCGCATTGGGGGCAAGCCGGATGGCACTTCGCCGTTTGTTGCTGGCGGAAAGCCTTCTGCTCTGCGGTTTCGGGGCCATTGTGGGTGTAGCCAGCGCCCAGCCACTGGTTTCCATTCTGGCGCGCTACGCTTCGCGATTTTCAGTGCGGGCCACAGATTTGACTGTGGATTCCAGCATGCTCTGGGTGGGAGCCGCACTGGCCATCGTCGCGGCTGTGGTCCTTGCATTCGTTCCGCGGTTGCCTTCAGGCGATAGCGCGAGCGGATTGAGCCTGGCAAGCGGCAGCGTGCGCACTACCGGAAGTACGGGCCGTCGGCAGAAGATCTTTGCTGTAACGCAGATTGCCGCATCCTTTGTTCTGCTGGCAGGTGCGAGTGTGCTGATCACCACCCTGATTGCGCTGCAAAGAACACAGACCGGCCTCGATACCCAGCACGTCCTCGCCATCGATGTACCACCTATGTCCTACGGGAAGACGCCCGAGCAAGTGATTGAGTTCTACCAGGAAGCGATGCGCCGCGTGGATGCATTGCCGGGTGTGAGCAGGACAGCGTTCGGCAACGTGGTTCCATGGCGCGATCCCGGGTTTGGTCCCGGTTTGGAATTCTCGGGCGATGGCCATGCCCATGCTGCGGGTGAAGATGATCCACGGGCACAATGGCGTACTATCTCTCCCGGGTTCTTTGCCAGCCTGGGCGTTCCGATTCTTGCCGGGCGCGATTTCAACGATGACGATCGCCAGAGCAAAGAGCCGGTGGTGATCGTCAGCCAGACTCTGGCCCAGCGCATGTTCCCCAATGAGGATGCAGTCGGGCGCCACGTTTATTGGACTGATCCCGTATTGAAATTCCTCCCTGGAACCGACCAGGAAAAAGCCCGTTTCATTGCGCCGCACCGGATCATTGGT
>DATEJX010000304.1:0-11841 GCA_035277785.1 Candidatus Angelobacter sp. | reverse complement strand
AACCAGGCAAATTGAGGCTCTGCTGCGGGAAAGGCACCATCTCCGTGCCGGTGATGACGACGACTTCAATATCCGAACGCCGGAAGAACTGATTCGTGCGCAGCTTGCCGCGGCTCGAATTTTTACCCTGCTGCTGGGCAGCGCCGCATCTCTATCTCTGTTAGTCGGAGGAATTGGCATTATGAACATCATGCTGATTTCCGTAACCGAGCGAACGAGGGAGATCGGCTTGCGTCTGGCGGTTGGAGCAACAGAGCAGCAAATTCAAGCGCAATTCCTGACCGAGGCAGTCGTCATGAGCCTGCTCGGCGGCGCTCTGGGAATACTGACTGGAGTCCTTGGGTCCATTCTTTTGCGCGACACACTCCACTGGGAAATGCAGCTTTCTCCCGGCACCATGATGATTGCCGGTTTGTTTTCCGCTGCAGTTGGAATCTTTTTCGGGTTTTACCCTGCCAGAAAAGCCTCTCTGTTGGACCCTATTGAGGGCTTGCGGTACGAGTAGCACTGACCTGCCGCTACTTTCCGTCACTAGTGGAATCGGCTATAAAGAAGCTGGTTTCCTTAGATTGCTGCCGCCGGAAGCGGGGAGGATTCGCTTGAAACGCGCAATTGTCGCCTTGATTCTGATTTCAATTTTTGTACCCAGCGTGATGGCCCAGTCGCCGCTCGACGAGATCAAACGGAAGATTGAAGAAGCACGTCATGGCAAAACGAGTAGCAACGGCCTGACGAATGACAAGGTAATTGCCGGGCTCAAAGATGCGTTACGCGTGGGTACGGGAAGAGCCGTGGCCGTGACTGGCAGGCCTGATGGCTTTCTGAAAAACGAGGCTATCAAAATCCTTCTTCCGGACAAGCTGCGCACCGCTGGCAAAACTCTGCGAATGGTGGGCATGGGGTCACAAGTAGATGCCCTCGAAGTGGGCATGAACCGGGCCGCGGAGCAGGCCACCCCTCAAGCCAAGCAGATCTTTTTAAATGCTGTCACCCGCATGACTTTCAGTGATGCGCGCCAGATCCTCAGTGGCGGCGATACCGCAGCCACAGAGTATTTCAAGAACCAGAGCTCGGCGGAATTGACCAAAGCTTTTGCTCCCATTGTGCACCAGGCCATGGAGAACGTGGGCGTGGTGCGACAGTACAACAAACTCATGCAGAATCCGCTGGCGGCGCCTCTGGCTTCAGACAAGAGTTTCAATCTAGATGACTATGTGGTGGGCAAGACGGTTGACGGCCTCTTCTACATGCTGGGACAAGAGGAAAAGAAAATTCGCACTGACCCGGCCGCCCAAACCACGGCGATCTTGCGTGAAGTGTTCGGAAGCGTTGTTTCTGGTCACTAGGCTGCCTGCAGAAGGACTGTAGTGGAATAGTGGCATTATCAGCTTATTTACATGCGTTCAGGCTGACGCTCCTCTAGCAGCGCTTTTTCTGTAAATCACCCGGATGCCTTCCCGCCAACGTTCGTCTACGCCTACCAGCCTCCACTCGATCTCCGGTGAGAAATAGCGCAGAATGATGTCGACGGAAGGATGTACGCGCAGAGAAGGAGCAACCAAAAATAGCAGGGGGTTGCGCTGCGAGAGCTGCATCCCGGAGAAGTAACCGAACTGCTGGAACTCGCCGCGCTCATGATGCCAGCGCACACGCGCCCAGTAATCAAGGCCCTGAAGCGGCAGGTGGATGTCTTCATCTGCCTTGAGTTCCAGAACGGCCAGCCGCGAATCTCTTGTGCAGGTGAGAATATCAATCATGGCGCGATCAGACGCTGAGAAGGCCGGCACCTGCGAATACACGCGTGCAGGATCCAGGCGCGAGTCAATCGCGGAGACGTCGCGGAAGACCAGCGATTCCAGCCAGCGCTCCGGGTACATGCGCCAGAGGGAATCCCGACGGTCGCCATCCAGCTTTCGCGCTTCGGCAACGGTTTTGGCGAACTCCGCAAATACCGCTCCGTTGGCCTCGGTCAGGCGCGCCTGAAAGCCCGCCGTTCCAAAGACGACTTCCTCTTCAACCTGGAAGCTGCCCGGTACATTCACTGCTCGGGCACGGGCAAACTCAAGACCGTGGAGGCGAAAGCAAATCTCTGTAGGTGAAAGCACAACCACCTCAGCCTGCGGCATGGCTGCAAAAACCCTGCTGATGGTAGTTTCAAACCGCGAGTGCGCGCGGCTGCTTTCCGGGAAATGCGTCAGGCGGGTGTTGATGTTGCCGTGATCAGCAAGATCAAGTTGGATGCTTGACTCGTCGCGCTCATCAAATTCAAACAACTCAAATTTTGCGAGTTCAAGATCCAGATGTGCCGCCCGAATCTGCAACGTAGTCGCACAACCCGGAGGAACATACAGCCGCAATCCCTCCACCAGGCTTCGTCCGGCTTCCCGTTCCCGGCAGGCGTCCAGCCAGAGCAGGCCGAAGGTGAGGATTGCGTCAATTGAGCCCTGCGTCTCCTCGTGGTTGACGCCCATTACCGCGAACGAGCTGCGTCCCTTGCGCATCAGTCCGCGGCAGTAAACAGGAGAGAAGCTGTGTTCCAGGTCCATGCTGGTCGCGAGCTTATCCAGCTTCCAGTCTGGAAGACTTTTGCGGAGTACGCGTTCCAGAACTCGGGCGTAGCGGCTGCGGGCGGCATTTTTGGCAGATGCAGTTCGGCGATCACGGTCCCGGCAGATCTCAAGCTTATGCGGCTTTGCCTGAGCAAACCGTCTCACGCTCAGGATGAGTGAGCCATTTTTGCTTTCAGCTTCAATCACATGACGGACAACGTTGCGCTCCTCTGACCAGAGATGCAGTAGACAGCGGCCGCGCTCGGCGGAGATGGAATATTGGGCTGATTGCAGATCGAAAATCAACTCGCCATTTTCCAGAATGACCGCATTGGAGGCCTCGGCAAGGAATTCCTGCAGCGAGCGGGCGAGGAGGTCTGCATTCATGAGCAAGAAGGCAATGAAAACTTTTAAAGCTGGAAACCCGCCAACTTTACGCAGCTAAGCTGCTGCTCGTCAATCAGAATCACCAGACCATCCCCGAGCAAGCACCGGAGAAAAGCCCTAACCGTTGGCAGCATAGTCACTGACTATGGCTGGAATCGGAGCTGTGCCCTACTTTCTATCGGTAAACGATGCGACAATAGAGAAGCTACAAAGTTGTGCCGTTTAAGGCTCCGGAGTCATCCAATAGAGAGATCATGACGCAAAACCAAATCCTTTTTTTTCAGAAGTTTGGCATTACTCCAAACGACTTGCAGCGCTATCTGGGCGAAGCCTTATCTGTCGGCGGCGAGTATGCAGATCTCTACTTTGAATACCTGACTTCTACCTCAATCAGTGTTGACGAAGGAATCGTAAAGTCGGCTTCGCAGGGGATTTCGGCGGGTTGCGGAGTGCGGGTACTTTCCGGCGAGCGGACCGGCTACGCTTATACCGATGATCTGGCTCCAGACAAGATCCTGCGCGCTGCCCGCACGGCTGCACTCATTGCCCGCGGGCCCGGCCAACAGCCGATTGAGGGCTTCAAACACGCGGAAGCACACCAGTTGTACCAGGTGTCTTCGCCTTCCGCTGATGCAGACATCGCAGCCAAGCTGGAACTGGTAATGCGGGCTGACCGTGCAGCGCGCTCCTATGATCCCAGGATCGTGCAAGTGAGGGGCGTGTATGCCGACGAACTGCGCCAGATTCTGGTGGTTGGCTCGGATGGTACCTTTGCGAGCGACATTCAGCCAATGGCGCGCTGCAGCGTGTTGTGCATCGCCAAGAACGATAAGAACACAGCAAAAGGGCAGGCTGGTGGCGGCGGACGTGTTGGGCTGGATTTTTTTGAGGCTGAGAAGACTCCGGAGTATTTCGCTCAAGACGCGGCGCGGCAGGCCATTATTCAACTCGACGCCAGAGAAGCTCCGGCGGGCGAAATGGAAGTGGTGCTCGGGCCGGGGTGGCCCGGTATTCTGCTGCATGAGGCCATCGGACACGGTTTGGAAGCAGACTTCAATCGCAAAGGCACTTCAGCCTTCACTGGCCTGATCGGCAAGCGCGTAGCTTCCGACAAATGCACGGTGGTGGATAATGGCACACTTCCGTCCCGTCGTGGCTCCATCAATGTTGATGATGAAGGAGCGCCCACGCAGAACACGGTGCTTATCGAAAAGGGCATTCTCAAGGCTTATCTGAGTGACAAGCTTTCATCCAGGTTGATGGGGCTGCCGGATACCGGCAATGGCCGCCGCGAAAGTTATGAGCACATTCCCATGCCGCGCATGACCAACACCTACATGCTGGCGGGCGACGATGCGCCGGAAGACATCATCCGCTCCGTAAAACGCGGCGTTTACGCCGTGAACTTCGGTGGTGGCCAGGTGGATATCACCAGCGGTAAATTCGTGTTTTCCGCCTCAGAGGCTTACATGATTGAGGACGGAAAGGTCACGGCGCCCTTGAAGAATTGCTCGTTAATCGGCAACGGCCCTGACGCTCTCACCAAGGTTTCCATGGTGGGCAATGACCTGCAACTGGATGAAGGCGTGGGAACCTGTGGCAAAGACGGGCAATCAGTCCCGGTCGGCGTAGGCATTCCCACCCTGAAGCTCGATAAAATGACCGTGGGCGGAACCGCAAGCTAGAACCGGAATGCCAGCGAATACAGAAATACTGAACAGCACGGATATTGACCTTCGGGAACTGGCGGCTGACGTGGTCGGACGCGCCATAAAAGGCGGAGCCACCGCGGCGGATGCAGTCGTTCGCGACGGCACCGAGTTTTCCACGGTCGTCCGGATGGGTGAAGTTGAAAGCCTGAAAGAAGCCGGTTCTCGCGGCATCGGGTTGCGCGTTTTTCTCGGAAAGCGTCCAGCCAGCACTTATTCCAGTGACTTTTCAAAGGAGAGCCTGGAGCGCCTGGTGCGCGGAGCCCTTGATCTGGCGAAAATCACTTCTGAAGATCCCTGCGCAGGTCTACCCGATCCCGCAGAGCTCGGCTCACTACCCAGTGATCTGAAGCTCTACCATGAGGACGTTTATTCTCTTCCGCCGGAACAGCGTATCGAGTATGCGCGCCGCGCAGAGAAAGCTGCGTTCGAGGCTGATCCACGAATCAAGAACTCAGAAGGTGGAGCATTCGATGCATCCAGCGGACGGCGAGTGCTGGCTAACTCGCTGGGCTTTGTGGGCGATTACCAGCGCAGCTACTGCTCCATTCTGTCGGCGCCTATCGCCCAGGATGAGAATGGCGCAATGCAGCGCGATTTCTGGTTCTCCGCCGCTCGCAGTCTGGCGCGGCTGGAATCTCCGGAATCGGTAGGTCGTGAAGCAGCCCGGCGAGCCGTTCGAAGACTGGGAGCGCGCAAGGTTCCTTCAACGAAAGTTCCCATCATTTTTGATCGCACGGTTGCAGCTTCAGTGCTGGGGAACATTTTCGATGCAGCTTGCGGGGATGTTATTTACAGGCAATCATCGTTTCTGGTCGGAAAACTTGGTGAGAAGATCGCCGGCGAACACGTGACGATTATTGACGATGGCACCATGCCGGGCGGCTTCGCTACAACCCCGTTCGATGGTGAAGGAGTACCCAAGCGCAAAACCATTGTGGTTGAAAATGGTGTCCTCAAGTCGTACCTGCTGAACACTTACACCGCCCGCAAGCTGGGACTCACAACCACGGGAAATGCATCACGAGGACTGGCCGGCAACCCGGGCATCGGCGAAGGGAACTTCTTTCTGCAGCCCGGGAATCACAGCCCACAGCAAATCATTGCAGGAGTGAAGCGCGGCTTCTTTGTGACGGAATTTCTGGGCATGGGCGTAAATCTTGTCACAGGCGATTTTTCCCGCGGGGCCAGTGGACTCTGGATTGAAGACGGCGAGCTTACATTTGCAGTGGAAGAAGTCACGGTGGCTGGAAACCTGAAAGACATGCTGAACAACATCTCGGAAATCGGCAGTGACCTGGAATTCCGCAGTTCCACAGCGTGCCCTACACTTCGCATTGACGGTATGACCCTGGCTGGCGAATAGCTCGGCAACGCCCGCGGCGTGGCGGCCATCAGTTCATAGTTCCCCCAAAATAGGAGCTCTCATGGAACATAGGCCATTCCCGCCGAATGCCACTCAACCGCCCCAGTCCCGCTTTCCCTGGCCGCTAATCGCTTTGATCATTGCTGGCGCGTTGTTGGTGGTTACATTGTGGCTCTCGACCAGCATGAACAAGGCTTCCACAAGAGAATTGAATATGGCCAGCCAGACAGGCCAGTTGCGGCTTTCATCCGTCAGCCTTGCTCCTCAGGAAGCCAACAATCAAGCGAATGTGGATGTTTATGGCGAGGTGAGCAATGCTGGTGGACAGCCTGTGACCAGCGCGATCATCTCCGCCGTGTTCAAGGACAAAAACGGTGATCCAATTGTTACGCAGCAAAAGCCCATGGAGCGGGTTGATGTCGAGAAGAAAGACAAAACCCTGGCGCCGGAGAACTTCCTGCAGGAACCACTTCAGCCGGGAAGGAGTTCAGGATTCCGCGTCAGCTATACGGAAATTCCGCAAAACTGGAACCACGAGCCGCCTCAGCTCTCCGTGCTCCAGGTGACTATCAAGAAATAAGCCGGGCTGCAATTCTGAGACGCTCCGGTGAGCTGACGGCGAAACCCCTGATCATCAAGGCAGGATAGAATCGCCATTGAAGCGACTCAGTATAATGAGACATATGGGCGATTCGGAAAATCGGCAGCCTTTCGCGCCACCAGTACGGGAAGAGAGCGGCAGAAAATGGTTGCCCATGGCAATTGGCGGAGTTCTGGTCGTCGTTGCCGTTGTGGTCATCATCTTCGTAAGCCGAACGGATTCATCCTCCAATGCCAACCAACTAAATCCTTACGCCGCCAAACTGCAGGTGGACAATCTGCACATGGCGACGGCAGAAAACTTCGCCGGCGGATCGGTGACTTATATACAGGGTCACATCACCAATTCCGGCGACAAGAAAGTCACGGGAACCACTGTTCAGGTGCTTTTCAAGAATTCTCTGGGCGAGCTGGCGCAAAAAGAAACTCTGCCGATGATGGTGTTGATGCCCAACACTCCCTATGTGGATTACGGTCCAATGCAGCAGGCCCCACTTGCTGCCGGCCAGGGTCGCGACTTCCGTCTCACACTGGAGCACGTCACGGCAGACTGGGATGGGCAAATGCCCGCGGTGAAGGTAGTTTCGGTTACGAACTGAATTATCCACCGCAAGGGTCGCCAACGCCGCATACATGCTTTTCCTTTGCGCTCTGTGCCTCCATTGCGGTTAAATCCTGCTCTTGAGCAGGTAAAATGCTTCCATGGCTGAAGCCACAAAATCTATTCGTCTTACGGAACAGGTCAAAGCTGCGGGTTGAGCAAGCAAGCTGAGTCCGGCGGCGCTGGACGCGGTGCTTGGGAAATTAGCCCGGCAACATGATCCCAATGTTCTGGTCGGCTTTGACAAAGCCGACGACGCCGGCGTGTACAAGATTTCTGCCGGGCAGGCTCTAGTTCAAACAGTGGATTTCTTCACGCCAATCGTGGACGATCCTTATACCTTCGGCCAGATTGCAGCCACCAATTCACTCAGTGACGTATATGCCATGGGCGGACGACCGCTGAGCGCGCTCGCCATTGTCTGCTTTCCGGAAAAAGGCGATTTGGAGGTCCTGCAGCAGATCCTTGCTGGTGGTCTCTCCAAGATGATGGAAGCAGGTTGCGTGGTGATAGGCGGCCACAGCGTGCGTGATCCGGAGATCAAGTTCGGCTACTCCGTTACCGGCATGATCCATCCAGACCGCGTATGGACCAATTCCGGCGCCAGGCCGGGCGACAAACTCATCCTGACCAAGCCTTTGGGAACCGGTGTAATCTCCACGGCCATTAAGAAGGGCGAAGCGAAACCGGAGTGGATTGATGTCGCCACCAAATCCATGACCGCTCTCAACGCAAAAGCCGCCGAGATCGCCACGGACAATCGGTTTCAGGTGCATGCCGCCACCGATATCACGGGCTTCGGACTGATCGGTCACTCGAGAGAAATGGCTGCCGGAAGTGAAGTCAGCTTGCGCATTGATTCGAACCGGGTGGCGGCATTGCCCGGGGCCCTGGAATGCATTCGCGCCAAATTTATTCCCGGAGGGCTGAATGCAAACCGCGATTTTGCCGAGTGCATGGTGGAATATGGTGACGGCGTAAACGACGACCGCAAGACGCTGCTGTTTGATCCTCAGACCGCTGGAGGCCTGCTGCTGTCCGTGTCACCGCAAACCGCGTCAGAACTGCTTACAGAACTTCGGGGAGCGGGAGTGGCCGCCGATGAAATTGGTGAAGCGCTGCCCAAGGCAAAACCATTGATCCGTGTGGATTGAGAGCCGCTAAGTTTAGCTCCTCGCCTGCTGCGTCCGGCCTGCCCACACTATGACTAAGACTGCAAGTACCAACCGGCGATCCAGCGGTTTTTTGTCGTCGCAGCAAACGTCAATTTCCATCTCTGGTGAAAATAACCCATTCGTCAAAGAGGCATGTCCAGCAATGCGGTCCTCACCATAAAAGGTGTACGTTTGCGGAAGCGCCTCTGAAAGATAGCGGCGCATGGCTGCCAGCATCGCTGAGTTTTCCTGAAAGTGTCCAACCTGCACTCCTGTGCGGTCAAAAAGGTTCCATTCCTGTTTTTGCAGGCCGGAAACATGCGGGATCCTGATCTTGCCGACCGGTTCGCGATTGACTGGATCAAACACGTCGAAACTTTTCTCGTTGGGTTGTTCAGCTGTAGGCGTGATCGTGAGGAGTTCAAAGCTCAAGGTTGGATCGGTAAATACGCGCAACTCTCTGTTCCACTGGAATCTCAGATTGCGCACAAAGGCCAAAGTCGTGCCATTGTGATCATGGAAGTAGAGCTTTGGCGTGAGTGAAAACCGAGTTTGCCGAGCGCGGAAATGGTTCTGTTGGAACACCGCAGCACTGATTGCTGGAGCAGACGAGACCCTTCCCGGTGCGGCAATTGTCGCCATACGCAATGACCTCCCAAGCTCGGGGAAACAGCACGGCGGGGTTAACCAACTCTATCGTGGAGCTTTTTCCCCGTTCAACAGAATTCCAGCGGCTGCTCAGCTTTCGCGACCGGCATCTACTCTGGATTTGTAAGATGCTGAACCCTAAGGCAGGGGAAGCCTTAGTTCTAAAAAATTAAGGGCAGCCGCAGGCTGCCCTTAAGTCTTTAAAAAGAGGTAACTTATGCCGGTGACGGCTTTCCCGGTGCAATCCCCGGGGTCCGTCCTGGTTCGGGGCGAAGCACCTGCTGAACACCGTCATCACCCTTGTTGGGAACGACACGGGCAGGAAGCTGCTGTCCCTCAATGATCATCTTGAGTTCGGCGGCGTCAAGCACCTCACGCTCCAGCAATGCCTGAGCAATGCGCTCAAGGATCTCTCGGTTTTCAAGGATCAGCTTTTTCGCGTTTTCGTATCCGGAGTTCACGAAGCGGCGCACCTCAGAGTCAATCACCTTGGCAGTCTCTTCGCTGAAGTCGCGGTGCTGGGCAATCTCACGGCCAAGGAAGATCTGTTCATCTTTCTTGCCGAAGGTCAGCGGCCCCAGGCTGCTCATACCCCACTCGCAGACCATCTTGCGCGCCATATCGGTTGCGCCTTCAATATCACTGCCCGCGCCCGTGGACATCTGGTTGAGGAAGATTTCTTCCGCCAGGCGTCCGCCCATCATCACGGCAATGCGAGTTTCAAGATAGTCCAGCGTGTAATTGTGCTTGTCGGTTTCCGGGAGCTGCATGGTCACGCCCAGAGCCATTCCTCTGGGAATGATCGTGACTTTGTGCAGAGGATCCGCATGGGGCATCAGCGCGGCCACAATGGCATGGCCGGCTTCGTGATATGCCGTAACCTTCTTTTCTTCGTCAGTCAGCAGCATGCTCTTGCGCTCGGCGCCCATCAGCACTTTATCTTTTGCCAGTTCAAAGTCGTACATGAGCACCGACTTGCGGTTGCAGCGCGCGGCATTGAGGGCAGCTTCATTGACCATATTGGACAGCTCGGCCCCGGAGAACCCCGGTGTGCCGCGAGCCAGGATGGACAAATCAACGTCATCAGCCAACGGAATCTTTCGGGTATGAACGCGGAGGATTTCTTCACGTCCGCGAACGTCAGGCAGAGGCACTACAACGCGGCGGTCAAAACGGCCGGGACGCAGCAGCGCCGGATCAAGTACGTCTGGACGGTTAGTTGCCGCGATCAGAATGACGCCTTCGTTGGATTCGAAGCCATCCATCTCAACCAGCAACTGGTTCAGGGTCTGCTCGCGTTCATCATGTCCACCACCAAGCCCTGCGCCGCGGTGACGGCCTACAGCGTCAATTTCATCGATGAAGATGATGCAGGGAGCATTCTTCTTGCCCTGCTCGAATAGATCACGCACGCGGCTTGCGCCAACGCCCACAAACATCTCTACAAAGTCAGAGCCGGAAATGCTGAAGAACGGAACATTAGCTTCCCCGGCCACGGCCCGGGCCAGCAGGGTTTTGCCGGTTCCCGGATGTCCTACCAGGAGCACGCCCTTGGGAATGCGTCCGCCCAGCTTCTGGAATTTCTGGGCTTCGCGCAGGAATTCGATAATCTCGCGCAACTCTTCTTTGGCTTCATCCACGCCGGCCACATCTTTGAACGTGACCTTCTTCTGCTGCATGGAAAGCAGGCGCGCTCGGCTCTTGCCGAAGCTTAACGCCTTGTTTCCGCCGGTCTGCATCTGGCGGATCATCACGAACCACAGAACTCCCAGCAACAGGATGGGAGAGAACTGGAACAGCCACATGGGCCAGTTGGAGCCCTGCCCGTCCTTAAACGTTACTTGTACCTTATTGCTGTCCAGAGCTTTGAGCATCTCCGGGTTGGTACTGGGCACGTAAACGTGGAACGTTTTGCTGTTATCGTTGCGAAACTTGCCGCGGGCGAGATTGTTTTCAATCTGGACCTCTGAAATTTGGCCCTGGCCGACCTTGTCCATGAAATCCGTGTAGCTGATCTCTGTGTCCTTGGTGCTGCCATTGCCGCCCTGGATCATCCGCCAGAGGACGACTCCCACCAGAAGCAGCACAACCCACAAGACCACCGTTTTGACTGTTGAATTCACTCAGGTACTCCTAATTTCTTTCCCCGCGACACCCGGTCGCAGGCCCAGCCGTTTGCTAAATATGCCTTTTAATACAGACGTTTCAGACGCAAAAAAAGTTCGCGTTCCCCCGACCTTTCTGGTCAGACTACACGATTTATTAGATGCCTATTATGTTCCGGATGCTCCAGAACCTTGCGTCTCAATCAATTCTATACCGCTTCCGGTGCGCAATGAGGCAGTAAAAGCGCTTAATCCGCAAGCCCTGCCGGATCATGACTTTGCTGCAATATAGGGCAAATTGCGGCCCAGATGGGGTGCACCCAACCCATAGCCTACGACAAAACTGTCATTGATCAGAAAACCAAAGTAATCAGGCTGGAGGGAAACCCGCCGTGAGGTCTGCTTGTCCAGAAGAACAGCCAGCTTCACACTTCTGGCCCCACGGCCCATTAGATTGCGCATAAGAAACTCGCTCGTGACCCCGGATTGGATCAGAGTTTCTACCAAAAGCACGTCATGGTCCTGCACGTCGATCTCAGGGCTGTAAAAAATCTCCATTGTTGCCGGATTTGACTCCTTCCGCTCCCCTTTGACGAACTGGCAGACCACCGGCAGATGAAGTTCACGAACCAAATCGGCCATGAAAATAAAGCCGTTTTCCATTACCCCGACCACGTAAATAGTCTTACCCTCGTAATCGCTGGCAATGCGCCGTGCCATCT
>DATEJX010000303.1:0-5008 GCA_035277785.1 Candidatus Angelobacter sp. | reverse complement strand
CGCCATCAATGTCATTGCATACGGACCAGGCGGGACGTCGCTTTTTCCGCTGCCGCGATTGTCGAGAGCGATTGTCCGGTATTGCTTCGCCAGCACAGGCCGCGTGCGGTGCCACATCACCGACGGGTATCCAAGCCCCATGATCAGCAGCACAGGCTCACCCGCGCCCTGCTCGTCCCAGTAAATGCGTGCTTCCTGATTTTGTACAAAGGCCACACTTGCCCCCAATGAATCGCAATTCATCTTACGCGAGAGGCGCGAAGCCCGTGAAGAGGCCAAGCCATGACCGCGCGTAAAGAGCGTTTCCCACAAGGGCGGATTCACGGCTGTTTTGCGCTGCAAGCCATGAAAATGGAGCACAATATCAGTGCTGCGACGGCAGGCATGCCGGCGCGCAAGCCAAACCAGGACGAGATACCGGATGTCAGAACATTCAACCGTCGGAGGATGCCGATGAGCACGCAAGCGGCTTCGCAACAAACAACGGAATTCCCTTATTTCACTGAAGAGCATGATCTCATCCGCCAGACTGTCACGCGCTTCTGCAAGGAAGATATTGCGCCGTTTGCGGCGGAGTGGGACGAGCAGGGAATCTTCCCGCGCGAGCTGTTCAAAAAAGCGGGTGATCTTGGCCTGTTCGGCATCCGCATTGATCCCAGGTACGGCGGCAGCGGCCAGGACTGGTGGGCCACAACGGCTTACGTTGAATCCATGAGCAACTCAGACAGCGGCAGCGTGAACATGGCGTTTCTTGTGCAATCAGATATGGCGCTGCCGGTGATCCAGGAACTTGGCACCGATGAACAGAAAGAGGAATTTCTTCCGCCGGCTGTCCGCGGCGATTGGATTGGCGCGCTGGGTATCAGCGAACCGGGTGGCGGGTCAGATGTGGCAGCTATCACAACGCGGGCTCGCACAGAAGGAGATGATCTGATCATTTCCGGGCAGAAGTTGTGGATCACCAACGGCACTCGTGCCGACTACATCATCCTGGCGGTGCGCACCGGCGCCGAAGGCCACAAGGGGATTTCACTTGTACTCTTCCCGACGAAGACAAAAGGCTTCTCTGTGGGCAAGAAGCTGAAGAAGATCGGGAATCTTGCTTCAGATACAGCAGAATTGTTCTTCGACGAGTGCCGCATTCCTGCCCGCTACATCCTGGGAAAGAAAGACCACGGCTTCTACTACATCATGGAAAATTTTCAGGGTGAGCGACTCGTGGCGTCAATTTCCGCACTTGCCGCCATGGAAAAAGGTCTGCGCTGGGCCATTGATTACGGCCACGAACGCTCCGCGTTCGGTTCTCCGATTGGAAAGTTCCAGGTTTGGCGCCACCGCTTTGCCGAGCACCTTACTGCGCTGGAGGCCGGCCGCTGGCTCACCTACCATGCCATTGATCTCGTGAACCGCGGCAGGCGCGCTGTCCGCGAGATCACGATGGCCAAGCTGTACACCACGGAACTCTCACAAAAAGTAGCTTATGACTGCATGCAAATCTTTGGCGGCTTCGCCTACACCACGGAATATCCCATCGGACGGATGTGGCGCGACGTACGCCTGAACACCATCGGCGCAGGCACATCAGAAATCATGAAAGAGATTATCGCCAAAGAAGAAAAGCTGTAGCCTGCCGTCAGACATTCAAGGCGGAAACTGCAACTATCGCATCCCAAGGCGAATCAGATATGCAGGCGAATCTGCCTTTCAGCCAGAACAGATTCGCCAGTGGTCTCAGCCCGCTCAATGAGAATGGAGCAATCCGTATCAGAGAAAAAAGGAGGACTAGCCAATGCCAGCAGCAGGTCTTGATACTGATATTTTGATTGTGGGTGCAGGACCAGTGGGTTTGTTTCTGGCCAACGAGTGCGGGCGCCGCAACCTGCGTTGGCGAATCATTGAGACGCATCCGTCGCAATCTGCTCATTCGAAGGCACTCGCGATCTTCCCGCGCACGCTTGAGATTTTTGACATGGCGGGTGTGGCCCAGCCGTTTCTGCAAGCGGCCAACAGAGTAACGTCCGTCGCGGTGATCACGCACGGCCATACGCTGGCGCAAATGCCGTTCCAACCTGAGGAGACGCCGTATTCCTTCGTCGCCATGGTGCCACAGGATGTCACTGAAAAAATCCTTGCGGAGGAGTTGCAGCGGAAGGGTGGCCACGTGGAATACGAGACGACTTTCGTCTCCGCACGTCAGGAGAACGATTACGTGGAGGCGACGCTGGATCATCGAGGAGAACGGACTACGGTCCGGGCGGCGTTTTTAGTGGGCTGCGATGGAGCGCACAGCGCGGTCCGCAAAACCATTAACGTGCCTCTGGAAGGCGGCGAATACGCGGATACCTTCATGCTGGCGGACATTGAGACAAACGATGCGCTTCCGGCAGACCAGTTGCAGCTGTGCCCGAGCGAATTAGGTCCTGTCGCAATTTTTCCTATGAGCGCCTCTCGCCGCCGTGTGGTGGCCACAGTCAAGGAGAAGGAGGGAGACGCGCCATCGCTCGAACTGGTGCGTAAAGTGCTTGCAGAGCGCGCGCCCGCCGGGATTGAGGCGCACAATCTGCACTGGAGCAGCTATTTTCATATTCATCACCGGCACGCCGCCAAACTGCGCGCCGGCCGAATCTTCATTGCCGGAGACGCGGCGCATATCCATAGCCCGTTTGGCGGTCAGGGCATGAACACTGGCCTTCACGATGTCTGGAATCTCGCGTGGAAGCTGGATCTCTTCCTGCGTCACCATGGCACCGAGCAGTTGCTGGAAAGCTACAGCGCGGAACGGGTGCCGGTAATTGCAAATGTGATTGCCACTACCGACAGGCTGACCAAAGTCATGGGAACGCCAAATCGCTTTGCCCAGACGCTGCGCAACGCCGTTATTCCGATGGTCTCACGCCTGGCTCCTTTTCAGCATGCTTTTGTGCAAAGGCTTTCTGAGCTGGGGATTGCCTATGCAGACAGTCCAGTCATCGAGGGGCCGGGAGAGCGCTATTTTGATGATTCAATGCGTGGCGGCGAGGGAATCAAGAGCCGGTTTCTGGTCTTCGCGAACTATGACAATGAGCCCACAAAAACGCAGGCCGGAAACCAGCTCAGCAAATCGCTGGGCGAGATCGTGGAACTACGGGCATCAAAATCTCCCGGCTGGAAGCTGGTGAGACCGGATGGATACGTTGCCTATACATCGCAGGGGAGTGACCCGGACGAGGCTGCCGTAGCTATGCGGTCACTGCTCTTGAAACAGGCAGGCTGAGACTGGAGTTTGGAAATGCGATGTGACCCAGAATGGTGACTGGCGCGCGGGAGAAATCTATTTCACAACTAGCGTGGAAACCACCCTCAGGTGCAGTTCCTGGGGAGCGGAAATGCCTGGACCCGTAATCTCCTCAATCAGATGTGCCTGTTCGTTAACAACGCTTTCCAATAAGCCCAGCAGGCGGTGAATGGCAATGGTGGGATCTTCAGGCTCGGAGGACGAGCGGGTGAACTTGACGAGCATAAATTCAGGTACCCCCCGGAAAAAGGTAACGTTCTGTGCTCTCGGGCCAACTCAAATCTTGAACCCGCTGAGTGGACCCATCAGAAAGGGTCGGCCGCAAAGCGGTTGATATACGGACTGCATTAAAAAAGGTTCAGATTGGGTCCGGGAAAGCGGACATGTCCTAATTTATTAAGGATTAGCTAAAGGTTAGCTAGTTCTCGCGGTTTGCAGCTCCAACCAGTATGCGGGGAATCCAGGTTTACGATCGAACCGGGGGTTGGCGAAAAAGGGGAATTTTCGAGTTCCGTATTGGGACAACTAGCACATGTGGAAAGGCGCCCATTCGCCAACTTGATGGGCCGCTTGCGAATCACAGAAATCCGGAGGACTTCTCAAAATGCTAAGCCTCAGGAAGCTCTTACTTGCCAGCACAGTTATGTGCGCCACTATGCTCGCAGCTCCGGCTCAACATGCCAGGAACTCGTCTACTTCACCCATTGCTTCGGCCAGCACTTCGGCCATCACCTGCCAGCCAGGATTGGTTTACAGGTGTAACCAATTCGGATGTTTCTGTGTGAGACCGTGACCGCAAGAACCTCAAATCATCGGCCCGTCGATGGGTACGGTGGCAATGACATGCCACAGAAAGCTGGGCCGGTGGAATAGGTTTGTACCGGGAATAAGGAAGAGATTACTACCTGAAAGGAACCAAGTATGAACGACAGAGTATTGAGCCGCCGAGGAGCACGCTTATTGTCGCCTGAAGAGGTCAGCAATATTTGCGGAGCTTCGACTGGACAGGTGTTCTGCAGCATCGGGCCAAAAGGACCTGACCTTGATCCAAACAGTTAACGAGAGCTAACCAGTTGCGCAGGACTAAGGAGAAGGTCCAAATCCGCAAGGCGACCCTCACCACAACGGAGTCATGTGGAGATCAAATCCGCGTGCTCTTGCATGGCTTTCATTGTCCCCAGAAACGGGCAATTTGCCTGATTGGGCGTACGCGGTCCGGCAGAACCTGGACCGCGTTTGGCCGTTCATTGGCGGAAGGATTGATTGAGCTTATAAGTTGCAGCCCTCGTGGTCGTTATCCCCGTTGGGGTTCATCGGCGAAGGGGCGCTACAGAAGGCGGTTAACGTGTTAATGGCGCCGGTGACGCGTTCTACCTCGTCCCACTTCAATTCGCGGGCACCGATGCGCTGCAGGACTCGATTGTTTTGATTCATGGTCGGCATTCCTTTCTATTATGATCTCGCGTCCAAACACGAGGTCGAGCCTACCATAGCTTTTAAATTGATTGGCTGTACCAAATTGGGAAAATGCCAGAAAAGAGCTTTCCACACCCGTAATACACACGCGAGATAATGATGAGACTTTGATTTGCGTAGGGATCTCTCACGCGCTACGCGGGGTCCGAGATAAAGAAGATATGGCGGAGAGGGGGGGATTCGAACCCCCGATAGAGGTGTTAGCCCCTATAACGGTTTAGCAAACCGCCGCCTTCAGCCACTCGGCCACCTCTCCGT
>DATEJX010000302.1:0-8597 GCA_035277785.1 Candidatus Angelobacter sp. | reverse complement strand
GATCGTCACTGTTCCAATGTCCCATACAGTTCTTGGGCATGAACGCGGAGGCTCCTGATCTTCGCAGGGATTAATGGTTTGAGAGTATTCAGCACCACCGATGGTGACGGTTGCGGTACCTGACGATGCCGATTGCGGATTCGACTGCTCATTTCCGCTAATTATCACGTTGGCCTGGGCGAGTGTCGCCGCCGCGGCGGGATTGGGTTCATCCACTTCAACCAGACGACCTAGTGCATCAGAACAACTTTTGCGCTGTGTGCCGGCTTCGTCAAACGAAGTCACACAGTTTCCAGCGCTGTGGTCAGCCGTTTTGACGCTCTGGTCCTGTTCAGTGGTGGTAGTGGAGCGACCGAGGGCATCGAATCCTGTCTGGACCGTGCCGTAAGTGAGATCTGCGGTAGAAATATACGGATTGGTGACACTGGTCACGTGTCCCAAGCCATCGTAAGCGGTATCGACAATGACTGTTCCATCAGGCGTCAAATGTTCCGTACGAGTAGCATGGCCAAGCCCGTCGAGATGCGTAGTAACGGTGTCAGTCAGAGACGAGGTGATTAACTGCAGTTTCTGCACCGTGGTCGGGGTGGGGTAATTGAACGTGGTTTGTGGGTGCTGCCCTTGAGAATCGGCCGGCGAAATGTTTGAAATCATTCGCGCCATGAAATCATAGCCATAGTTGCTGGTGTGGGCGGGATCGCCTTGCGTGGTTCCGGTGGCCTGATATGCCGCGTTGGCGTCAGTAAACGAGGTAATCAGGCCGGTGTTGAGGTCGTAAGTGGCACTGACACACTGGCTTTTTGCGTTACAAGTCGTTGTGGGAAGAGCACCGTTGTAGGCCAAGTCATAGTTGATCGTGGTGGTGTGCTGAAGTGCGTCGAGCTGAAGATGCGGCTCTCCAGTGTCATACCAGTTGGTGTGGTTTACTACGGAGCCACCGGTGCTCAGCCATTTGCTGACGGTTGTGAGATTTCCACGAACAGCGTTTGGGGCAGCCAGATGCGTACCGGCGGGCAATGCTCCGACCGTTTGTTCATAGGAAGTCAGATATGCGCCTTCATCATAGGTGTAATCCGTTTCCGCCAGGCACGACTTGAGCGTGCCTGCGCCATCCGCCGGACAGTTAGATTTGGGATTGTTGGTTGGGTCAATGACAATAGCTGAAGCAGGCAGATCAAGTAAGTTGGCCGTCAGGTATCGGCTGTCTTTCTGCCATTGATAAACCATATCCTGCTCGCGCAGCAGCCCGCCCGGATTGCCCTGGCCCCAGTCGTATTGCTTTGTCGATTGTGGCAAGCTCAGGTAAAGAGGGCTGGCGTAGTCGATATGCTCGAGGCTTACTTTCTGACTGGGGAACAAAGTGATCTTGTTATCCGTAGGCAGGCCAAGATACACCTCATTGTTGACAAACCAGGTAGTGTCAATCTGCTGCAAGGCTATGCGGGGTCCGCCGGAACCCTGGTAAGCGATTGTCTTCGTCTCTTTGTAATTATAGGGGTAAACCGTTGGCATGGTCTGAACTGGCGAAAACACGTGCACTGTGTCGTTTTGCAACGGATCAGTAACCGTATGGGTCATGGTTTGATCTTGCGCGACAGCACCCCACTGATAAGTCCAGGTAAATACATTCCCGTTCACGTCATGCAGGCTGCGGGTGTGAACTGCGCGACTCACAGAGGTGATGTCAGTACTCGAGGAAATTGGGAAGTTGCCTTCCGCCCAGGTGTACTGAATCGAACCCCCGGCGGGAGTGATCACACTGGTAATTTCCCCGTAACTGTCATAGCTAATGGACCACTGGGTGTTATCGGGCAGGATGACGTTGCTCAAGTACATTGGCTGTCGGTAGTTGCCGGGCAGCAAATTCTGGAACTGCTGAATACCAGCCGGGGAAAAGCTGGTAAAGAGTTGCGGATAAACCGCAAAACACAGCTTGATCTGGTTGGTCTGGCCATTTGGCGCAGGGTACAACAGATCCCCGACCCACGGCGTTCCGAATGATGTGAGGCATCCATTTACTTCCGTACCAATCGCTTCATGAGTTGTAATCGCCGGACCATTCCACTTCGGAGCGGCAATATCAGGAATTCCGAGTGGCGGATTTAAGACATTTCCGTCTACATCGACTATTTGCGAAACAATAAAATGCTCAGAGCACGTGGTAGTGCGAGTAAACCCGGGCAGTCCATTGCCCGGATCAGTGACACACGTGCCTTGGTCATGGTGAAAAGCGCCACTATATTGCGTACCGCTGCGATCAATCACAACAGCGTTGTAAGGAAGGCCTAAGGCGTTCGAACCGCTAATGATGAGCTGGTAGCCGCTGCCATCGACAGTTATCAAGGTGCCCGTCGTGGCATTATTTACAACGGGGTGCTTTGATCCGTCCCAGGTGACAATGCCTTCCGGAGAGGAGACGTTGTAGTCCGTGCCGACACCGTCTGTAAATACTTCTGAATAAGATCTGGTTATTCCGAAGCTGGCGGTGCTGACATAAACCGGCCCTTGTCCGCATGGGCCGGATGTAGGTGCATCAACAGTGGTGCAAACCAAAGTTGGTTTCCATTGACCGGTCAGCGTGTTTGGGTCGCCGGTGGCTTGCCAAGTCTTGGCATTGACAACGAGATAGTACTTGATACCGAGCTTGCCCCGCTGAGGAGTGCTGACCGGTAATGGAATGTGAAGCGTCAGATTGCCATTCATTAAATTGACGGTGTCAGCGCTTCCGCCATCGTAGGATCCCTGAGGAGGCATACCATTTTGCAGGTTAGGAGAAGTTTGCGCAGATGACAACACAGCAAAAAAAAGTCCCATCAATGTGGCGAGAAGTGATCTGTACGTCACAGTTGGCTCCTGATTTAGTTCAACAAACGCAGTACCGCGATGGTTGGTGCTTGCGCTCTTACCCGGAAGACGAGCGGTTATAGAAGGGTCAGGTTTTTCAGTGGATTTCGGGAGAGGAAATCCAGAGTTGCTGGAACAAACTAACGAGCGTGTAAGGTCTGTGTCAAGGTAATTTCGAGTTTTGCGAACCTTTGGTTTCCCATTTTGGAACGTGAGGGAATGGAAGAGATTGCCAAAATTGCCAGGACTGCCAAGAGTGCCAAAATTGAAAACCCCCAGCGCACGATGAGGACATGGACAAGAATCTTATTGAAATCGTCGATCGGGCATGTACGCGTTAACAGCAGTAGGTCGCAAAAGACATGTACCGGCTTATTGTACGCATTCGTGATTGTTTCGCGGGCGAAGGTAGGGTAAGGTGATGAAGTAGGAGTTAGAGATGGCCATTAGCACTTAGCCATTGGCACTTAGTAAAAGCAAGGCCGAAAAAGCGAACCACAAGAACCGCAGAAGAAAAAAGCCGCAGATTCCGCAAGCAGGTCTTCCACAAAACTCCTTCCTTTGAGAGGCAATCGATGCGACAGGCAGCAACTTCAAAACCCGAGGTCATTTCCGCGATACGCAGCGCAAAACGCCGGTTGAAGAGGACGCCGACACGCAGCGAGTTCCAGCGTTTGAGCGGGATTCACTGGACGAGAGTGCAGCGACTGTTTGGGGGATATCGGGTGGCGGTGCGGGAGGCGGGGCTGGAGCCGGATCCGGGCGGGATAAGGATTGATACGACGGCGATGCTTCTGGATTTTGCAAGGGTGGCACGCGAGGTGGGGAGGCATCCGACGAGGGATGAATATTGTGAGTTGGGCAGGTATTCAAGCGCGAGCCTGGAGACCAGGTTTCAGAGGTGGAGCGCGATGCGGACGAAGTTTCTGGAGTTTGCGGAGGCAGGCGGGCTGGAACGGGAGTGGAAGGATGTGGTGGAGAAGTTGAAGAACGGACCGGTGCCGAGGAGAGGCGGCGGGAAGAACTGGCTCAACCCAAAACCTTGGAAACGCAGAGGGACGGAGGAAGCAGAGGAAGGTTTACCGCGGATTCACGCGGGTCCACGGCAGGCCGGGATAGGTGATCGCGGATCAAGAACGGGAACAAGTTGGCCACAGCTGAACGCAGATGGACGCAGATCAGAAACGGGAACAAGTTTGCCACAGATGAACGCAGATGAGCGCAGATCAGAAACGGAAACAATTTTGCCACAGATGAACGCAGATGAACGCAGATCAGAATTCGGCAATTCAGCTAAGGAGTCGCAGGCTGACCAGGTGAGGCCGGAGATTTTGATGCCGGAGCTAAGAGGGATGCGGTGTGTTACGCGGACGATTCTGTGGGCACTGTGTGCAGAGAGGTCGACGCACTTGGTAGAACCAGGTGTAACAGAGCGCGAGGGAAATGCGGCCGATAGCAATCTCCAGAATCGATGGGATGGACAGACCAATGCAGATCGCCGGGAGCAGCGTGATGGACTGGATCTTCGGCGCCCAGGACGGACCGAGGCAGGGGCGCGGACAGGCTGCTGGACATCGGCGAATGGGAATGTTGGCTGGCCGGCTCACCACGGAGTCACGGAGACACGGAGAAGTTATGCGGGAGCAGTAACAGGAAAAGGGCATCTTGCTGCGGATGAAGATATTGCTGCAGGTGAAAACAATGCGCGGTTCTGGAATTCCTCTTTTCCGAAGCGGGTGCTGCGAGGGCGTCCGCTGCTGGGAGCGCCACTGATGCGCCACGGGCTGATGTATGAGCCGGTGAATGAGATGGGCGTGGTGTTTTTGTTTGGCATGATGGCGGAGAGGCTGGGGTTCTGGGTGGAGTCATTGCAAGCGGGCTTTCCGGATTGCGAAGCCAAACTGGAAGTGGAGCCAGGACGGTGGCAGCACGTACGCATTGAGTTTGAATATGAGAGCAGGAAGTTTCGCGACCACAAGCATGATCCGGCGAAGTGCGACATGATTGTGTGCTGGCGGCATAACTGGAAAGGATGTCCGGGGGAGATACAAGTGGTGGAACTGGGAGAAATCTTGAGATCCGGTGATCGGGTGATCTGGTGATCGCGAAAACCAAAACTCAACACCTTTGAAACACAGAGGAACAGAGGACGCGGAGGAAAAATCGGCCGCAGATGAACACAGATAGACGCAGATCAGAACCGCCGACATCGCCGTCATCTGAAAAAGCAAAAACCTACACGGAGTCACGGAGACACGGAGGAAATAGGGAAAAGCGATAGATCGGCGTGGGCTGCGCGTAATCGTGAACGTGGTGCAACGGGGCCAGAAAGCAGAGGAGACCCTGATGTAAATAAGGTTGAGAGCAGCTGCGGAATCGGCAGCAGGTCTGCCGGGGCGAAATTTGTGATTCGCAGCCGGTGGGGCCTTAGTTTGCTGGAAATTGGCGGCGGGTCAAGTTGAGGCTAGCTGGCAACCCGCTCAATTTAAATGAGTTCTCATAATTTTAAGGTTTTTAACTGCTGGCGAGGGATATAGTAACTATGTAGTTCACATTTAAGGTGGTTTCGCGGTAAAATACCTTAAACGCAAGGGTTTTAGGTACCCTGTCTGCGAATTGAGAATCGCTGCAGCGGGGCTCCGGGAAATTGTAAGTTTGAGATAGCGGGAAGATCGGCAGCAAGGAAAGCAGTCGCCCCTCGTCAAAAAGCTCTAAGGCCCTGATAGGAAGTGTCAGTGACAGCCGTACCGCCGTTCAAAGAATCGTCTCGAGAGCTGATCAGCGAAGTGGCCCGCGCCCTGGAGCCTTACTTCCCTGATATTACGAATAAATGGCGTGAAAGACTGGTAGCGGATTTTGGCTTTGATGGCCGAACGCTGGCTGCACTGGAGCGCCTGACACCCGCAGCCGGCGCTGTCTATTTTCTGCATGACGATTTCCCCGGATTTGAAGAGAACCTGCAGTATTTTGGCACGCGTCTCTCAAAGCTACAGGTGGACACACGCGCGGTGGCGCGATGCCTGGAGTTGTTCCAGCTCTCCTGCGATCCTTATCTTTCAGGGCTCTTTCCGGAGCGTGAAGCTGAGGCCAAGACGGCGCTGGACGTTTTGTCTTCCGTTTCCTTTGTGATCATTTCCGGCGCGTACTTTGACGCGAAGACGCTGGAATCAAACGCGCTGCTTTCACTGCTGGATGCGGAACTGGCGGCCGACGATTTGAGCGTGCTGCTGCAAAAAGTAATGGAGATTACGACGCGCACGTTCCAGGCTTCCATGGGAGCCATTCTGTTGCGCGATGCGGAGAACAATCATCTTCGTCTGGCGAACGCAGTGGGGCTGGATGAGGTGGTCCCGGAAGATTTCAAAATAGCGGTTGGCCAGGGCTTTGCGGGAAATATTGCTTCCAGCGGCGACCCGGCGATGGTGCTGGATACAAGCGGAGAAACATCATTTTCCGCCAACCTTCGCGCCAAGGCAAAATCACTTTGGGGCGTCCCGTTGAAAGCCGAAGGCGAGACCATTGGAGTAGTCACGATCGGCTTCCCGAAACCTTATGAGTGGTTGCCCACAGAGCGCGAGTTGATGCGTGCGATTGCCGATCGAGCAGCGCTGGCGATTGAGCGAGCGCAGATGACGGAAGCTTTGCGGGAACGCGAGCAGAGAATCGCAGATCTTTCAGCACACCTGCTGCGGGTGCAGGAAGAAGAGCGGAAACGCATCAGTCGCGAACTGCATGATGAAACCGGGCAGGCGCTGATGGTGATTCGTCTGTACCTGGGGATGATGGAATCGGGCGGAGCAAAAAGCCTTCGCGGAAAAATCAAAGAGACCGTGGAAGTGGTGGACCGCACGATTGAGGGAATCCGGAGAATTATTGGCAAGCTGTCTCCACTGGTGCTACAAGAGCTTGGATTGGTGGCTGCGATCCGCAAAGAAGCGAAAGACCTGGCCAAAGCAACCGGCGTGAAGACGCGGGTGCTGTTTGCGGACGATGTGGGACGGCTGGCGTCAGGAACGGAACAGGCCATCTATCGCGTGGTGCAGGAGGCGCTGCACAACGTGGCCAAGCACGCGCAAGCCAAGAGCGTGATGATCCAGGTGGCGCGTGAAGGCGACGCGGTACAGGTGCAAGTGGAAGATGATGGTATTGGCATTCAGCCTTCGCGGGGGAACCCGCGTGACCGGTCGTTTGGGCTGGCTGGAATCAAAGAACGGATTGCAATGTTGGGCGGGGTCTCGCGCGTGATCTCGGCCAAAGGTAAGGGAACGCGCATTGAAATTATCGTGCCTGCGGGTGAAAATCCGCAACTGGAGAGGCCGCTGGCGCATGCCGCGACACATCAGGGTGCACGACCGAATTAAAGAATTAAGAGGAACCTCCCCATGCCGAAGATTAAATGTTTGCTCGTTGATGACCACACGCTGTTTCGCCAGGGCGTACGACGCCTGCTGGAAAGCGAAAGCGATTTCGAGGTCGTGGGCGAATCTCCTGATGGCGGCGACGCCGTGGAGAAAGCCCGCGAACTGCGCCCGGACATCGTGCTGATGGACATCGGCATGCCGGGATTGTCGTCGTTTGAGGCGGCGCGACAAATCAAGAAGAATCGCGTCGAAACGAAGATTCTTTTCCTCACGATGTATGAAGATGAAGATTACCTGGTGCAGTGTCTGGAAGTCGGCGCGTCAGGGTATGTGCTGAAAGATACACCGGCGCCGCAGCTGCTGAGCGCTGTCCGCGATGTGTATAAGGGCGGAAAATATCTGAGTTCGCAAGTGCTGGGCAAGCTGGTGGAAGATTTCAGGTCGCGCGTCCGCGATACCAGGATGCGGCCGCGGATATCGACGCTCACTCCGCGGGAGAGGGAGATCCTGAAGCTGCTGGCGGAAGGGAACTCCGTAAAGGAAATTGCGGTGATCCTCGGCTTAAGCGTGAAGACCGTGGAAGCACACAAATTTAACCTCATGCGCAAGCTCGATATTCACAACAAAGCGCAGCTTGTCACGTACGCTATTCAGAAAAAGATCATCAAGATTCCAGTCAATCAATAGAGACAGTTTTATTTCTATCCTAGGGGCGTCCTTTGCGGATGCCCTTAGTACTTTTGGCCAGCCCTCTGGGACCTCGTTGCGCAACCCTGAAGTGGTGCAATCCAGCAGCTCTCGAATTCCCTCCGTTAGGCCAACCCGCTTTGCATGAGGGCATCTAATTCCGCATACGTACTGCTGCCGTTTCTTTTTGCGCCGCTCATGCGGAAGAAAAACAGTGCGTAGCCATTTTGAGGGGCGCTTACTTCGTCACACAAAAACCCAAAGGGAGACATGCATGAAGAGCTATGTGACCAAATTTGCCATGTTCATGGCGCTGAGCTGCGGTTTCGCGCTGGCTCAGTCGATGCCCCAGCAGAACCCGCAATCCTCGTCGCCGACCACGCCGTCAGCTTCGCAACCTGCTCCGGACCAGACACAGCCGGCGCAGCCCGACCAGAGCACTGATCAGGGCAAGAACCCCTCGGCCCAGCCGGAAAGCATGCCCAAGAGTGATCAGGACAAGTCAGCCGACCAGTCCAAGATGCCGCAGAGCGATGCCGCAGCTGCGGGCAGCAGCGATGTTCAGAGCCAGGTACAGCAGGCTCTGCAAGCGGATCCTAAGCTTGCCAATGCCAATATCACCGTCAACGTAAACGGCAAGAACCTTGAGTTGACCGGCACAGTTCCCAGCGGCGACGAAAAGAAAGCAGCTGAGAAGATTGCCAA
>DATEJX010000301.1:0-39473 GCA_035277785.1 Candidatus Angelobacter sp. | reverse complement strand
GTAGTTGTCCTCGGAAAATTGACCGTAGATCCTGTGAGCCACACCGCTTAACTCGGTGGATGCCTGTTGCAGAGTCAGACCGTCCCGAATGCGCCCCACAACCTGCCAGCCACCAGCAGTCCGGCTGGTGGGCTTTGTGGATGTGTCGCTGGAGAGCCAAAGCTGCGTGTCTTCTGGATAGCGGAATCCCGCAGGCAGGACACCAATGACCGGCACCGCACGGTTGGCGACAATCAACTTGAGTGACTGGAGTTCGGGTTGACCACTAAGGTAGTCTTTCCAGAACGAGTAGCTTACAAGTGCCGCTTGCGGATCGTTCGGCTTTTCCTCCTCAGGCGCCAAAACACGACCGATGATTGGGTGAACCGCAAACACGTTGAAGAAGTCATGAGAGACATAAGCAACTGGAACTCGCTTCGGCTCCGAACCGCCGGAGACCGGCTCAATCCCGAAGTGGTACTCGGCCAAACCCTGAAATGAGCGGGTTTGCGCACGTACGTCAGTAAAGTTTGCGTCGGAAAATGAGATCCGATTGGCCTTGGCATCGACTCCCGAAAGACGGACGATCTGCTCGGGCTTGTCATAAGGCAGAGGCCGGAGCAACACGCCATAAACCACACTGAAGATCGCCGTGGTGGCCCCGATCCCCAGAGCAAGAGTGAAGACTGCAACCGCGGTAAAGACAGGGTTGCGTCGAAGCACCCGCACGCCGTAACGCACGTCATGAGTGAACCGATGCAGACCTGCCCAGCCCCACGTTTCGCGCGTGACTTCTGCAATTAGACCGGCGTTCCCGAGCTCGCGCTTTGCGTGGGCATCGGCATCGGCTGGCCTCTCACCGCGATCGATTCGGTCCTGAGCCGCCATGCGAAGATGCGCTTCAAGTTCTTCTTTAAGCTCCTGATCACGCTTGTGCCGGCTCATACCTCACTCTCCTTCCCCTTGGGAGTCAGGATCCCTGACATGGCCTCAAGCAGACGGTCCCACCGGGAACGTTCGGCCGCAAGTTGCTTCCTGCCTTTTGCAGTGAGCCGGTAAATCTTCACCCGCTGCTTGTTCTCTGAAATGGACCACTCAGAAATGATCCACTTCTGTTTCTCCAAACGGTGGAGCGCCGGATATAGCGAACCGGTCTCCACATCAAGCACGTCGCCGGAATTAACCCGAATGACCTGTGTAATGCCATAACCGTGTTGCGGCCCCCAGCGCAGGGTCTCAAGGATAAGCAGGTCCAACGTCCCCTGAAGCAGTTCAATTCGGTTCTGATAGCGCTCTGGTTTAGCCATGTAGGAATCCTACACCCATGGATGTAGATTATCTACGTCTGAACACCGGCACCGGTTCCAGGAAAATTTTGCCCGACTCAAGCGGCACAATGTAAACTGGGTCGCCATGAAAACCACCGTTGGAATCGTCGCAGCTCTGTTGCTCAGCCTGCTCCCAGCTTCTGCGCAGGACTGGGCCAGACAAAAACTGGAAAAATCCTCTCGCCACCAGGAGTGGGTGCAGGTGAAGCATGACAACCGCACCGTCAACACATTTGTGGTGTATCCGGAAACAAAGGGAAAAGCCCCAGTCGTGCTTGTAATCCATGAGATCTTTGGGATGACGGATTGGGTGCGCAGCGTAGCGGACCAACTGGCCGCCAATGGTTATATTGCAGTTGCGCCGGACCTGCTTTCCGGTATGGGACCAAAGGGTGGCGGGTCCTCAGAGTTTGCCGATACACAAGCAGCTATGAAGGCGATATCCGGACTTGACGCTGATCAGATCACCGCCGACTTGAACGCTGTGGCTGACTACGCCAAAAAACTTCCTGCAGCAAATGGCAAGCTGGCCGTGGCCGGCTTCTGCTGGGGTGGGGGTCAGTCTTTCCGGTTTGCCACCAACCGCAAGGATCTTGCCGCAGCATTCGTATTTTACGGCCCTCCTCCGCAGAATTTGTCTGCCATCACGGCACCCGTGTACGGATTCTATGCCGGCAATGATGCTCGCATCGGCGCCACCGTCCCTGGAACAGTGGACGAAATGAAGAAACTGGGTAAGCCCTATGAGCCTGTTACTTACGACGGCGCGGGGCATGGATTCATGCGTGCCGGAGAGGACCCGAGCAACACCAATCCCGCCAACAAAAAGGCTCATGATGAAGGCTGGGACCGCTGGCTGAAGCTTTTGAAAGCAATCTAACTCTAGTCTTTTACAGTCAGAATCGCCGGCTTTAGCAAGCCGGCTTTCTTGCATCAGGGGTGACATTTTGGCCCAAAAACCGTCTATTGAACCGGGCTGTGCCTTTTTGCGTAATCTCTCCTATCACATTTGAGAATCAGGAGGTTCATCATGATCCAGGCAGGCAAGCCACGACTCTTGTTGCCGGTGTACGGTCTTTTCCTCGCACTGATGTTGCTGCTCACCCAAGCGGCATCGTCCCAGGAACAACAACCGGAACACTTTCAGAGGACGTTCACGGTATCTCCTGGCGCAGCTTTGAATGTGGAGAATTACAAAGGAACTATCCACGTTTCCGCGTCGGCCGGTAATCAGGTGGTGGTCGACATCCAAAAGCGGTTCGAGGGTGACGATTCCGACCGAAAATGGTGGATGGAGAACGTAAAAGTGAATTTCTCCAACGATCCCGGCCATGTGAAAGTAAAAGTTGAATATCCGACCGAAAACTGTACCTTCTGCTTCCAATTCCACGAATACACAGCCGGGGTTGAACTGGAAATCCGAGTTCCCCGACAGATCAACGTCATGTTGGACGGCTACAAGCCTGATCTTAAGGTTTCAGGCTTGCAGGGTGACATCGCCATCAAGAGTTACAAAGCTCCCATGCTGATTGAAGGCACTACGGGTGCAATTCGAATTGACACTTATAAGGACACGATCAAATTGCAGGATGTAAGAATTCGAGGATCGCTGGCGATTAAGTCCTACAAAGCTGATGTCGACGTGAACGCACGGGATCTGGGCCAGACGGCCGATCTGGAGAACGAAAAGGGCAGCATCACGATACGCGTTCCTGGAGATGCCGGTCTGGATGTGGATTATTCAGGAGGTCGGCGTTCCAGTTTCCACAGCGACTTCAACCTGGCCATGGCCACCGGCTCCAGCAGTGATGTGCACGGAACCATCAATGGCGGAGGGACAAGGCTCAAACTTCACACAGTAAAAGGAAATGTGTCACTCGAGAAGCTTGGCGGACAGCTATAAACTAAACCGTCCGGCGCCATGCTGGGCTCGAGATTTTCTGATCGTTAACATAACGTCCCCAAGAAACATCTGAAAGAAGGAGAATACTGATCCATGCGTTTACGTGCGCTTCTACTTGCCGTTTCGTTCTGGCCACTATCCGTATTTGCCCAGACTGAGCCACAACACGGAATACAAGTCGGGGACCTGGACCGCAAGGCCGATCCTTGCACTGATTTTGCCCAGTACGCCAACGGCACCTGGCATGCGCAAAATCCCATCCCCTCTTACATGGACCGCTGGAGTCGGCGTTGGCAGGCAGGCGAGGAAGCCAAGGAGCAACTCAAGGGCATTCTCGACGATGTCTCCAAGAAAACTGACTGGCCGAAAGGCAGCGTAGAGCAGCTGATTGGCGATTATTACGGCTCCTGCATGGATGAAGCGCGCATCAATAAAGCCGGGCTCACGCCCGCTGAACCGTTTCTGAAGCAGATTGATGCCATCAAGAACCAGGCTGATCTGCAACGAATGATCAGGCAGCTCAATGAGGTCGGCGCGTTTGTCCCCTTCGCGCTCTTCTCCCAGCCCGACAATCACGACCCTGGCCAGACCATTGCAAACATCTTTGCCAGCGGCCTGGGCCTGCCCGACCGGGACTATTACCTCAAAACCGAGCCGCGGTTTCAGGACGCCCGAGCGAAATATCTTGTTCACGTAGCGAACATGTTCAAGCTGGCTGGCTACGATGATGCAAAGGCGAAGGCTGCAGCCACAACGGTCTTTGAGTTCGAAAAAAAACTGGCTGAAAATTCGCTGGATAATGTTGCTCTACGCGATCCTAAAAACACGGATCACAAAACCACGTACGCAGACCTCAAGAAGCTCACGCCGGCATTCGATTGGGACAGCTATTTCAAAGCGGAGAAAATTTCGCGCGCCGATCTCAACGTTGCTGAGCCAAAGTTCATGCAGGAAGTGGACCTCCAGCTAAGGCAGACTTCCCTGGCGGATTGGAAGACATATCTCAAGTGGCAACTCCTGCACAACGCGGCAAACGTTCTTTCTGATCCCTTCGTAAATGAACACTTCTCTTTCTATGGCAAGTATCTGGCTGGGCAGCAGGAGATCAAACCGCGATGGAAGCGCTGTGCCGAGTCCACCGATCAATTGCTGGGGGAGGCATCGGGAAAGAAGTATGTTGAAAAATACTTTCCCCCTGAGGCCAAAGCTCGCGCCCAGGAAATGGTAAAAAATATTCTCGCCGCAATGCATGACACAATCGAAGGCCTGGACTGGATGGGCCCTGACACCAAAAAGAAAGCGTTGGAAAAGCTTTCCACGTTCAATCCGAAGATCGGTTACCCGGATAAGTGGAAGGACTACAGCAGCATAAGCATTACTCGCGATTCATATTGGAACAATAATGTCGCCGCGTCGCGATGGAATGTGATTGATGACAACTGGGCTCTCATCGGCAAGCCAACAGACCGCGGGCGCTGGGGTATGACGCCGCCCACATCCAATGCCTATTACAATCCGTTGATGAATGAGATCGTCTTCCCTGCTGGTATTCTCCAGCCTCCCGCCTTTGACATGAACGCTGTGGACGCTGTGAACTACGGCTCCATCGGTGTTGTGATCGGGCATGAGATCAGTCATGGCTTTGACGATCAGGGCGCACAGTTCGATGCGCAAGGCCGCCTAAATAACTGGTGGACAGCAGACGACATGAAGCGTTTTCAGGAGAAAACATCCTGCGTTGTACGTCAGTTTGACAGCTACTACATCGAACCTAATATCCACCACAACGGAAAGCTGGTGCTGGGAGAAAGCATTGGCGACCTTGCAGGAGCCAAAATCTCATACCTCGCCTTCAAAAAGGCGCAACAGCAACACCCGGCTTCAACCATCGACGGCTTTACCCCGGATCAGCAGTTCTTCATCGCGTGGGGACAATGGCGAGGCGACGCAATTCGCCCGGAGACGCAGCGCTTGATGGTGCAGGGTGACCCGCACCCAATCGCGAAGTATCGCGTGATTGGACCGCTCTCCAATCTGCCGGAATTCGCAACGGCTTTTTCCTGCAAAGCAGGATCGGCCATGGTAAGACCTCCGGCCGATCGCTGCGAGGTATGGTAAGCGATAGCTAGGATAGAACCGGCGTGCCCGCAGGCAATGCGCTCTTTTTGGGCCGCCGGTTCGCCTGCAGTATCTTTTTACGCAGGCGCAGGCTCTTCGGCGTGACTTCAACCATCTCATCGTCCGCCACAAACTCAATGGCCTGTTCGAGCGTCAAGGCCTTGAACGGCACCAGTCGGATGGCTTCGTCTGCGGTGGAAGCACGCATATTGGTCAACTTTTTCTCCCGCACCGCATTTACATCCAGGTCCACTTCTCGCGCGTTCTCGCCGATGATCATTCCCTCATACAGCTCAACACCTGGGCCGAGAAAAAGCACACCACGCTCCTGCAGACTGAACAAGGCGTAAGCGGTTGAAGTCCCCGGACGATCGGCGACCAGCGCTCCGGTCATGCGATGAGGAATTTCACCCAGCCACTCCGTGTAACCATCAAAAAGAGAATTCATGATTACGGTGCCGCGCGTTTCGGTGAGCAATTCTGACCGGAGTCCAATCATTCCGCGGCTGGGAATACTGAACTCCATGCGCACGCGACCCGAACCGTGGTTGTGCATTTTCACCATCTGGCCCTTGCGACTTCCAAGCTCTTCAATCACCACACCCACAAAAGCTTCCGGAATGTCTACGACCAGCTTTTCCTGAGGCTCCATCAGCTTGCCGTTGACCGTCTTGGTGACAATCTCAGGCTTGCCAACCATCAACTCGTAGCTTTCGCGACGCATGGTTTCGATCAGAATAGAAAGCTGCAGTTCTCCGCGTCCCAGGACTTTGAATGAATCTGTGCTGTCCGTCTGCACACGCAGCGATACGTTCGTCAGCAATTCCTTCTGCAGGCGTTCACGCAGATTGCGGGATGTAACGTAACTGCCTTCACGTCCCGCGAACGGCGAGGTGTTGACTGAGAACTGCATTGCGATGGTTGGTTCGTCAATTACGATGTGTGGTAAAGGCGCAGGATTTTCGACATTCGTAATAGTCTCGCCGATATTGATGCCCTCAACTCCCGCTACAGCGACAATGTCACCGGTCTCAGCCTTATCGATATCAACTCGCTTCAGCCCACTGAACGAGAACAACTTCGTGATCTTCACTTTTTCAACTGAGCCATCGAGTTTGGCAATCCCGACTTCATCCCCGTTGTGAAGTTCACCATTAAAAACACGCGCGATTGCCAGGCGTCCCAGATAGTCACTGTAATCCAGGTTGGCGACCAGGATCTGCAAGGCATTGGCAGCTTCACCTGCGGGAGGTGGAATGGTCCTGAGAATTGCGTCAAATAAGGGACGGAGATCCTCGCCCGGCACATCAATATTTGTTGCAGCAGTGCCAGCTTTCGCGTTTGCATAGAGCACAGGAAAATCAAGCTGATCTTCACGCGCATCGAGATCAATAAACAGATCGTAGAGCTCGTTGAGCACTTCCTGTGGGCGGGCGTCAGCGCGGTCAATTTTGTTGATCACTACTACGGGAGGCAGGCCGGCTTCTAAAGCCTTGCTGAGCACGTAACGCGTTTGCGGCAGAGGTCCTTCACTGGCATCCACCAGTAGCATTACACCGTCCACCATCTTCAACGCGCGCTCCACTTCCCCGCCAAAGTCACTGTGTCCGGGCGTGTCCACGATGTTGATTTTTGCCTCGTGATACCAGATGGCAGTGTTCTTGGCCAGAATGGTGATGCCGCGCTCGCGCTCAAGCTCGTTGGAATCCATCACGCGGTCTACTACGGCCTCATTGGCGCGAAAGGCGCCACTTTGGCGAAGCATGGCGTCCACCAGAGTGGTCTTGCCGTGGTCAACGTGAGCGATGATGGCAATATTGCGGATAGCTGAATTCAAAATTGATTCCGTCCTGATGAAGCTCTTTCTTCCATTCTAACGTCAATTGCAGCATCACGCCGCAGCGCGCAGCAGCTTGCCGTGAAATTTGCTCGCGAGAGCGCTTGCGACGACTCATTCCTGCTTATCAGCAAAAACGGGCGACCATAAAGTCGCCCGCGTGGCTCATTCCGTCATTAAAATGAAAATTTTCAGTGTGTAAGGGACCGATCGATCTTGATGTGATCATCCATACCCACAATTGCGCTCTCATGAACAGGCTTATAGCCATCTTTTTGCAGGGTGATGTCATAGCTTCCGGCGTCCACCTGGATTTCTACCGGCGTAAGCTTCTGCAGAGGCGTTCCGTTCACCACTACCTGCGCACCCTTCGGTTCGCTCTTGATTTCAATTCGGGCCATGCTGCTGGAAGAGCTTCCTCCGCCAAACATCTTGCCCATGCCGCTCCCCACGATGCGGATGTTATCAGTGCGTCCAGCGACCATCAGGCGCGGCGAATACGTGGTTCCCTGGCCGGCGGCGAGTTTGAGATCGGTGCTTGCATCCAAATAACCTTGCTTACGCACAGTCACGCTATGAGAGCCCGGATCAACAGGAACTTCCGCAGGAGTCACTTTGCCGGTGTCTTTGCCATCCAGGAAGATGCTGGCTCCCGCCGGTGATCCCGCCACCTTGATGAAACCTTTGCTGGCGGTCAGACTGACGCTGAGCGGCGCCCGGGCGCCCGGCGAAATTTGAATGCTGCGGGTTTCGGATGTATAGCCGGGGCTGCTGATGGTGACCTGATACGTTCCTGCCGCTAGCGGCCCAATCACCTGAGGAGATTTCCATGCACCCTGCACACCTTGAATCTGGACCATGGCGCCGAGCGGAAACGCCGAAACTTCAAGCTGGCCTTGTGCCGGTGCAGCGGTCGCGGGTTGGGAATAATTCCGTGAGGCGCGTGCGGGCCTGCTGTATCTGGGCGAGCTACCACGTGAACTTCTTACTGGCTCATCGCTCGGAGCTGCTTCCGGTTGATCGTCACCTTGGGCCGGCGCAGTCTCCGCTTGAGTGAACGGAGCCGGTGCTGACGTCTTTGATGGCACAGTCTGCGCGGTTTCATTGTCAGAGGGCAGATCTGCTGGCTTTCTCTGCAGAAGCATTGCACCTGCTGCCAAAATCACCAGAATCGCGACTACTCCGCCTACCAGAACCCATTGATTCGATGAAGATCCCACCGTTTTGCGAGCCACTGTGGCTGGAGGAGGATTGGGAATTCTTGCTTTCGTGGTGGGCGCCGCAGCAGGCGCACCGTTTTGCAACGCCGCATTAAACGCGTCGCGACTGAAAGCGCCCGTCTTATTGGCACTGAATGAACCTGTGGCATCACGGCGGAATGAGCCGGTCGCATTCGGATTAAACGAACCGGTGGCGTTCGCATTGAATGACCCAGTCGCATTTGCCTTGAAAGATCCGGTTGTGTCTCCAACAGAAAATTTGCCGGTTGCTGGTTTGGCAGCCGCGACTCGGGGCTCACGCATTGCCGATTCCAGGGCCATCATGAGCTGGGCGCCGCTCTCGTACCGCTCAGCCGGGTTCTTTGCCATGGCTTTCAGAACCACACGCGAGATCCCTTCCGGCACGCGACCATTCGCCACGTTCAGAGGGTGCGGATTTGCATCAGTGATAGCGCGATCCACTTCGCCCAGGTGCTTTCCTGCAAACGGGCTGCGTGTGGTGTAAAGCTCATAAAGAATTACGCCGACGTTGAAAATGTTCGTCGCCCGAACGGCAACCTTGTTCTTCACCTGTTCCGGAGAGAGATAAGGCGCATCATCCAGCTTTTTGGCAGGAGTGGGCGTCAGCAGGTTCTTGTCCCGGATCAACCCGAAATCCAGCACCTTCAACGTGCCGTCAGGCGTGAGTTTAATGTTGTAAGGATTCAGGAAGTGGTGGTACACGCCTTTATCATTGGCGTGATCGATCGCCGCGCAAAGCTGTTTAGCCCACGACAAAATCTCGTTTAGATCTGGAATGCGGCCGGCCATTACTTCTTTGAGCGTCTGGCCTTCCACGAACTCAGCCGTCAGAAAGACGTTGAAATCCTTATAACCGCAGGTATAAAGATGCGCAATGTTGGTATGGTCAAGAGTGCTGGCAGCACGGGCTTCAGCCAGGATTCGCTGCATCAGCTCGTTTACATCATCGAGCCATTCAGGAACCTGAAACTGGCGCAGTGCCATGGAGCGCTCCAATTGCGGATTGCGCGCCTTGTGGACCGTACCTATGCTTCCGCGCGTAAGCTCTTTCACCAGCTCCAGCCGGTCAGTGCGAGGAGCCGTTGGCGTCGGGGCAGTCGTAGTCGTAGTGTTCTCTTGCATAGTTTTTCACCACGCAAGTCCGGGGAGGAGGAGTCGAGGTGAATCATACCCAAGGTCGCCCCGGATGTTGTACTAAAGAACACTGCCCTATGATTACTGTGGTAATTTCCAGGATTTCGGAGATCTAGTGTTTTCAACCTGTTAAGGTTCGTGACTCCTTGCCAGTGCTTTGCATGCATCTCCTTTGCTGGCTCATGCCCCGTTCCATGCGAGTTCAAAGCTTGGTAATGGCTGTCCTCAGAACCATTAAATAAGAAGGCGGGCCCGAAAGCCCGCCCTTTGGTTTTGCCACGCTGCTGCTTTAGAAGCGCACGTGGAATGAGAGTTGGAGTTTGCGCGGACCGATGCCATTGATATCAACGGCAGCGGGATCACCAAGGCCGTTGAAGATTTGGTTCCCAGCCAGCAAATTACTGCTGACCTTGCCACTTTGCAGGTCGGAAAGATGCAGCGTCTGCCCATTGTTACCCACGAAAGTGCCGTTCGGCCGCTGGCAGCCCGTGCAGGTGGGGTCCAGTGACAGAGGTAGCGTTGTCAGCACGTCATTGCTGTTAAAGGAAGCCCAGTTAGCATGGTTGAAAACATTAAAGGCGTCGAAACGTAACTCAACCTTAATGTTTTCGTATTTCGGTATCCCGATTGTCTTGTGCAGTGAAGCATCGAACCGGAGAAACGCATTGCCCCTACCTGCATTGCGCCCCAGGCCGCCGTTCGCCAGCTGGAAGTCAACTGGCTCACCAAACGCGTCGACCGGACCGAACTGGCAGGTTGCGCCGAAAGATGTAACCTGGACCGCCGGCGAACACTGGCTTGCTCCCGGTATCTGGAACGTATTCGGGACAAGCGCATTGCAGATCGCGGCTGGATTTCCGGCGGCGAGGCAATCACTTACAGCGGTCTCACTGAAGTTTGCATGGCTGCCATCAAATGATCCGATGCCGGCAACGGAAATAGTACCGTCAGGCAGCACATTCGGGCGTTGCTGGGTTTCGCTTCCTGCTCCAAAGAACCTGCTGCCATTGCCGAATGACGAACTGCCTGTAGAAATCGGGTATGGACGGCCGGACTGAATCTGTCCCACCCAGCTCAGGCCCAGGTTGTTAACAAACGCTCCCAGATAACTGTTACCAGTCATCTTTCCTGAATCCAGCACTACCCCCATATTCACAGCATGGCGAATGTCGTTGTATGCAGGTCCGAGTTCCGGCCTGATATTGACGAAATCACCCGGCTCGGAGATGCCGAAGAAATCCTCTGACGAGGTGATTGCGTGTGACCACGTGTAACTGGCATTGAATTGGATGTGGTTTGACAGCCTCTTCTCCGCGCTGACCAAGAGCCCATTGTAGTGGGAGGTTCGCGAGTTCTCATTCGTACGGATCGGGCCAAACACCTGGTCCGGTCTAGGTCCGTAGAAGAAAAATCCCGGATGCGCGGGATCGGCAATTACCGGTGGCGCATTCGTGTCACGTTCCCCAAACAGCCCGAAGCCGAATTGTCCGATGTACTGGATGGTCCCCTTGAATGTCTTCGTGAACTCGTGCTCCAGAGCCAGATTCGCCATGCGAATCTCAGGATTCTTAAGGTGATCTGAAATGGGACGCACGCGACCGCAGGTAGGAGGACACGCCACACCACCGGTCAGCAGGGCCGGGTCGGGAGCGTTGGGAAACGCTGCCAGCACCGCCGGATCGGTCGTCGTGATCGTGTTGAGCGTGAGGCCGTCGAAGTTCAACGAGTCCAGCACCACATTGTTGAACGCCAGCATCGTCGTTTCGGCAAATCCGGCGCGTAACAAAGTGTTATTGGTGACCTGGTAGGTGAATCCGACCCGAGGCTGGAAGTTGTTCTTGTCAGAACTGCAGGCCGAAATCAGCCCATTGCCCTGGAAGCAGGTGCCATTGGGGCCGTGGATTTTTCCGCCCTTGAACGCGCCCGCCTCATAGTCCCAGCGCAGCCCGTAATTCAGGGTTAACTTGTTGGTGACTTTCCACGTGTCTTGCCCGTAGAAGCCATAAATATTGTCTTTCGAGGTGACTTCACCTGGCCCAATGGCGAAAGTGAAGCTGGTCGGAACTTCCGCGTTGTTAACTAACGCTGTGGTGTATTGACCAAAGTGGAACTGCGGGAACAGCGAGAACCACGGGTAATAGCTGATGTTGAACCCGTACTTCATCGTGTGCTTTCCACGCGTCCAGGTAAGGTTGTCAATATACTGATACCGCTTCTGCAGCCCCCCTTGCGGGCAGCAGAAATCGGCTCCGGTCTGCGTCCCATCCGGATGAATCACTCCTGGCGCTGTTGAGTTGGTGGTGGTTGAAGTGACAAAACGGGTAAAAACGAACCTGGCCTCATTCACCATGCTCGCTGACAGGTTGGAAACGAATCCTGCGTTGAGGTTCACATTATTATTGAGCGAGGAATTCAGGTTGTCGGGCGAGACATTTAGCCCCGTTTGAATGATTTCATTGCTGATCCTGAAGCGATCCACAGCGTAGCGGATAGAGAGGTTGTGGTTATTGCTGATTTTGTAGTCGATCTTGCCGGAGTACAGCAGGTTGTTTACTGGCTGCTGCACCTGTTGAGAAACGCCGAATGGAGTCAGGATCAGAGGAACCGCCTGGCGGCTGATTTCAAAACTGGTGAACCAAAACAGTCTATCCTTGAGGAATGGGCCGCCCAGAGTGAAACCGCCTTCCTTGCGATGGAACGGAGCGCGGGCGCAGCCCGAAATATCGTCGGTATTCAAAGCGCTCGCCGGACACGGCTTCGTAGGGTCCGTAATTGTTCCTGTGGATGGATCCAGGAAGCCGAGGTTGTAAAATGGATCAGAAGCTGCCAGATTCCGGCCTCTGAAATACATGTGGCCATCACCGTGGATGCCGTTGGTCCCCGACTTGGTAACAACGTTCATGACCAGTCCAGATGCCTGGCCGTACTCGGCGTTGTAATTGTTCGTGAGCACCTGGAATTCCTGCACTTCATCGATGGACGCGCCGGTGCCGTCACGACCCGAGACCAATTGGTCCGTAATGTTTGCTCCATCCACGTTGTAAAGATTTCCGCGGTTATTGATGGAGCCGGGCCCGATCAGATCGGAAGTAAGACCACTCGAATCCAGCTTAACGCCCGGCGCCGTCAGCGCAAGTTGCGCATAGTCATTGACAGAACCCGTAGCTCCTGCAATGGTGGGCAGACGCTCCATATCCAAACTCGTGACGGAAGTAGAGACATCTGTCTTCGTGCTCTCGATGAGCGGCGATTCTGTTGTAACTTCAACCGACTCATTCGCTCCAGAAATAACCAGTTTGAACCCGAGGTCACGCTGGTCGCCTACGTTCAGAACGATTCCCTTGGTCTCACCTGCAGCAAAACCTTTTGCCTCAACGCTGACGTTGTACGTTCCGGGCTGCAAGTTGGGAACGGTGTAATTTCCGCTGGAAGTTGTAACCACGGTACGACCGAGTCCCGTGGCTGAATTGGTTGCAGTGACTTTAGCGCCGGGAACAACTGCACCCTGAGGATCGACCACTGTTCCAACGATGGTGGCTGATGCAGCGCTTTGTGCTGCTGCCGATATCGCAATCAAACTCGACAAGAGCACCACAATACAAACAAGAACCAAACGCTTCATGGGGAGGGTTCTCCTTCGTTGTGCCTCTCCGCTCCTGTCCGCTTAAGACTGGTTCGTGAGGTTGGAGCATTCTACTCCCCTTTACAATCCTTTACAGGAGAAAATTCTTGCTTTATTAGAATCCGGAATTGATCCGGCACTCCATTGGCCGTGAGGCGCGGCTTTCCAGTTACGAAGGTAACCTGAAGGGCAGGATAAAGAGCTGTTTTACTCGATACCCCTCGGGAAGAACCAGCTTTGGTTTTTGTGCCTGTTTTACCCGATTTCAAGCTTGTTTTAGTGCACTCTCCGCACTTCAAAACACTTTGGTTCCATGGCAGCATTGCACGACCGACACACCCAACTAGGGTGAAGAACTGAACCACTGTCCTGCTGGTTACGTTGACAATGGTTGCGCCGTTGATATATTTCGCGAGCGAGAGGCTTACCACAATGAACAATATTTATGACGCGATCAAGGAGAAGGAAAACCAGATCGCGATCTTTCAGGCGCAGATTTCAGGGCTCCAGGCAGAAATCGAAGCTCTCCGGGTAGCGGCACGGATTCTGGAGGGCGGAAATCCTTCCACCTCTGAAGCGGCGCGTCCGGTTGCAGTACAGGCGAACGGAGCTGCTGCAGGCGACAAAACCAAGCGCGTCTGGCCGTAAACACAAACTTCGTTCCGCACCGCGATTTCCCCCGCTGGCTTCGGAACCGTAAACAGCAGCAGTTTTTCGCCGGGCCACTTCAAAAAAGAACAGACACTCTGCTGCCGCCCAGGCACAGAAATTGTCTGCATCAGTAAGGCGGGTGATCAGGTTTTGTGGCGCATTTAAACATGTGCCGCGGGATTCAAGGAGAAAAAGTTTTGCAGGACGGCGCAACCATGGCAACACAACCTACTGACACAACCAAACCGAGGCTACGGACACTGAGTGATGAATTAGGCGTAATTGCGCAACGTGCCCAGGCTTTTACTAATGCATCCGGCACCGCCATCGCTCTGAACGAAGGCAATGCCGATGAAATCGTTTGCCGCGCGCGCAGCGGGTCGGCCGCCCCGGAAGTCGGCGCGGTGTTGCGCGTGGAAGGAAGCTTTACCGGACTTTGCATCCAGACGGGCAAGGAACTCCGCTGTGATGATGCTGAAACTGATACCCGGGTGGACACGGCCGCTATCCGGGCTTTGGGAATCCGCTCCATGGTTGTCACGCCCATTCGCGATGACAACAAAGTCGTGGGTGTTCTGGCTTGCTTTGCTCCCACGGCCCACGCCTTCACCATCACGCATGTTGCAGTGTTGAAAACCATGGCCGATCAGATTTCTGTGCTTCTGCAGAAAGAGCGCCGGCCAAAAGACGAAAGCAGTCAGGCGGAGCCTCCGGTCGCAATGCCGAAGCCGGTTGCTTCAGCCCCGACGCCATTGCCTCCACCTGTAGTAATCAAATCATCCGGTTCGGCAACGGCGGCCGCTGCTGTTCGCGGTCCCGCGGTTACGAAAGTAGAACCAATCAAGACTGATGTGGCCGCCCCGGTTCCGTTCCCCAGGCGGGAGGAAAAACAGAAACCAGAAATCAAGGCCAGTTTCGGTACGTTTGATTCTGTTGCCGCTGAAGACAAGAAATCCGGCGGAAACCCCAGGATGATTCTTGGCGCAGTTGCCGTTCTCGCGCTCGCTGCAGTTGCAGTCTTTTTCGTCATGAAACGCAAGCCCTCCACCGTTGTCCCGGTACAGCAAGCGCAGGTGACGAATGCGCCCGCAAACTCGCAGCAGGCCCAGAGCACAGAAGCTTCGCCTTCCACTCCGGCCGTTACTTCAGCTGAAAGTTCACCTTCGAATCAGCACTTTGCTGCTGAAGGCAACCACGCAGGCGCCAAACCGGTCAGCGTAACCGATAACAAAAAGAAAGACAGCAAACCCGAGCACGTAGCTGCGGCCGAAGAAAAGAAAACTGCGGAACCAGAGAAGGCGGAGAAACCAGCACCTACGCCCGTGGCGATCACAACCGGTGGTCCGTCACGCCTGTCTGCATCAGCTGCGGTTCCACAAGACGTTCAGATCAGTCCAACTCTCAGTATGAGCAGCGGGTCTAACACGCTCTCCAACCTGGCGCGCCCGGTGTCATCAGGTGCGCCCTCGGTTGCCCCGGTTGCCCAGTCTGAGTTGGAACCCATGCACGTGCTCAAGACCGTTCCGCCCATGTACCCGCCCATCGCACGTATTCGCCGCCTCAGCGGGGACGTGCTAGTGCAGGTAACAGTTGGTAAGGATGGGAAGGTGCGCAATCCGCAATTCATTAGCGGCCAGCCAGTTTTCCGGGATGCCGCTTTCGATGCCGTGAAGCAGTGGAAGTTCAAACCAGCCATGCTGAACGGACAGCCGATCGATCAAACGACTCAAATCAAAATGGCTTTCAGACCATAATAGACACTAATGCACGAAAGCGCGCTCTTTCAGGGCGCGCTTTTTTAATGAGATTGCGGGCGGCTATGAACTCAGACTCACGAATGCGTGCGCACGGATTCAACGATCATCCGTCGTTTTGAGCCACGCAGCTCATTTCCAATGAGGTAAACGCGGGCAGAGGGATCAACCACAATCCCGTTGTCCAGCACACGGTCCAGAAGATCCACCACATTAATGTCCTCAAGCTTGCTGCGCTTCATTTTGCACCTCGCCGATTGCAGAACGATCTGCAAGCTCCCAATCCCGATTCAAAGATTGCCGATTCATTGCGTATTAAGATGCAATTTAACCCGGTGGTGCACGGTCCGGCGCTCGATTTGAGTACTGTTTCCGGCAATCGATGGTTTTTCAACGCTTTACAAGCGAGGAAAATTACGACAATTCGGCTACACCTGACCATCCGGCTGGTTTGCAGTTTGCCGGGAAAATGCAGCAGCCATCACCGGAACCTTGCGCCGTATCTGTGCGCGATTCCATAGCCAGGTTGCTGCGCGAAAGAGCAGCAAGGCAGCCAATACAGAGCCGTACGCAATGGGCCTGCGCTCATCGGCTTTGACAAGCCATATAAAATGCACCACCCCAGCCGTGGCGCTCAGGTAGATCAGGCGGTGCAACTTCTGCCAGCGCTTCCCGCCCATGCGCCGTATCCAGCCGGAAGTAGATGTAAATGCAAGCGGGACCATCAAAGCAAAAGCCGTCATCCCAGCGGTAATGAACTTTCTTTTCGCAATGTCATGCAGCATGGACTGAAGGTTGAAGGACTGGTCCAGCCAGACGTATGTCATCAGGTGCAATGTGCCGTAAAAAAATGCATACAGCCCGAGCATCCGGCGAAACCGCACCAGCCATGGCATGCGCAACAAACGCCGCACCGGTGTTACGGAAAGAGTGAGAAGCAGAAATACCAGGGTCCACTTCCCTGTTGAGCGTGTAATCACGTCCACAGGATTCGCCCCGAGAAGAGCGTGAAACGCCTTCCATGTAAGCACACCGAGCGGCCCCAGGCAGAGTAGAAAGACGAGCACTTTGATGCCGCGTAACAGTTTTTCCGGGATCGCTTTCATCAGAAGTTCTTCCGAAGGTCCATTCCGGAATAAAGGCCGGCAACCTGATCAGCATAGCCGTTAAACATCAGGGTTTTCCGCTTGGGAGCAAACAGACTGTCACCAATTCTGCGCTCTGTTGCTTGGCTCCAGCGTGGATGATCGACTGTGGGATTCACATTGGAATAGAACCCGTATTCGTTCGGAGCCATGATGTTCCATGTGGTGGGCGGCATCTTGTCCGTAAAGCTGACCTTCACAATAGCCTTGATGCCTTTGAATCCATATTTCCACGGAACCACAAGACGCAAAGGCGCGCCATCAACGTTGGGAAGCACCTGATCATAGAGCCCTACGGCGAGAATCGCGAGAGGGTGCATGGCTTCGTCCATACGCAAACCCTCTACGTACGGCCATTGCAGAACGTCATCTTTTTGTCCGGGCATCTGGTCCGGAGCCATGACGGTTTGGAATGCGACGAATTTCGCGCTGGGCAGCGGATCAGCCTGCTTAATGAATGCGGAAAGCGGAAAGCCTACCCATGGGATTACCATGGACCAGCCTTCGACGCACCGCATACGGTAGATGCGCTCTTCCAGCGGCGCCAACTTTATGATGCTGTCTATGTCCAGGGTCTTCGGTTTCTTGACCATGCCTTCTACGCGGACGGTCCAGGGCCTGGTGCGAAAATTTTTGGACAGTCCAGCGGGCGCGTACTTATCTGTGCTGAACTCGTAATAGTTGTTGTAATTCGTGATGTCCTTGAACGCCGTGGCAGTCTCCGTGGTGCTGTACTGGCTTTTTACAATTCCTGTCAGCTTCTCGCCAGCCGCTTCAACCGTGGCTGAGGTTCCCTCGCCGGAGCCGTTGGTGCGCAAGTAAGCGCCTCCGGCCAGCGCCGCACCAGTTGCAACTGCCCCGGTAATGAAAGCCCGCCGGCTGATGTAACTGCTCTTTGGAGTAATCTCAGAGGACGGAATATCGTTCGGTTTCTTAAAAAGCATGAATAACTCCAGAAAATATGATCCAGATTTTATGTCTCAAAAACTGTGCGTATGCCTGTCCAAACCTATATAAACCCAGAATTTAAGCAAATCTCCTGCACCTCTTGAGATGAATCAGAGCGGCAAAAGATACACTCATAGTACGGGAAACACGGGCATATGGATTGGTTTGCTCTGCCCACCGTCATCTTGACCACCCGCGACCGAGACAGATTGTTCAAACTGGACATAGCTGAGGCGAGTCGATGATATTGTGGAGTGATTTTACTTGCCCATGCCCAAGGCCGACCTCACAAAAACTCACGAACTTGCCGATCTCTTGTTCGTGCCCCGCGATCAGCGCGACCCTGATTGGGTCCGGCGGTTTTACGCCGTCATTGATGATGCCGGGATGACCACCACCTCTGACCAGATTCTGCAGGGGCCGGATGGATTTTCGTACTTTGTCCTGAATATGCCGGCGCCGAAACGTGAATTTCAGCCGCTTTCGCTCGTACAGGTGCTCGAGTTTTGTTTGGAAAACTCGCTTGGCGTTGTGATTGAGCCACAACCTGAGCCTCCGGAGTGGGTCATCCCATTTGGCCAGCTTTGGTCAAAGAAACAGTTTGGCAGATTCGATGCCAGTCTGGAGCCTGATCCACAGAGCGAGATGGCAACCGAGGTGCGCGCCCCGGAGGTTCCAGGTCATTTGGCGGGTAAGCAGGCAGTTCTGGTGGGCCAGCCAAACCAGTATTATTTTCCTAATTTTGCGAGAGACGCAGTCAGAAAATTTTTCGCAAGCCAGGGATATCAAAGTCCCGGGGTGCTCTTACTCTCAAACCCTGCTCAGGCTCCACTGGAAACGATTGTCTTCTCTGTGTTCCCCGAAGATTTTGCTGACCGGGAGAGCTTCAGTAACTTCATGCAGCACCTGGCCTGGTTCTTTCCGCCGCATTATCGTTTGTCTTCCATCAGCAAAAACTCTGAGCTGGCGAACAACTTCCAGGCTTTGTAGTTGGCGGGAAATCCACTTTTGCTTCAGGTTCCGTGAACGAAGGAAATTGCTCATTTTCCATCTTTCGCAGCCGGTTGGAATCCCACAAAGACAGGTTCAGGTTGCAGGTGCACTCCCCATATATCAAAGACCTTGTGCTCAACTTCATTTTTCAGAGCAATGATGTCCTGCGCGCTTGCGCCGCCACGGTTCACAATGGCCAAACTGTGCTTGCGAGAAATGCCGACCGGTCCGCGCGAGTATCCTTTATGAAATCCCGCCTGCTCTACCAGCCAGGCTGCAGCTAGCTTCACCCGGCCATCTTCCATGGGATAGCTTGGCACAACTTGATCGGGCATGCGCTGCTGCGCCAGCTTTTCAATGCGCATAGCCTCTTCAGCAGAGACAATGGGATTTTTGAAAAATGAACCGGCGCTGCGACAGTCCTCGTCACCGCGAACCAGCAGCATGGCCTTGCCCTGGCGAATCTGGCGAACAGCGTCGCGTACCTGCCGCAGGCTCGGCGTTCTCTGCTCTGCGGCAAAAAACTTCTGGAGATCAGCGTACTTGAGGGCTGGGGATCCGTTTTGCTTCAAACAGTACGTGACTTCCAGCACAATGTATTTGTCGGCTGCATGCTGATTGAAGATGCTGCTGCGATAGGAAAAGCCGCATTGTTCGTTACTGAACTCGATCACCTGGCCGGTAGCGATTTCCAGCACGCGTACGGAGCGGATGGTCTGCGAAACCTCCTGGCCATAAGCGCCAACGTTCTGAACTGGTGTGCCGCCAACGATTCCGGGGATGCCACTCAGGCACTCCAGACCTGAGCAGTTACGCTCGACGGTGAGGGCCACAAAGTCATCCCAGTTCTCACCGGCGCGGGCATGAAACACCGCGTTTTCGCTTTGGAATTCGAATTCAATTCCCTTTAAGGCAATCTTCAACACCAGTCCAGGCCAGCCATCATCGGCAACCACCAGATTGCTGCCGCCGCCCAGAACAAAGAGCGGAAGGCGCTTTTCCGCTGCGAAAGCGACCCCCTCCTTGATATCAGGTTCACTGCGCGCCTCAATCAAATAGCGCGCGGGTCCACCCACACGAAAGGTGGTAAACGGGGCAAGAGCAATGTTTTCCTGAATGTTCAAAGGCGTCCTTAGACTAACGCATAGATTGGACTACGGAGAAAGGTCTTTTTGCCTGTAAAATGGTTTCAAGACCCATTGGGAGGAAATGAATGTATCCGGAAATGATGATTGCGCCGATGCGCGAGGAACTTACCTCAGCAGGCATCCAGGAAGCCCGCACAGCTACTGACGTGGACAACGCTGTAAAGCAGAAGGGCACCACCATGGTGGTAGTGAACTCGGTATGTGGCTGTGCGGCAGGCAGAATGCGCCCCGGCGTGCGTGTAGCGGTACGCCACGGTGTCCGACCAGACCGCATCATCACGGTATTCGCTGGCCAGGACCGCGACGCCACGGAGAAGGCCCGCAGCTATTTCACCGGATTCCCACCATCGTCTCCATCGATTGGTCTTCTGCGCGACGGTCAATTGGTGTACATGATGCAGCGCAGCGACATTGAAATGAGCAGCCCGGAGATGATCGCCACTGCCCTGACCCGCGCGTTCGAAAAGCACTGCGCCAAAGTGGAAGCACAGTAAAACAAGAAGCCAACGTATTGAGAAGAGGGGGCCGTGCAAATGGCTCCTTTTGATTTTGGTTAATGGTGCGCCGCGCTGGGCTGTATCCGGGACTGCACCATTTCCTGTATGGTCATGTGCCAGGCAAGAAGAAGCGCAACGCCAATTGACATCAATGCAGCACACAGCCCCGCCCACATCCCTGCAGCACCCCAATGAAACTTGAAGCACAGCAGGACGCCGAGCGGTAAACCAAAAATCCAGTAGCCAATCAGATTCGCCAGCATCGCTGTTCGAGTATTGCCCGCGCCACGCAGAGCGCCCGTAGCCACCACCTGCAGTCCATCGAATAGCTGAAACACTGCAGCAACTATCAGCAGGCTTGCGCCTGCACTCACCACGACCGGGTCTGGCGTGTAAACTCTCGCGATCTGGTGATTAAAGAGGAAGAGGCACAGCCCGGAAAACGCCATGAAACCAACGCCAAACAGGATGGCCATCCATCCGGCGCGTGCCGCGGCATGGACATCGCGAGCGCCCGCAGCATGGCCCACGCGCACGGCTGCCGCGGAACTGATCCCCAGCGGCACCATATAGGTAAAGCTAGCGACGTTCAGAGCAATCTGGTGTCCGGCGAGCGGAACCGCCCCAAGCTTGCCGATGAGGAAAGTGGCGCAGGCAAAGCCTCCAATTTCAAACAGCAACTGCGAGGCTGCCGGGAAACCCAGGCGCAGCAACGCACGCACCCGAGCCATTTCCGCCCTGCGCGACGCCAGCCAAAATCCGCTGTTCCGCTTACGGTCGTAATAAATGACTGCGCCTGCCAGCACCAGCGCCATGTAAATACGAGAAACACAGGTTGACCATCCGCTGCCAGGAACGCCAAATGCCCGCATCCCAAGGTGCCCATAAACGAATACCCAATTCCCCAGCAGGTTGACCAGGTTTGCTGATATCAGCGCAAACACCACCGGCTTAACGATGCCCATGGACTGCAAATAGCGCCGCAGGACAAAGTACATGATGAGCGGCAACGTGCTCCAAACCAACGCCTTCAGAAACGGCCCGGTTTGCGCTACCAGTGCAGGGCCAAGTCCGAAATGAGGGAAAAACGGAATGAAACTGAGCACCACCGCCATCATCACTGGCGTGAGAAAAACGCCCAGGTAGAGCGCGTTCCAAAGTGTGCAATGGCACTCTTCCAGCTTCCCTGCTCCATACGCCTGAGCAACAAAGGTATCCAGGCCCAACATCATGCCGCTGCCAAAGAGTCCAACGGCGCTAAAGAGGGTGGCGCCCAGGCTCACGGCTCCGATGGCAACCGCGCTGTCTGGAAGACGTCCGACCATCACCGTATCCACGAAGGACATAGCCGTCCAGCCGATCTCGGTGAGCACCAGCGGAAGCGCCAGCCGCAGCATGGGCCCGAATTCCCGCCGGATTTCCATCATGCGGAACATGAACTTTGATTTAAACACAGCGGGACACCCTAGCCGGCAGACGGACAAAAGCATGGCCATTCGCTTCGGAAATGCACGGTTGACGGAATCAGTTATAATCTCCTGAGATTTTAAGAATCCCTACAACTCAACTAGCGAGTGCATGGCCAAAATCCTGTCCATAGCATCCACAGAAATATTGAAAACTACCCGGCAATTGATCCTTGAGAACGCCGGGCATGAAGTTGTGTCGTTTGTAAGCATGCCGCTTAAGGACGAGCTGGAAGTAATCGGCAAACCTGATTTGGCCATGGTTGGACATGGCTTCAGGGGACCTGACAAGCGCAAAACCGCCCTGGCGCTAAATCAGATGTTTCCGGGCATACCGATTCTGGAGTTGTGCATGCATTCGCCTGAGATTCCGGGAGCTGATTTTATTTTGAGTCACTCTCCAGAACATCTTGTAACCGCGGTCCGAGAGGTCCTGGCGGGCCGCCGCGTGCGCGGATTTCCTGCTTGAGCACTCGAGTCTGCAGATTCCCGTTCGTTGTAGAACGGCCGTTTTTGATTGACTTTAAAGTGGTTCCTGTCTTAACTTGGCAGCAGCATGAACCGGCTGACCCATCGCCATCACCACCATCACCATACGGCGAACGTGTCGGCTGGGGCGCTAAAAAGCTGAAATCAGCGCAATCATAGGATTTGAGAGCCCGCCGACAAAGAAATCGGCGGGCTTTTTGTTTGCGCGGCCAGAAAGATGACAAACGATATGGAAATCGATTTTGCAAAAATGGATGGCCTGGCGCCGGCAATTGTCCAAGATGATGCCACTGGCGAAGTGCTCATGGTGGGCTTTATGAATGCTGAGTCCTGGGCCAAAACGGTTGAGACCGGTTACGTGACGTTCTACTCCCGTACCCGGCAGAAGCTTTGGACGAAAGGCGAGACTTCTGGAAACCGCCTTCGCATCATCTCGGCAGCAACGGATTGCGACCGCGATACTCTGCTGTTTCGCGTTTTTGTTGAAGGTGATGGTCTTGTCTGCCACAACGGCACGAAGTCGTGCTTTACGGAGCCGCTCGCTGTGAACACGGCGGAGGTGAAAAAATGAAGCTGCGCGTCGGCATTCCCAAGGGCAGTCTTCAGGAGTCTACTTTGGCCCTCTTCAAGCGCGCGGGACTCAACGTCCACACCAACAGCCGCTCTTATTTTGCGGCCACCGATGATCCCGAGATTGAGTGCATGTTGATTCGGGCGCAGGAGATGGCACGCTATGTAGACCACGGCGTGCTCGACTGCGGTCTGACCGGGAGAGACTGGGTGTTGGAAAGCGGGCTGGATGTGGTCGCGGCGGCCGAGCTGACTTATGCGAAGCAGGGCTTGGGGAAGGTGCGCTGGGTGCTGGCGGTGCCGGAGGATTCTCCCTTCCAGCGGGCTGAGGATCTGGCCGGGAAGATTATTGCTACTGAACTGGTAAACGCCACAAGAAACTACTTTGCCGCGCGAAATGTTCAAGTAAAAGTTGAATTCTCATGGGGCGCGACGGAGGTCAAACCGCCGGTGCTGGCCGATGCCATTGTGGAGATCACGGAGACCGGAAGTTCTCTTCGCGCCAACCGCCTGCGGATCATTGAGACAGTGATGGAATCGACTACACAGTTGATCGCCAATAAGATGGCGTGGAGTGAGCCGGCTAAGCGGCAGAAGATTGAAAATCTTGCTCTCATGCTTTGTGGCGCAATTTACGCTCAGGGCCGGGTTGGACTCATGCTCAACGTTCGCAAAAAAGACTTACCTGCTGTTCTGGCGGTTTTACCTGCACTGCAAAAGCCTACAATTTCCCAGTTGAGCGACGAAGAATGGGTAGCAGTGAATACAATTATTGAGGAGACCACGGCCTGGCGGATTATGCCCCAACTCAAAGCTGCCAAAGCGGAAGGAATTGTGGAGTATCCGCTGAACAAGGTGGTGCTTTAATGCGTCTTTTGAGCGGCCGTCCAGCCGAAAATTTTGTGCGCAGGCTGGAGCAGCGTGGCGCAACCGATCTGGCAAGGGTGGAAAAGCAGGTGAAGCGGATGGTGGATGATGTCCGCAAAAACGGTGATCGCGCTCTTCGGCGTTATGCCGAGAAGTTTGACGGACTCAGACCACGGCAGCCATTCCAGGTAGCAACATCAGAGTTGGAGCAGGCTTGGGAGGCAAGCTCCGCAGAGTTCAAGCAGGCCTTGAAGTCTGCCGCAGGAAACATAAGACGATACTGCGAATGGCAGAAACCACATGAATGGCGTCATAATGCCGCGGACGGCATTCACGTGGGGCAAGTGGTGCGCCCCCTTCATTCCGCCGGATGTTATGTGCCGGGCGGACGTTATCCGCTTCCGTCAACCATGCTGATGACGGTAATTCCCGCGCAGGTGGCAGGAGTTGAAGAAGTTCGCGTGGTATCTCCGCGTCCAGTGCGTGAGACGCTGGCGACTGCGTTCTTTCTTGGTGTGCGCGAGTTCTATCGCGTGGGTGGCGCGCAGGCTATTGCGGCACTGGCATATGGAACAAAATCAGTGCCACGTGTAGATAAGATCGTTGGTCCGGGCAATCTCTTTGTAACAGCGTCAAAAAAGCAGGTGGCGTTCGACTGCGGTATCGATTTTTTAGCCGGTCCCACTGAGGTTGTGATCGTGAGCGAACGCGGCAAGCCGCAATTCATTGCCGCTGATCTGGTGGCCCAGGCTGAACATGATCCTGATGCGCTGGCAGTGTTTATCACTTCGTCCCGCGAACTGGCCCAAGCCGTACAGCAGGCAGTGAAGGCAGCGTCGGCAAAAAATGAAACTGCCACTTCATCGCTCAGGAGCAACGGCGCGGTGCTGCTAGCGCAAACGCATGATCAGGCGCTGGAATTTGCGAATCGCATCTCCGCTGAGCACATCACGGTGGACGAGGAAGACCTGGAAAATATCCACAACGCGGGATCCATCTTTGTGGGCGGTTATTCGCCGCAGGCAGCGGGAGACTATGCTTCCGGCCCCAATCACGTTCTTCCCACTGGCGGGGCCGCGCGGTTCCGTGGCGGGCTGGGAGTCCAGGATTTTGTGAAGATGATTTCAGTACAGCACCTGACACAACAGGGGCTTGGCCAGATCGCCCCAGCAGTTGTAACTCTGGCCGAAGCCGAGGGCCTCAAAGCCCATGCAGAATCGATTCGAGTGAGGTACGCAAATGCTTAAGGCCCGACAATGCCTGCGTGATATCCGTGAGTACCATTCGCCCCTTAGCCAGGGTGATTTTGAGTTGCGGCTGGACATGAATGAGAGCACGACCGGCTGCTCACCGCGTGTGCTGGCACGGCTGCAGCACATGGATGCAAAGAAGCTTGCGCTTTACCCGCCACGGGAATCAGGCGAGGCAGTAGTGGCAGCTCTCCTGGGAAAGAGTGCGACCCAGGTTCTGCTGACGAACGGCGTTGATGAAGGCATTGACCTGCTTTGCCGCGGCTATCTTGAACCGGGAGATGAGGTCATTCTTGTTGTTCCCACGTTTGCCATGTATGAGATTTTTGCGCAGGTAACGGGGGCTAAAGTGGTTCGCATTGCGACGACAGCAGAAGAAGACTTTGCGTTTCCCACCGACAAGGTCTTAGAGGCGATCAATCCGCGCACCAAGCTGATCGTGATCACGAATCCGAACAATCCGACGGGCATCGCAGTTGACCGTTATACGATCACGCGGATTGCGCAGGCGGCGCAGGATGCCGCCATCCTGGTGGACGAAGCCTATTTTGACTACTACGGCCAGAGCATGATCGATCAGGTTGGGTTGTTGCTTCCGAACCTGTTTGTTGCCCGGACATTTTCCAAGGCGTACGGGATGGCGGGGTTTCGGGTGGGTGCACTCGCCGGTCCGGCCCATCACATTGGCGTTCTACGGCGGATTTCCGGCCCATTCAATGTGAACGCGTGTGCTCTGGAAGTGCTGCGTGATGCCGTAACAGACAGGCAGTTCGTTACTGACCATGTAAACCAGGTAAAAGAAACACGGGAGTGGTTTGCGAAACAAATTGAGGAGATCGGATTCAAATCCTGGCCCAGCCAAGGGAACTTTGTCCTGGTGAATTTTGGGGAAGAAAAGGAATACCTCCTCAAGCAGATGCGTGAATGGGGGATTGCCCTGCGCGACCGTCCCGACCTGCCAGGCTGTGTACGCATCACCATTGGCAAGCAAAAAGAGATGGAAGTGGTGGCCATGGGGCTGAAGCAGGCGCTGGACAATAAGAAGAAGCCCGCAGAGACGCAAGAAACAGCCGAAACACAGAATGAAGAGGAGCAGCCGGCGCCATGAGGAAAGCCAGGCTGCATCGGTCTACGACGGAGACAGACATCCAGCTTGCTCTTACCATTGAAGGCAAAGGCCGCTATGACGTATCCACGGGTATCCGCTTCTTCGACCACATGCTTGAGCTTTTTGCCCGGCACGGCGCTTTTGATCTGAGGCTGAAAGCCCAGGGTGATCTCGACGTTGACCAGCACCACACAGTGGAAGACGTGGGAATTTCCCTGGGTGAAGCGTTCCACGAAGCGCTTGGAAACAAAAAAGGGATCATGCGCGCCGGGTACTTCGTGATGCCTATGGACGAAACGCTGGGAGTAGCCGCCGTTGATTTCAGCGGGCGCGCCGCCGCCGTTGTAAGCACAGAAGTAAACACTCACGTTGTGGGCGACCTGCAATCAGAACTGGTCTTTGATTTTTTTGAGGGCTTCGCGCGCGGAGCGAAAGCCAATGTGCATTTGAAGATTTTGTACGGCCGCTCCAACCACCACAAGATTGAAGCGCTGTTCAAGGCCTTTGCGCGTGCGCTACGTGTAGCCTGCTCACGCGACAAGCAATTGGCCCGAATGCTCCCCAGCACCAAGGGACTTCTATGATCGCCATTGTGGACTATGGCGCGGGCAATATCAGCTCCGTCAAGAAAGCGCTTCAGCATTTGGGGGCCAGCGCAGAAGTGACCAGCGACCCGCAGGTGATTGCGCGAGCAGAAAAGCTGGTGGTTCCGGGAGTTGGTCACTTTAACCGCTGCCTGCCGTTGAACCGTCAGCTGCGATTGCCGCTTCTGGATAGTTTTTCCAGCGGCAAGCCGTTTCTGGGCATCTGCGTGGGCATGCAATGGCTGTTTGAAGGCAGCACGGAATCACCAGAGACCTCCGGAGCGGGATTGTTTACAGGCGAGTGCGACCGCTTCCCTGCCGGTTTGAAGTGTCCGCATGTGGGCTGGAACCAGATTGATGTGCGAAAAGATTCGCGACTGCTACACCGCATTGAGAGCGGAGCTTTTGTCTATTACACGCATTCTTACCGCGCACCTCTTGGCGATGACACCATCGCCAGCACGGAATATGGCGGTAGATTTTCGGCCGCAGTGGAGCGCGACAACATTTTCGGCGTGCAGTTCCATCCGGAAAAGTCCGGCGCTACCGGCCTGAAAATCCTGGAGAACTTCTGTGCCCTGTGAGCGGCTGACCAAGCGCATTATTGCCTGCCTGGATGTGGATGCCGGTCGCGTGGTCAAAGGAATCCAGTTTGAACAACTCAGAGATGCGGGTGATCCTGCAGAACTTGCATCTCTCCATGCCCAGGAGGGCGCGGATGAGATCGTACTGCTCGACATTACGGCGACTTCGGGTGGACGCAAGACGCTGATTGATACCGTCGCGAGGACCGCGAGACAGCTCTTTATTCCTTTTACCGTTGGTGGCGGGATTCGCTCTCTTGAAGACGCAGCTCAAGTCTTTGACGCTGGCGCGGATAAGGTCAGCATCAACTCGGCGGCAGTGGCAAAGCCAGAATTAATCAGTGAAATTGCCAACCGGTTTGGTTCGCAGGCGGTGATCGTGGCGGTGGACGGCAAGCGCGGAGAAAATCCAGCGGAAGCTGCGGAAGTTTATGTCTCTGGAGGAAGGACCCCTACTGGCCGCGAAGTGCTGCCATGGGTGCGGGAAGCGGAAGAGCGCGGCGCAGGTGAGATCCTGCTGACTTCCATGGACCGCGACGGCACCGGAAGTGGCTTTGACTGCGAGCTAACCGCTGCGGTTTCACAGGAAGTATCCATCCCGGTGATTGCGTCAGGCGGCGCGGGAAATGCCGAACACTTCGTTAAAGTTTTTTCTGAAGGTAAAGCCGATGCTGCGTTGGCCGCATCCATTTTTCACTTCGGCACACATGCCATTGCTGGCCTGAAGCAGACGCTGCGTCAAGCGGGCATTCCCATGAGGTGGCCATGCTGATCCCGTCCATTGACCTTATGGGAGGCAAGATCGTCCAGCTCATACAGGGCGAGAAGAAGGCGCTGGAGTTTGATGACTTTGATTATTGGATTAAGCGCTTCTCGGGTTATCCAGTGGTGCAGTTGATCGATCTTGATGCTGCCATGGGCAAGGGCAGCAACCTTGAACTGGTAAAAATGATCTGTAAACGGCTTCCCTGCCAGGCGGGCGGAGGCGTTCGGACAGTGGAACGCGCTGAAGCGCTGCTGCGATCGGGCGCGAAGCGCGTGATTCTGGGTTCAGCGCTGCTCAAAGATGGCGCCGTCAATCTTGCATTCGCAGACGATTGCGCCCGGACGCTAGGCGCGGAACGGCTTACCTTCTCCATTGACTCGCGAAACGGGAAAGTGGCCATCCACGGATGGACGCAAGCGACAGAAATCGATCCGGTGCAGATGATCCGTAAGCTGGATCAGTACTGCAGCGCGTTCCTGTATACCCACATTGACACTGAAGGAACAATGACGGGCTTTCCGGTGAAGATCGCAGAGGGTTTGCGCGCGGCAACAAAGAAGCAAATGATTATCGCCGGGGGAATCAAGTCCATGGACGAGGTAAATGCCCTGGACGCGATCGGCGTGGACGCCGTGGTGGGGATGGCGATTTATACAGGAACGATCGGCAAACAGTAACAGTCAGCCAGACAAAACGGCTGATTTGCAGATGCCAGCTATTTCTTTCCTCTGTAGAGCCCGGCAATCCCGAACGTATATGGCGTCCAGCTTACGTCATGAAAACCCGCAGCCTGCATACGCGTGAGCATCTGCTGCGGCGAAGGAAAGTTCTGGACGGAAGCGGGAAGATACTCATACGGTCCGCGCACGCCGGAAATCAGGGTGCCAACTTTGGGCAGGACTCTGCGGAAATAAAACCGGTAGAGCTTCCCCATCATTCCACCGGGCTCACCGAAATCAAGGATTCCGACCTCTCCCTGCGGCTTGAGCACGCGGAAAATTTCATGCAGTCCGGCATCATAGTTGGCCAGATTGCGAAACCCGAACGCGGAGACCACCAAATCGACTGCGCTATCGGAAAGAGGGAGTTGCAGAGCGTCGCCCTCGATTGGTTGAATCTGTTTTGCGGCGTACTTCACCATGCCGTGTTGCAGCATCTGGTGGGAGAAATCGAGAGCATAGATCGCCGGACTACTTCCCTTCTCGGCGGCAACGGCATGAAGCGCAACCGACATGTCTCCGGTGCCGGCACAGAGATCCAGCACGCGCGCGTTAGGGAACGCCAGAATATGGGCAAACGTACGCGCAGTGCGCCGCCACCACAACTTATCAATGTTCATGGAAAGCAGGTGGTTGGCAAGATCGTAGCGCGGGGCAATCTCATTGAACATGCGCTGCACGGTCTGAGCGGCAGTGCGTTCGTCTGTACTTCCTGCGGGTTTGGTGCCGCGGACCCCGGTGGATTCCTGGTTTTTATTGAGCAGATTAGGCATGGCTACGAATCTGCTCCACTGCGGCGCGGACTATCTCAACAGGAACGTCGCTCACAATGCGGACCTTGCCAATCCTCTGCGGCAAGACAAAATGGACTGAGCCTGCGACTGTCTTCTTATCCGCCGCAAGGCGATTCAGCACTCCATCAGCTCCGCAAGGAACGGCCGGCAGTGGGCCATATGCCTTCACGGCTGTAGCAATTTGCGCAGCCGTTTCAGCGTTGCAGGCGCGTACATCGCGAGCAATAGATGCCGCGGCAATCATTCCCCACGCGACCGCTTCACCATGAAGGAAGTGGCCGTAGCCGGTTGCAGATTCAAGGGCGTGTCCGACTGTATGGCCAAAATTGAGGATGCGGCGCAGGTCAGACTCCTTCTCATCCGCCGCGACAACGGCAGCCTTCACGCGCACAGAATCAACAATGATCTTTTCCAGCGACTTGCGATCGCGCCGCAAAATCCTAGGAGGTCTTTTCTCCATGAACTCAAACAGGGCTTTGTCGCGGATCACGCCGCACTTCAACGACTCGAACAAGCCGGCTCGAAATTCACGGTCATCGAGAGTGGTCAACACTTCCGGATCAATCAGGACCACGCGCGGCTGATGAAAGGCCCCGACCAGGTTCTTGCCTGCACGCAGGTTCACTCCTGTCTTGCCGCCAATACTGGCATCCACCTGGGCGAGAAATGTGGTGGGAATCTGCACGACGGGAACACCGCGCATGAAGATGGCAGCCAGAAATCCGGCAGCATCGCCAACAACGCCTCCTCCAAAAGCCACAACCATGGCTTTGCGGTCGGCGCGCGCATCCACCATCTGTTCCGCCAATTGCTCCACAGTGTGCAGGTGCTTGGCTGGTTCTCCGTCATTCATCAAGAGCACGTTGTAAGGCACGCGGGCCTTCTGCAGCGACTGCTCCAGCGCGTCGCCCCAGTGACGACGAACCGCGGGCGAGGTGACAACGAAGACATGGCTGCTCGCAGACGGGAGAAGACGGCGAATCTCTTTTCCGGCGAGGCGCAGCAATCCCGAGCCGATCAGCACGGAATAGGCATTCTGTTTGAGGCGAACTGGGATGGTCTTCACGTAGTGGAATGATAAATGATTGAGAGGATGGTGATCGCGCGTGATCGGGTGATCTGCTCAAGCCTGGAACTTACCTGCAATTTCTAAAACACTGAGCTGGTTTGTTACCATTTTTGTTTCATGAAAAAGCTTCCGGAACACGTTGATTTCATCGTAGTTGGCTCGGGTGTAGCGGGCCTGCGTGCTGCCATCACACTGGCGGAAGCAGGCAAGGTACTGGTCCTGGCCAAGCAGGAGCTTACCGAATCCAATACGCAGTATGCCCAGGGCGGAATCGCGGTAGCGCTGAGCGATGAAGACGAAATCAGCCTGCATCTGCAGGATACGATCCAGGCCGGCGACGGCATTGTAAACGCCGATGCCGCTCATGTTCTGGTGGAAGAAGGCACGCTGCGGATCCAGGAACTGATTGAATGGGGCACGCAGTTTGACCGGCATGGGACGAAGCTGGAATTTACCCGGGAAGCGGCGCACAGCCGCAGCCGCGTGCTGCATGCCCATGGCGATTCGACGGGACGGGAAATAGGGCGCGCACTGCATGCGCGGGCCGCAACGCTCAAGAACATCCTGTTCTGCGAATTTGAATTCACTTCTGCGCTGCACCTTGAAGATGGCGCAGTCGCGGGAGTGGACCTGATTTCTCCTGAGGGTACACAGCACGTGGTGAGCAGTCCGGCTGTGTTGCTGGCCACCGGAGGAGGCGGGAACGTCTACAGCAATACGACGAATCCGGCTGTCGCAACCGCGGATGGTGTGGCAATGGCCTACCGTGCCGGGGCCGAAATCAGTGACATGGAGTTTGTACAGTTTCATCCTACGGCGCTGTATCTCAAGAATGCTCCCAGATTCCTGCTCTCTGAAGCTCTGCGCGGAGAAGGCGGTATCCTGCGCAACAGTGAGCTACAGCGCTTCATGGCGAAGTATCACGAACTGGCAGAGCTGGCTCCCCGTGACGTGGTGGCAAGGGCCATAGCGCACGAACTGGAAGTCAGCCGCATGAAAGAGCCGGTGGTCTACCTGGACCTGACACACATGAAGGAAGACCACATCAAGGGCCGCTTTCCCCGAATCTACGAAACCTGCCTCAAGCACAATGTGGACATCACTGTTGATCTGATCCCCATCCGCCCGGCAGCGCACTACATGATGGGCGGAGTGCGGACTGATTTGAACGGAGCTACCAGCCTGCCCGGCCTCTATGCGGCCGGCGAGGCAGCATGCACCGGAGTTCATGGCGCGAATCGCCTGGCCAGCAATTCCCTGCTGGAAGGCCTGGTTTTTGGAGAACGCGCCGCAGTTGCCATGCGCGAGCAAAAGCGAACAACTGCAGGCATGAAGCCTGCTCTGAAGACGGGGACGGGCGGAAATAATCCAAATGTTGAAGGCCTGATCCGTGAGATCCAGGAACTCATGTGGAACAAGGTGGGAATTGTCCGCATGAGGCACGATCTTACGGAGGCTGTCCAGAAATTGCAGGCTTTATCAGAGCGCTTGCCCGAGCCAGATTCACGCCGGCACTGCGAGGCGAGAAACATCCATACGGCCGCGCTGCTCATTACGCGATCAGCACTGGCACGCCTCGAGAGTCGAGGAGCACACTACCGGCTCGATTATCCGCAGCATGACGATATGAAATTTAAGAAACACTCGCTTGTGATGGAAAAGGGAGTGCGATTCGTTTGAGCCGGCTTTGAGAGTATTTGAGATACTTCATCCGATTCCGGCAGGTTTACCTCAGCGGCTAAAGCCGCAGGAATTGTAACAGCTCTACCGCAGGCCTAAAGGCCTGCTCCACCCTCTCAATGCGATGGTTCTTCTGGCGGGAATATCAGTTGATACACAAGCGTGGACATCAATGACTGTGCCAGCCCTGCAGAAGACAGGGGTCTTCTTACTGTGAACGTGTCAGATGAACTCTGATTGCCAGCTTACCTCGCACGTGCCCTCTTTCACTTTCACGATGAGCATCAGCGATCTGCTCCAGCGAATAAACTTTTTCAATCACCGGCTTGAGCTTGCCGGCTTCAATCAGGACATTGATTTTTTCCAGGTCGCCTCCGCGGGGCTTTACCTGCGTCATGAGGAACGCCCGTCCGCGCAGCAGAGACCGCCCAATTCCTGAGATTACGCCGGCAACAGCAGTGGAAAAGAACTGAAATCGTCCTGATGGGCCATGTGGGATGGGAAGAGTCAAGGTGATCAGCTTGCCTCCGGGTCGAAGCACCTTGAGAGAACTGCTCCACACAGATTCGCCCACGCTATCGAGTACGACGTCGTAGCGGGTAAGCTTGTCTTCGATTCTGTCCTGGGTATAGTCAATCACCTCGTCAGCTCCGAGCGAGCGCAGCAACTCATGATTGCGGGCGCTTGCCGTGGCGGCAACGTGAGCGCCAAAGCTTTTGGCAATCTGGATGGCAAAGATACCAACACCTCCCGCAGCGGCATGGATGAGCACTTTGCTGCCGGGCTTAATGCGTCCCAGGCCCACGAGCGATTGCCAGGCGGTGACTGCGGCCAGCGGAACCGCGGCAGCTTCTTCATGGCTGAGCGCTGCGGGCTTAAGTGCCAGCATATTTTCGGGAATGACTGCATATTCGGCGTAGGTGCCGCGGTAGGTTTCGCCAACCTTGCCGTGTTTAAAACCGTAGACCTCGTCGCCGGGCTTGAAAAGTGAAACAGAGCTGCCCACTTGCTCGACCACACCCGACGCATCACAGCCCCAGATCACCGGGAAGCGTAGCTTCCAATAGCCGCTGAGCCATCCGGCGCACAATTTCCAATCAACGGGATTGACGCTTGTGGCGTGCACGCGTACCAGTACGCCGTTGGGGCCAATGCCCGGGATGGGCAGACCATTTGCGAGTTGGAGAACTTCAGGCCCACCGTATTGTTCGGCGATGATGGCACGCATGGGCACACATTGTAAGCGCTCAATAAGCGTCGGAATGCAATGGTTCGTTTTTTCCAAAGTCTCGAGCGCAGCGAGAGATCCCTATCACCTTCGATTAACCTGGATCCGGGTACCTGCGGGGCGGCATTTTCGACGTGGCCGTCAGCTCTAATCCTCTGTTCCATCGGCAGGAATAGGGATCCCTCACCTGCTCCTGAACACCCGCCCCGTGTAGCCAACGCACGTCACAGGAGCAGGTTCGTGATTTCAGAAGCGGGTCCAAGCCAGTGCTAGACTTGTAGCCAGTTACCACCCATGGACTTCGACCAACTGGAGACCTTTCTGGAAGTGGCGCGGCACGCGAGCTTTTCGCGGGCGGCGGAGCGGCGCTTTCGTACGCAGCCGGCCATTTCATCCCAGATCCGCGCTCTGGAAGAGGAAGTGGGAGCCAAGCTGTTTGACCGCAGCGGAGGCAAGGTGGCATTGACCGGCGCAGGAAAGATTTTTCAGCAATATGCAGAGCAAACGCTGGAAGCCCGCAAGACCATGATGGTGACAGTTGCGGAAATGGAACGGGTTCCTCGAGGCGAAATTGTTGTGGGGGCCAATGAAGGCACCTGCCTGCACATTTTGCCGGAAGTTTTTGCGGAATTTAGAAAGCTTTATCCCGAGGTCGGCGTCCAGATCAGCCGTCTGGAACGCGCTAAGATCCTGGAGTCAATCATCGATAACTCGGTGGATTTTGGCGTGGTTTCTACGCCGGTGGACGACAAACGTCTGACGGTGGTCACGATCCATCGTGATGAGCTGGTCATTATTGTTCCGCCGAGTCATCCTCTGAGCTCGGCAAAGAAGGCTGTCATTGCTGATGTAGCACAGTTTCCTCTATTACTGCCCAAAGTGGGACGTACCCGTGACAATCTCGAAGATCTGTTCCATGAGCGAGGGCTGAAGCCGAAAATCGCAATGGAACTTGACTCGAGCGAACTGCTCAAGCGCTTTGTGGCCGCTGACGTGGGAGTAGGCTTTATTGCCCGTTCCAACGTAATTGAGGACGTGAAAGCGCGAGCGCTGGCCGCGATACCTATTTCGGACGCATCAATCCGACGCGATCTGGCACTGGTTTTTCGCAAGGACAAAGCGCTCAGCCGCGCGGCCCTTGCGTTTATCGATATCGCGGTGAAGCTGAAGCAGGGCGAAGCTGTGCGGGTTTAGGCCTCTACAGCATGGCGGAATGCACGATGTGCGCCTCGGGAACGGAGCTGTACTACCGTTATGCCGCGCCTAGCTCACCCCCCCACGCGAAAACCGCGCGTGTTGGTGACCCCGATGTCGGCGCTGGACTCTGGCCGGGCGATAGTACTTCGCGGCTACCAGTTGCATTTTCGAGAGAGACACAGAGGCACGAAGAAGAGCAAAGCGCAAAGGTGGGCATCTGATTTCTGTGAAACGGATTCTTCTCATAGGAAGTGGCGGCCAATTTTCCCGGACCGAGTAACGCGCTGCACACTTTTCGGTGCATATGAGGCTCCATCAAGTACATCATCCTGCCGCTGCTCGCTTCTGTTTTGCAAAACTGAGTTTCTTCACGCTGCCCAAGGTCAAAACGGCAGGAGCTCTTAAAATTTTCCGTAAATTATCTGCGCGTACGGCTGGCGTATGTTATTTTTTCTCATTCGGTCAAAAACCCATTTTTACGGAGGACAACTACATTGGGGCTTAACATGGTGCCCAAGCGCATCTTTCTTACCAAGGGAGTTGGCAAGCACAAAGAACGCCTGACATCATTTGAGCTCGCGCTTCGGGACGCCGGCATCGCGGCGCAAAACCTGGTGCGCGTCTCCTCCATTTTCCCTCCGCATTGCAAGCTGATTTCGCGCAAGGAAGGCGTGAAATACCTTTATCCCGGCGAGGTGACCTTTGCCGTGGTGGCGGAGAATTCCGTGCGCGAGCCGCATCGCCTTATCGCGTCGAGCATTGGACTGGCGATGCCCGCTGACAGGTCAACTTACGGCTACCTGAGCGAGCACCACTCATTTGGAGAGACAGATGACGTGGCCGGTGAATACGCTGAGGAACTTGCCGCCGAGATGCTGGCCACCACGCTGGACGTGGAGTTTGACCCGGATAAATCCTGGGACGAGAAGAAAGAGATCTACCGGATCTCGAACAAAATTGTGCGCACAACTAATATGACGCAAAGCGCTGTGGGCGACAAGCGCGGCAAGTGGATTACGGTGATTGCGGCAGCAATCCTGATCTTTGAGTAACTGAAAGGTCGGCTTGCCGCCCGAAAAACACGGCCACCGTTCCCGTGACAGCAGATTTACGGCAGAAGTTTCTCCAGCATGCCGAGGCGCTCCTGATCAAGCCATGTTTCCCAGCTATCGGGAGTTACCGTCGGATATTTGATTTTTCCGAACTTCACCCAGGCGTCTTTGTATGAAACCCAGAGTTGCTGGGTATGCTGGACGCCAGCCACGGTAGCGGTACCCCAACGGCGTTTGGGATCTTTTTGTGTGGCAGCGTAGGCCTCGTCGAGCTCGTCCTGCGCTTTTTTCTTATCAGCCGCGGAGAATGACGGTAAGTCACCCTTCTCCAATTGCTGCAGTTTGGATATAAAGCCGTTGTCCATGAAAGCCATTTCCTGGACTTCAAACGTTGGTTCCAGGTTGATTTCACTGCTGGCGCGCGACTTAAAGAAGGTTTGCGCCGCCTGCTGGAGAGGTGCAAAGGCCTTGCGGTCTTTCTCGCTCCAGCCGCTGGTGATGTCAGCAATTTCCTTCTCCCGCTGGATGGCGTCGAAACGGTCGCCCAGGATCGCGCAGGTTTTGTAAAGATGTGGAGCAGCGCTGTGATCGCAAACGCTGTAGCGGGCATTGGGAGGCGCCTTCCGGAAGCGCTCAAGTTCGTAGATATTGCCGGCGACGTCGCCCGGGGCTCCCGGCATTTCACAAGCCAGCTTGATGGCCACATCCAGGCTGCGGTCCGCGCCTTTGCCATTGGCGTAGACCATCATGAGAACCGACTTTCCAGCGATATCAAGAGGGTCTTTACCCTGTTCCATCTCGACGTATGCGCATTTTCTGGCTTTGACCGGATCTGCCGGCTGGCCAAACCCGAAATAAAGGTCCTGCGAAGAGCAGTTGGCCAGCGACTTCTTCTCGTCAGCCGTGGGCTGGTCCTGCGCGGGAAGCTGGACGTCCTTGACGGCTGAGCACATCCGCTGAGCGCCAGGATCACTAATCTGCTGTTGGCCAACGACCACCAAAACAAGAGCAGGAATCAGGAACAAGGACAGGAGTAAACGGGGCAATGAAAAGTTGGATTTATGCATGGATGAGTAGTTCCATTGTCCACGGATTTGCGGTAAACCGCAAAAGGAAATTCACACCGGTTGGCCCAGATTTCGAAGGAAACCCGCGAGTATTCCTGGCGGTTAAGAACGAGATAAGCGCACCGCGTCGTTTGCCAGCTGATTGGCTTCCTGGTTGCGATGGCGTGGGATGTGGGCGATGGCAAAATCGAGCGAGCGCGCCAGCTTGCGGCAGGTCCAGTTCAGGGAATAGAGGCGGGGGCTATTGCAGCTGTATTCACCCGTCATCTGCTTCACCACAAGTTGAGAATCGCTAAACACGTGGAGCGCCGTAGCCTTCATCTCCAGGGCGCGTTGCAGGGCCTCAAGCAAAGCCGCATACTCCGCCACGTTGTTGTCCTGGTGGCCAATCCATTTGGCAATACGGATCTGCTCGCCATCCGGCGTTTCAATCACCACGCCGATCCCGGAAGGCCCCGGGCTGCCGTGGGAACCACCGTCAACGTACGCTATGAGACCGGACAAATCAGCTCCCTGTTCTGGTTCTAATTCCCAATCATTCCACGAAGCCCGGTTTGCCGAGATAAATCTTCGCGGAAAATTCCGTGAAAATGTTTCGCGCTAAAACATTTCGCTAAAACATTTCTAAGACACACAATGAAGCATGCTGAGTTGGCCGTCAAGAGATGATTTTGGTCCCGCGAATCAGGAGTGTGCGTCCCGCAGGACATGCTTTGTTGTGGAAGGTGCTGTGGATATCTGGAAAACAGCCCTGATGCAAATTACCAAAGCCGCAATTCATGCGGTTTTCATCGAATACGAATCCTCGCTAAATATTTGTAGGTTTGCACAAGTCTTGGGTGTTGACAATTAGCTGTTCTGATTTAGGATCACGTGCGTCGACAGTTGAAAGGGCAGCTGAAATAAACAGCAGCTGATCCGAAGTAGGCTGAGTGATGCGGACGGTGAAGCAATTCAACGGACGCTCCGACCCGAAAAAACCGGCAAGCTCTGCGAGGAGAAGGCTGGGGTTGGAGATTGCGAAAGCAATGATCACATAGCAGGCTGAGACGGTACATGCGTCCACGTTATCAACTCTCTCGCAGGAGCTGGCGGCTGGAGCATAACCAATGTCAGGTTTGCGTCGACGGTCGAAAGGTTTGGCTTCAATAAAACGTTGCCGATCCGAAGTAGACTGGGTGATTGCCATGGCAAAGTAATTTGCCGGGCGCTCCGACCCGAAAAAACCAACAAGCTTTGCGAGAAGAAGGTTGGGGCCGGAGGTTGCGAAAGCAGCAATTACATCAGAGGCTGTGACGGTACATGCATCCACGCTGTTGACTCCCTCGCAGGAGCTGGCAGCTAGAGCATAACCAATGTCACAGCCTTTACTATTGTTTCTGTCGCTGCGCTCCAAACCGGTCACCTTTCCATTCTCCCTGTAAACCCTTCATGCTCTTGATACACGCTGCTCGGCGCCCAAGTTGGCCTCGCAGCTTTAGTTTTGTCGCTCCGCTCCAAAACGCTTCCCGCTTGAGAAAGGCCGGAGAATCCTGATTCTCCTAAATATCGCCGCACGAGCCGCTCAGTATGCACCCGTAACCGACCTACTCTCGTGTGCTCTTGTTCGGCCTAAACACATTCATCCGCTTCCGAGGACAAATGAATTTCCGTCAGGGTCCTGAAAAATAGCGGATGTGCCCCACGACTCACGTTTTGGTTCAGAAATAAATTTCACGCCTTTGGCCTTCAACTCCCGCGCCGTGCCTTCCACATCATCCGTCCAAAAAGTAAAATTCATCTGCGAGCCCGGCTTAAGCCCGTTGTCGAACTTGAACAACACAACGCGGGTTTCAGCTCCGTCAATGCCAAGTTCAACCCAGCGTTGCTCGTCATTGAAAGGCTGATCCGTGAGGATGCGGAAACCGAGTTTCTCGGTATAAAAGGCAATCGCGCGATCCTGGTCGGTTACCGGAACAGTGGCTAGCTTCACACCACGAATCATGAACTGATCCTCCTTGGCACATTCTCAGGCCGAGCCGGGTTGAATACAATGCTCTGTGCTATTTACTGCTATAGTAATAATCAGCAATGGAGCACATTGAGATCGATGAATACGTCCTGGATGTATTGATGCCCGACCTTGTTGGGCATGATCATTCTCCGGCAGCCTTTGTAGTCTATCTTCGAATCTGGACAGAGCTCTACCGCTCCGAAGAGAAGACTGTTGTCCTGAGCCTGCAACAACTGGCAAGGCGGACCGGGCTCTCCAAAGCGGCAGTACAGGCAGCTCTCCGGCTGCTGAAGCGCCGCAAGCTTGTCGTGGTGACACACACGTCACGGACAGCCGTGCCTCATTACGGATTGCTGCGACACTGGATTCGCCGGCGTATCCCGCCATTACTTTAGGCTCGCTCATCTGCTCTGCTCTGCAACTGACTGCCTGCTCAACACTCGTTTCATCCATCCCATCAAATCACTTGTGACCTCCTCGCGATTTATTTCATTCAACAACTCATGCCTCGCTTCAGGATAGAACTTGTGCTCCACCCTCAACCCGGCGGCTCGGTATTGAGCGAGCATCGGCTGCAGCATCTTTGTTCCGGCACTGACGGGATCATGGCTGCCGGAGATCACGTAAATGGGTAAGTCCCTGGGAACGCCGGCACAAGTCTTGGCGATGCGAGGCCATGCATCCAGCAAATC
>DATEJX010000300.1:0-3723 GCA_035277785.1 Candidatus Angelobacter sp. | reverse complement strand
AATCTGCACAGAGTCTGATTTCAGGTCAATGGTGACGTTCAGTCCGTCTTCCATGATCTGGAGATTTTCGTCACGTGTTCCGAAAAGCTTCTGGATGTTCGGGACGATCTCAATATTTTTCTTCATTCAGTTCTAGCGGTTCCTCCACACTCCCTGCACGCACACAGGCCGTTCCGTGAGTATCCGGAAACAGATGAATCTCTTTTGTCGATGGGTAGAACGACAAGCGAGGACAGCGGCCCGTCGCAGCGCGCAGGGAAATACCATTGGCCTGAGAGTAACGCCCTTGTAAGCGGGAGTCAACAAACTTCCGAATGGGCCTCCATACTTCGAATTAGATGCTCAAGGCCGAAGAGTAGGTGCTGATAAGGTGATCCGTTACCGCTGATGAACACTGATTTCACTGTTTTCGCTGACAATCCTAAATGCATGCGACTCCCGGTCCTGAGTGCTTCCCGGTTTGCCCTGAAGGAAGAGTGGCCAAGTCTTTCAAAACTCGCACTTTAATCAGCGTTATCTGCGGGGCTTTTGTGCAAGAAGTTTGACCGGAGGCGCTAAACCCAAGTAAAATAAGTGCTTCGGGCTTACCTCCGAAAAATCTCCGTTACAGGATTTTAATAGAGCAACATGGCAAACCATCTTTCCGCGCTCAAACGCGCCCGCCAGACTGAACGCCGCACCGCGCGGAACCGCGCCAACACCTCACAGCTGCGTACCGCCCTGCGTAAATTCCGCCAGAGCCTGCAATCCGGCAAACCGGCTGAGGCCAAGACCGCATTCTCGGGTACGGTCTCTGCCATCGATAAGGCGGTAAAGAAGGGCGTGATTCACAAGAACACCGCAGCCCGGTACAAGTCCCGCCTCAGCGCCAGACTGACTGCCGCAAAGTAACCGGCTGCACACCGAGCACGCGGCTGCCTCGATCCTCAGGCAAAGATCATCCAAGTGAATTTTTGGCTAAAGCACGCGTCTGGCGCGAGTGCGCCGGTGCGCGCGTGAGAAAAATTTCACGTTGAGCCTGATTATCTGGGCTTAAACTCGTTGCCGAGATGCGTGGGAGCACAGCCAGCTTCGATACGGTGCGCAAGATTGGGCTCGAGCTGCCCGGAGTGGAAGAGAGCACGATGTACGGCGCACCGGCGCTCAAAGTCCGTGGCGCGCTGCTTGCGTGTATACCTTCACACCGTTCGGCCGAGCCTGGATCGCTGGCGGTGCGGGTTGACTTTGCTGATCGCGCAGCGTTGCTGGCAGAGGCTCCGGATCTTTACTACATCACGGACCATTATGTGAACTACCCCGCAGTTCTCGTGCGGTTGTCCCACGCAACACCCGAGGTGCTGCGAGATCTGTTGGGCATGGCGCACAAGTTCGTGACCAGGAAAAATTCACGCTCGGGCACGCCGAAGAAGTCCCCGCACAAACCAAAGTCCCGTTCAGCCGCCCGATAACAGAAGCATTCTCATCCTGCTGCATCAGCTCAACTGTTGCTCCTAATCTCTTCTTATCACTTCTTCATGAGACTCTCTCACGCAACCGGGTTCTTACAGGCATGCAGTACATGAGGTGACGCAATGAAATTCAAGCTATTAGGAGCACTTTTAATTGCAGCCATGGGTACGGGAACCATGCTGGCGCAAGACGGCGGATGGCGCCGAGGACGAGACCTGGGACACGACTACGCTGACCGCAGAGCTGATCAGCGTGATATCCGGCAAGACCAAGCCAAGATTGCCCATGACCAGTGGGAACTGAATCGCGACCTGCGCGAGGGGAACTATCGCGCGGCTGCGCACGAGCGCGCCGAACTGAATGCGGAATATCGCGACATCAATCGCGACCGGGTCGACGTTTACCGTGACAATCGCGACATTCGCAATGACCGGCGGTACGGATGGTAAGCGGATACTGAAAGAGCCTGCCACGGGCATCGATCGATGTGAGAAATTGATTGGGCAAAAAAGGGGAAGCTGCAAGATCATTGCGGCTTCCCCTTTTCAACGTATGCGAGGCCCGAAGCCGCTTTAGGTCTACTGTCCAGCTCCTTCCAACACCTTGGCCGATCTGTCCAGCGCCGCTGTCAGGTCCTGCAACTGTTCTTTGGTCAGAGGAGCGTTGTTGGCGTCAATGGCTTCGTTCACGCCGGGGATGACCACCGCAGCGTAGCCGGTGTACTGGCCTGGAGCATAAATGGCATGCCGGAACCACGGACGGTTGGGCAGGCCATTCTGCAAGAGCAGGGCGCGCTCAGCTTCGATCAGCGTGTCGTTGAGTCTGGCCGCATCCGCCGGCGGGTTCTTCTGCAGGGCCAGCACTTTGGCTCCGGCAGCCTCGAAGCGTTTGGCAGCTTCTGTGGCCTGCGCGAAATCAGGAGCGTTGGCCCCCAGCATGCGCTTTGCCTTGTCCTGCGCCTGATTGACGTAAGCCTCGATCTCTTTACCGTAGAGCTCGTAGTCATACGGCAGCACGTCAGCATCCGCCATGTGGATGGCCTGCAGTCCCAGCACACGCGCCATTTCCTGCTCATAGACAAACGTGGGATCGCCAAACTTCTTGAACCAGGCAAAATCATCAAAGGTGGAGTGATACACGCCGTAGGGACCGTTGGAAGTCATATCAGCGGAAGGAATCCCAAGGTGCTGAATGAACACGCTGTAATCAGATCCGCTTCCCAAATCGCCTACTGGCACATCATTTTCCACGCGAGCATTGGGCTCCCGGCGCTGGTTATTATCTGTGCGCTGCGCCTGACGTGTGCGCTCTTCTTTCCATACGTCATACACTGAGCCGCCTTTGGGACTGGGCACAAATTTGGTCACTTCGCGCATGAATCCCTTCAGGCTAGGTACGGCGGAAGCGCTGAAGTTTGGTCCGGTGACCGCCACATCAAGATTGAAATATGCGGCCGCGTGCCCCAGGTCTTTTTCGTGCTGCTCGCCCCACTCGGTGGAACCGATCAGCCCTTCTTCTTCCGCGTCCCAACTGGCAAAGATCAGCGTGCGCTCCGGCTTCCAGCCCTCTTCCAGCAGCTTTTGCATTCCCGCCACCGACTCCAGCATGGCCGCAGTGCCGCTGTTCGGGTCTACCGCGCCGTACACCCACGCATCACGATGGTTCCCCACCACCACCCACTGGTCAGGATATTTGGTGCCGGGAATTTTTCCGATCACGTCCCAGATGGTGAAGTAGCGGTAATCCTGCTTGAGGTGCATCTTCACCTTCACCGGACCGGGCCCAACGTGGTAAGTGAAGGGCAGCGCGCCCTGCCAGTCGCGCGGCGACTCCAGCCCACCCAGCGCCTGCATGATGGGCTGCGCATCGCCCCAGGAGATCGGCGTAGTGGGAATCTTCGGCATGCTCGCCGCCGCTTCCGGCTTGATGCGCTTGGATTCCGGCAGATCCACCGTGGAGGCAATACCCGGCGTGGTCGGGTCGCCGGGATACTTGAACATGTACTGGATGGAGCCGCGCTGCACCCCCCACTCCGGATGGTAGGGCCCTTTGGGATAGGGATCGCCCTTGAAGTAGCCGTCATCAATGGGATCGGAATAGATGATCACGCCCGCGGCTCCGTGCTCCTGCGCCACAAAACTCTTTACCCCGCGGAAGTTTCTGCCGTAGCGCACCAGCACGATCTTGCCTTTTACGTCGATCCCCATCTCCTCCAGCTTCTTGAAGTCCTCCGGTTGGCCGTAGTTCGCATATACCACCTCGGCTTCCACATCG
>DATEJX010000299.1:0-2865 GCA_035277785.1 Candidatus Angelobacter sp. | reverse complement strand
TCAGCACAACGCGCTTCCAGGTCAGCGGCTTCTTCAATCTTCCGGCAGTTTTCGCATACTCCGCAATAGTCGGGCAGGTCATCAGTTTTGCGGGGGTTCAGGCAAGTCATGGTGCGCGCCAGCATCAGTGCAAGCGTGTATTTGCCCGCGCCCTGCGGTCCTGCCAGGATCACCGCATGGGGAAAGCGATCGCGGGCCAGCATCTCGCGCAGACGATGCACCACTTGAGTGTTGCCGTGAAACTCAGAGAAACCCATTGCCCTCGATTGTAAATAGGCCGGCACTTTTCGCACCACCGCCGCGCGATCAACAAGGATGCGAATTAGATTTTTTAACTACTTTCTAAGGAAGCAATAAGAAACCGGGCCGATGATGCATACAACACAGTTCCTCCCTCAGACCGAAAGCAAGGAACTGGTGATCTCCCAGGATTTGGACAAGAGGCACCACCGTGGCAGACCTGCTGAAGCTACTCGTCTTCTCAGTGATTCGTTGCTGGCATTTCAAGAAAGGTCCAATCATTACCTCCCGGCCGGGACAGCCGCGTTCTTCGGTTGCATCCATTACCGGAACGTACTTCGTCTGTCTGGGCTGCGGCAAAGAGTACGCCTATGACCTGGAAACCGGCAGGGTCATTGATCCAGAACCCGGACGGTTGAAATTGATTGCAGCGAAACTGTTTGAATTGTGCACCGGACGGCGAGCCGCTCAACCCAACCCGGGACGCGAGGTGTTGTGATGGCAAGGCTGATTAAGAAAGTGCTCAGATGCAGGCATGATTTTGACGTGCTCCCCGCTTCCTACAACACCAATGAACGTCCGCCGGCCGCGTTCCAAGTCGCGGGCAGGATCATCTGCCTTGACTGTGGTAAGGAGCTTCGCGGTGACTGGGACCAGGTGATGGTGCCGCAACAGATTCCCAGTCGATTTGAGGCACTGGCAGCGCTGGCCAGCGGCGTGGCGGAGTCCTGAAACAGACGGGGGGTGGTCCTTCCCAAAGGCACATTAGGTCCGCAGTTAAGCATTTCCCCTACTGTGCAATACCGCGATTTTGCCCCGGACATGCTGCGAACACCTGATATAGGTTTGTCTCTGGAATAGGCACTCTTATATTCATGAGAGATCAAGTGCCAGCATGCATCCGGAACAAAATCGGCAAAAGACAAAGATGGTTTTGGTGCGGCATTTCCGCAGCGGTCCTGGTTTTACTGCTTGTCATTTCATTTACTGGGTGCGGATCACGCCAGAATAATTCGCTCAGCGGTGATGAGTTCACCATCGTCGCGCTGCCGGATACGCAGTACTACTCCCGGGATTTTCCGCAAATTTTTCAGGCCCAGACGCAATGGATCGCCGACCACGTGCAGGACCAGAACATCAAGCTGGTGCTGGGGCTGGGCGACATCGTGGACGATGGCGCCGATCCAGCACAGTGGCAGAACGCGGATATGGCAGTTCACCTTCTGGACGGGCAAGTACCGTATCTCATGGCCATTGGCAACCACGATTATGCCAACGCCAAGCCTGCTGCAAGGACAGGCGGGGCGGCCGGGTTCAACCAATTCTTTGGGCCTTCGCGCTATGCAGGTGCAAGCTGGTACAAAGGGAATTATCAGGGCAGCAATGAAAATTTTTATGGCGTTATAAATATCAACGGCCGCGACTTTCTCATTCTTGTGCTGGAGTACGCTCCGCGCGATGCCGCGCTCAAGTGGGCCGACGGAATTCTCAAAGCCAACCAGGATAAAGAAGCCATCATTGTTACGCACAGCTTTACCTTTACAGACAACACGCGCATCTCGCGGTGCGACGCCAACAGCGCCAGCAGTTTCGGCGTGGGCCAGGACAATGACGGCGAAGACATGTGGTGGAAGCTGGTGCGCAAGTACGCCAACGTGCGCATGGTATTGAGCGGCCACGTGAACACCGGCGATGGAACAGGACATCGTGTGGATCTTGGCGCCAACGGCAACCTGGTGAACCAGATGCTGTCTGATTACCAGTCAGAGCCTCTGGGCGGAGGCGGGTATCTCCGGATTCTCAAGATCTCACCTTCGCTCAACCAGATCACTGTAAGCACATATTCACCGTATCTCGATTCATTCAAAACAGACGATCACAACCAGTTCACTGTGCCGTATACCGCAAGCGGAGGTCTTGTATCCGGAGCCATTTCCGGCAAAGTGCAGGATGTGGTCACATGCCAGCCCGTGGGTGGGGTGAATGTGGCAATCACGGGTGGCTCAGCGATTACGGCTGCTGATGGGACCTTCTCCATGTCCGCGCCGGCGGTGCAATCAGTGGCGATCACCGCAAGCAAGAGCGGAATGGCGAGTGACAGCCGCTTCGCAACTTCCACCGCGGATTCTTCATTGCCAAGCCCAACAAAGATCTTTGTGGCATCTTCCGGGCACGTCACCGGGTTTATCGACACCGGCAGCGGCGCAGGGGTATCCGGAGCGACCGTGACATTCAGCGGCGGAGATTTGCGTTTCAGCACTACCGTTACAACGGACGGCCATGGTGGATTTGATTCCGGGCCAATCGGAATTGGGCAGTACACCGTTTCCGTTTCAGCTGCCGGGCACAGCGGCGCGAGCGCAAGCACCTCTGTGGCGGCCGGATCTTCCGTGAACCTGGATGTAACGTTGAAATAGGGAACTTTTTCGCCTGGTGCGCCGGCAGCGTATTCATCAAAGAGAAATTGCCCATGCGTTAATGAAAGCTCATTCCAGACGTCATGAGGATGTGAACTCAATCCATCTTGAATTCAGAACGGAGCTGGGATGAGATTTCGGCAAAAGCTGGCGCTCCTGCTCGGAGCATATCTGGCTCTTTCGGTTATAGCGGGCATCGTGATCGCCG
>DATEJX010000298.1:0-7552 GCA_035277785.1 Candidatus Angelobacter sp. | reverse complement strand
TGCTTCTCCGCTGCCCCTGTTAGGACTTTTGGGCATGGGCTCACTTGTAACCGGCTTTATCACTCGCAAGAGGAAATAAGCCACGCTTGAGCAGAGCAAAAGACACTACCCGGGATGAAGATTCCGGGTAGTTTTTTGCCTAAAACGCTTCAAAGCGTTCGAAAGAATTCCGATCCGCTGCGAAATAAGAATTTTTAATGAATGACTAATCCCCCCTTAACGTCCCTCTCTTAAGGTTCATCTGCGCAGCAGTGATTGGGAACAAAAGTAGTTTCGGTGGGGCTGTTCGAAGTTTCGAATCCATGACCTCTCAATCGTGACCGATCTGACTTTTCGATGCGGCCCGAAAGCTGTTGCTCGTGTTTTTTGCCCGCGATACCAGAAACGTTATGGTGGTCGGGTACCCCTGACTGCGGTCTTACACAAACTCGCAACAGCGTCGCGACCCCCGCTATCGGCGGCGCTTACAGCGAGTGGGTGGGCCTGTAGAAGCTTGCTGGTACGCTCGACTCAGCGGCTGAAGCAGGGGCCGGAAGAAAAAGGTGCAGAGCGACCGCGGCGCGATGGGAATGCGAGAATCACTCCTCCCCCAGGCGTGTCGTTCGCAATAGCCGCTTTTATTTGCGGTTGACTGACTCGGGTTAGCCTGAGCTGGCCATCCGCCTGAAGACGGCAATCACCATTTCTTCTTTCGATCACCAGAGAGGCTGGCGCTTTGCCCCGTCAGCCTCTTTAACTTTTCATCAGCAGATCAGAGACAGCGAGCATCGAGAGGAGAGCTACTTCAGCCGCGCGAATTCTGCTCGCGCCTGCTGCAGCACAGGTATATCCGGATCGGCATCTTTCCAGCGGGCGAAAAAGTTCTGGTATTCAGCGCGGGCACCCGCCGTGTCGCCGGACATCGCTTTCGCTCGAGCGAGCTCAAGCTGCGAGAGGGAATAGAGCAGCGGGGAATTGGAGCCGGCCAGAGCAACTCCGGGATGGTCGAGGATTTCTTGAAATTCAACTGCCGCTTCTGCTCCCTTACGTGCGCTAAGGTAAGCCCTTCCCCGGATGTAATTGGGCCAGAACTGAGCCTTCCAGCCGAATTCGTAAGGTGAGGCTGGCTGGAGCAATTCAATCGCTTTCTTCGGACTGCCCTGATTGATTTCAATTTCCGCCCTGATGCTGGGGCCAAATACGTTGTTCACGTACGTAGCAAGTGGAGAGCGGTTAACCATGTTGTCAGCAATTGCCCGAGCTTCGCGAGTGTGGCCTGTAATAGCGTAGACAAAGCCAGCATTCGTGAGCTTGTCGATACTTGTTCCAGCTGCAGCAGCAAGATCCAGAGTGATCTGTGGTTTGAATCCCAGCAGAGCTAGCGCGAGGGTCTGGTCAACACTTATGCTTTTGGCGGCATCGGGGAATCCCGCCAACGGAGCTTTTTCTTTGATCTCCGCGTAGCTGGTTTGGGCTTCACGCAGCTTCCCGATCGAAGTCAGATTGCCTGCAACCGTTCGCAGCATGAGATGCTCGTATTTATTGCCTCTGGCCCAGTCCAGCTCCTTTTGCATTCCAGTGAGATCGTGCTGTTGAAATGCAATACCGTAGAGATCGATGTGGTCCCAGTGGTACGCAATTTGCTGTTGAACTTCTTTTTGCCGTACTTCTTTGGCCTGATCCAGTTGACTGAGACCCAGATAGCAGATGCCCAGAACTTCATAGCCAATGTGCTGGTTCGGAGTAAGGCGGACTTTCTGCTGGGCTTCTGCGACGCCCAGATCGTATTTGCCCATATCAGCGTACTCGGCCCCGAGATCATTCACGGGAATGCTGTCTCGCGGGTACATCCGTTGCCAGAGTTGCAGGGCCTCAATGCGTTTTTCGGCTTCTCCAGTCACAAGTTCGTAATAGCGAGTGACAATGTAAAACCGCTCCGGTTCCGTCGTACGCGATTGCAAAGCGAATGCCTGTTTGATGCTGGCAATTCCCTTATCTTCATATCCTGCGTTGGCATAAGTTTGACCTAGATGAGCGTAAGCAGCGGCAAAACTCGGGTCCGAGGAGATCGCCTGCTGATAGAGCTCAATCGCAGAAGCATAGCGGCCCGCAGCGGCTTCGTTCGATGCCAGGCTGTATGCCTTTAGGGCCTCCAGTGACGACGTGGTCGCCTGCTGCAACGGCACATCATGCTGTCCCACGGTAGCTAGTGATTCCCCGAGTTCACCGCGAAGCCGGGAAGCGGCTTCACCGAGGACGGGAATGACTTTTTCTTTGGTCGCGGCCGTGACTTGCTCGCGAGCCAGCACGTCCCCGCTTAAGCAGTTCACTGCTTTCAACCCGATGACGTACTCGGTTCCCAGCTTTGCAATAGCGCCGTCTATGTATGCTTTGCTCGCTGTGCGCTCGCAGACTTCTCGGGCGACTTCCGGACTCAACACCGTGTTGGGCGGTCGAGTCATCATTTTGAGGGCGGAATTCACCTTATCGTCGGAGAGGATGCTGAGAAATGGCGACTGCCGCAGAGCGATATTCAGCCCCTGCTTCAACGTGTCGTCGAAAACTGGATCGCCGGTGGTGTTGGCAAACTCGGCCACCACGATGGTATCGGTATCATTCAGCGTGCGCACAACGCGGGAGCGGTAATAAATCCCACCCGCCACAAGCGCGGTGAGAGCTACCAGGACTCCCAGTATGGCCCACCATCTGCTTCGGCTGCTCATTGCCCGAAGATCCGTGCCGCGAGACGGTGCAGAAAGAGTTGAAACTGCAGTTGCCGCCTGTTGCGCAGCTGCCAACTGTTCGAGCTCCGATCCAATTTCAGCCGCCGATTGGAAGCGGAGATCACGGTCTTTCTGAATTGCCCTGTTGATGATGTTCTCAAGCGCTACAGGCAAATCTGGCCGCAGTTCGCGAGGCCTCACAGCGGCAGAGTTCAAGACTGCATCCTGGATTGCAGCGGGACTATCGCCGGAAAATGCCCGCTGACCGGTTGCCATCTCGTAAAGCACCAGCCCAAAGGAAAACAGGTCAGTACGGATATCCAGGTTCTCGCGGCGTATCTGCTCCGGCGAGAGATAGGAGGGCGTCCCCATGGAGTCGCCGGTCAGCGTGACTCCCCATTCAAGTCCGGGCTGTGTCGTTGGAGAGAACGCTTGATTATCGCTGGTTTCAGGTTCCGAGCCGTCGCTGTGCAGAAACTTGGCGACTCCGAAATCGAGGATTTTGGCCTCACCGCGCCTTGTGATGAAGATGTTGGCCGGCTTAATATCCCGGTGAATAATGCCTTTTTCGTGAGCGGCTTCTAATCCCCGGCAGACCTGCATGCCGAGATCCACCATCTGTTTTATGCAGGAAACAGATGTCTGATCGGTGGCGTGGCTGATCCAATCGCGTAACGTCTCCCCTTCCAGCATCTGCATTACGATGAATGGCTGGCCCTGGTGTTCTCCGAGCTCATAAATAGGGCAGATGTTACGATGCTCCATTGCCGAGGCCGCCCGGGCTTCACGATAGAGCCGTTTCAGGGCTTGTGGATTGCTACCGGACTCTGCAGGGAGAAATTTGATGGCCACGCTGCGGCCGAGCGTCAGGTCTTCTGCGCGGTAAACAACCCCCATTCCGCCGCCACCGAGCAATTGAAGAACCCTATAGTGAGAGATCTTCTTACCTACCAGGTTCTCAAGCTGAGAAGTTGAAGGCGCCTCCGGGACGGAAGTCGAACCTGCTCCGTTTTCAATCACCTGAGCAATGAAGCGGTACCCTTTACCCGTGATTGTCTGAATGAAGCGGGGCTGTTCAGGATCGTCTTTGAGCGCCTGGCGGATCTTCCGGATCGCGGCGTTGATACTATTATCGGCATCCAGGAAAACGTTCTTGCCCCAAATATGCGTGATGATTTCGTCGCGGGTTACCAGCTCTCCCTTCTGCCTTACCAACAAAAGCAGCAGCTCCATAGGGATTCTCTCAAGCTTAATGGCGCGGCCTGACCTGCGCAGTTCGTAGGCGCGCAGATCCAGCTCAAAGTCGTCACCAAGTTTGATCGAGTCGGAAACCTTAACGGGATCGGATGCCACGGCGGCCCCCACCGTAATGAAGCAGAGGCCATATTACACTGAGTTTCATTTTGCTGAAAACACAATGGTGTCAGCTACTTAGGAGTTCACCTGCAATTAAGACAATCTTCAGGCGCTCACCATTGCGGTAAAAAGCGCAGCCAATGCTTACTGGTTAGCGGTCGAAAGAGCTCAGGGTGAAACGATGGGCTTGTCGACGCCACTAGTCAGCATTGGACCATTGTCAGTCGACGGAGAAACAAAGTATGAAGCAGGGTATCTACACTCGTATTCAATCCACAGTTGGTAACAAAAACCGCAGGAAGATCGTTCTTTTCAGTCTCGGATTCCTGGTGATCGCAGCCGGTGTGGCTGCCGATAGCCATTTGCGGAACACAAACCCTTTCCCGGATTCCACGGGCACAATTCGCACTTTCAGCAAAACCGGCGAAGCAAGCACCAATAATCCTTTCTTTCAGAGCCTGGGAACGAACGGACGGAGTTGCGCGACCTGCCACCAGGCCAGTGATGCCTGGACTGTCACGCCAGGCCACATCCAGGAGCGTTTTGTCGCGAGCCAGGGCCTGGATCCGATCTTCCGTACCAATGACGGCGCCAACTGTCCAAGCGCGGACGTTACCACCTTTGCAGCACGTCAGAAGGCTTACAGCATGCTGCTGACCAAGGGGCTGATCCGAGTCTCGATAGGCGTGCCAGGTAACGCAAACTTTGCAGTTACCGGGATTGATGATCCGCATAATTGTGCCGAAACCACTCCGGCCGGACTGGCATTATTCCGGCGTCCTCTCCCAGCCACCAACCTACCATTTTTGAGCACGGTTATGTGGGATGGGCGTGAGTCGTTTAAAGGCCAAACCCTCAACTTTGACTTGAGCGATCAGGCCGCAGGAGCAACGACGGGACACGCCCAGGCTACGCAGCGTCCTACCGATGAACAAATAGCAGAAATCGTCAATTTCGAGTTGGGGAACTTTACCGCTCAGACCTTCGATGAAGCCGCCGGCAACCTGAACGCCGAGGGAGGGCAGGGTGGTCCGGCAGACCTGGCTAGTCAGCCATTCTTTATCGGGATCAACGACCCGCTGGGTGGAACGCCACCAGGTGTGGACTTTAATCCGGTTGCTTTCACTATTTTTGATAAGTGGGCCACGATGAAGGGAAAAGCCGATTCCAACGGCAGGCCTGCAGCTCGTGCCGCAGTGGCACGTGGACAGGCTCTTTTCAACAGTTTCCCTATCACGATCTCAGGCGTAAGCGGACTTAACGATCTTCCCGGCGTGCCATCTTCGTTTAGTGGTACCTGCACCACATGCCACAACGCTCCCAATGTGGGCAATCACTCAGTGGCGCTGGCGATCAACATTGGAGTTACGGATTTTCCCGCGCTACCGGCTCTCGATATCGACGGCTTGCCGGTGTACACCATCACCTGCTCTGCCAGTGCAGTAACTCCGATTGGCAAAGGTTCCACGATTCAGACCACCGATCCGGGCCGTGCTCTTGTTACAGGCAACTGTGCGGACATCGGTAAAACGAAGGGTCCGATCTTGCGTGGACTCGCCGCCCGCGCTCCGTACTTCCATAACGGGTCAGCAGCCACTTTGCGTGACGTGGTCAACTTTTACGACCAGCGATTTGGGTTGAATTTGACGGAAGAGCAAAAGAGCGACCTGGTCGCTTTTCTGCAAACGCTGTAAAGCAATCTCTGAGACCGGCCGTGAGCAGGGCAAAGGGGGTGTTGCCGTTCAAGGTTGCCGAGCGGCAACGCAAGCATTGCTCACGCGCGGTTTGGAGAAACAGTGGCCCGCACGCCTGTGCGGGCCATTTTTCCCGGCTCCAGGCAGGACTAGACTTCCAGTCCGATGGACTTCATCAGTTCCAGGCCATTGCTCGTGGTGACTACACCCTCACGCAACTTGTAGTCGAATGAAAGCTTTCCTGCTTCCAGCTTTTCCTGGAAGTGAACGTTGGCAATTTTCCCGGGAAACATTTCTTCCATTGCGGTCAGCGCAAGGTCGTGCGTCGTGACCAGCCCTGCAGCGCCATTTTGCATAAGCGTCCGCAGCACGCCTTCCGCGCCGATCCTGCGATCATGAGAGTTGGTTCCCTGAAGAATCTCGTCAAACAAAAATAAAAGAGGGCCGGGTCGCGAAAGCTCAACTACGCGGCGGATACGAGTGATCTCAGCATAAAAATGAGAGACACCTTTTTGGAGCGAATCAGATATCCGCATGGAAGCGCCAATTGTGAGGGCAGAGATGAAGAATGTCTCTGCACGAACCGGTGCTCCGATAAATGCCAGAACAGCATTCACGCCCACCGAGCGCAACAGGGTGCTTTTCCCCGACATATTCGAACCGCTTATCAAGAGTACTTGCGGTTGTTCGCCCAGGGTCACGTCATTAGGGATGCACTCTGAGCTCGGCATTAAAGGATGACGTAACCTGGTAGCGTCCAGGCGAGGCGGAGTTTGAGTGTCAGAGATTTCGGGAAAGGAATCGGATGGATGCTCAAAGGCGTAGCTGGCAATCGAGGTGAGCGCTTCAAATTCACTCACCGCGTCAAGCCAGTCCAAAATCAGCTCTGCGTATCTCTCCCGCCAACGCTGGAGCGCAAGTGCAACATGCAGCGAGTAAAGGATGACAAGTTCAAGCCAGTGGACCACCTGATTGTGGCGTGACTCTTCCAGGTCGCATAGAGTCCCAAGTCGCGATATGCATTGGGACGCACGCAGGCCCTTGAGGAAAAGCCTTCCCTGGATGGCAACGAGTCGCGGAGCAGAGAACTGCCCGTCTTCAATGCAGCGCAGCACCGCAGCCAGGGCTGATAAGTTGTGGCATGCTTCATCGAGACCTGTAAAGAGTGTTCTCAGCCGCGTGCGGACGGAATAGAGCACAACTCCGTTTACCACCAGCATCAAGAGGAACGGAGTCCAGAACGCATTGCCGTGCTTCACCAAGCCAATGACTGCGTAGGCGAGAGTGGCGATAGCCAAAGCACTAAGGATCAAGGCCAGCGGCCGCCATCGCCGATAGTCGAGATCGACAGTGATCCCAGCCCACGCCTTCAGCTTCGTGGGATCGGCGTCAATTTTTTCTTTATCGCCTGTCAGCGCTACGTTTTCGCGCAGTTCGAACTTGCTTTTGAGTTCTGCGACGGCACGTTGGCGCGCCACAACTTCCGTGGCACCAGCCTGGGTGAGCAGCCAGTCTGCCAGCCGTTCTTTTCCCATCCGGGAGCGCGCAGAGCAAAGCAGTTGGAAAAGACTTCCGGATCCAAAAAGGTCCAGATCTTCGGCGTACAGATGGTCAGCCCGGTTGTATTCCTCGCCGGTCTCGCCGGCCCCGCTCCAACGGTCCTCAAGCCGAGCCAACCCGCGAGTGTAAAGCGCGATTCCTCGTTCGGCCAGGTTCCTGGCGCGCAAAATGCGCCGGTGCGCGAGCACCAGAATGATGAAACCGGCAATAGCGGCTATCAGCCAGGCAGGATTAGGTCTG